>JAUQQG010000007.1:1022-4440 GCA_030550015.1 bacterium | reverse complement strand
AGCGGGCACGGTGACGGCTCCTGTCCTGATTCTCTTCCTGGGTCTTCCTCCTGGGGTGGCCGTCGGGACGGCGCTTATCTTTGGAACCCTCGTCAAGCTTCCTGCTGCGACCGTTTACCTGCTGAACCGGCAGGTGGATTTCAGGGTCATGCGCCTGATGCTTGCAGGCGGCCTTCCCGGGGTGCTCATGGGGACCCTGCTTTTCCAGAGGCTCCGCGGCCGGGAAGGGGCCGTTCTGTTCGGTGTGGGGGCTATTGTTATTCTGTCTACGCTACTCAACCTCATCGCTACTATTTGGCGCATGCGGCGCGTGGAGCGGCCTGCCTTGATCCCTTTTGGGACGTTGTTGATCGGCATGGAGGTGGGATTCTCCTCTACGGGGGCGGGCGCGCTGGGAACCCTTCTGCTCTTCCATGCCTCAGCGGGAGGCGGCCTCCGCATCTGGCTCGGGCAGGTGGCGCCGGATGTCCTCCTCCCCATGCTGGCAGGGGGCGTGTTGGGGAGCGCGCTTGGCGCCTACACTGCCACGATCGTGCCTCGTCGTCCATTAAAAGTAGGGCTCCTTCTCTGGCTGCTCTTCATCGGCACACAGCTCCTCTATCGGGGGACAGGTCATGGATAAGGGAAAGGTCTGGCTGGTCGGCGCAGGTCCAGGTGATCCGGGGTTGCTCACCCTTAAGGCCTTCCAGGTGTTACAGGAGGCCGAGGTGATTCTCTATGACCGCCTCGTTTCGGAGGATGTACTCAAGCTCGCGAACCCCGCAGCGGAGCGGATCTACGTGGGAAAGCACGAGGGGGAACAACACCGGAGGCAGGAGGAGATCCTCTATCTTATGCTCCGCCTTGCCCACGGTGGCCGAAACGTGGTCCGGCTCAAGGGAGGCGACCCTATGGTCTTCGGGAGGGGCGGGGAAGAGTGGCGCTTCCTGCAGGAACACGGTGTGCCGGTAGAGGTCGTTCCCGGGGTGAGCTCGGCGATTGCCCTCCCTGCCCTGGCCGGGATCCCCCTGACCTGCCGCGGGTACTCCTCGGGGTTCGCCGTGGTGAGCGGACACTGCCGGGAAGGCGAGAAGCAGGACTGGTCCCGGTATGCGCGAGCGGAGACGCTGGTGGTGCTGATGGGTGTGAAGGAGCGGAGCTGGATCGCCGGAACCTTGCTGGATCTCGGCCGGGAACCACAAGAACCTGTCTGCTTCATCGAGAAGGGGACCACTCCGGAAGAAAGAGTCGTGGAGGCCACCCTCGCGGCGGTGGCGCGTGGCAAGGTGGAGGTTCTCCCGCCCGCAGTCTGGGTGATCGGGAAGGTCGTAGCGCTCCGTCAGATCCTTCTTCCTGCCCGGGAGGGATGCCATGTCCGTTGAGCCTCACGGAGGAAAGCTGGTCCAGCGCGTAGTGGTGGGGGAGGAACAGCAGCGTCTCCTTAAGGAAGCAAAAGCCTTTCCGATTCTCTCTGCAGACGAGGATACCCTCCTGGACCTGGAAAACATTGCCGTAGGCGCCTTCTCCCCTCTGGAAGGTTTCATGACGCGGGAGGAGGTGGAGCGGGTCGCGGCTGAGATGCTCCTCCCCGGCGGGGAGGTCTTCAGCCTGCCCGTCCTGTTCCAGCAGCATGAGCCTCCGAGGGTTGCCCCTGGAGAGGTCGCGGCAGTTCAGGATGAGCAGGGTCAGATCGTTGGAATTCTGGAGGTCCAGGACGTCTACCGCCTGGACCTCCCAGCTCTGGCGAGACAGGTCTACGGCACAGACAGCGCTGTCCACCCTGGAGTGGACCTTCTCTACCAAAAGGGACCCTACGCCGTTGGCGGAACGGTGCAGCTCCTGCGCTTTCCCACCCACCCCTACCGGAGGTGGGTGATGACGCCGGCTCAGACGCGGGGTCTGTTCGCACAACGCGGCTGGCAAACGGTGGTGGCCTTTCAGACCCGTAACCCCCCCCACAGGGCCCACGAATACCTCCAGCGCCTCGGTCTAGAGATCGCCGACGGGCTATTCATCCACCCCATCCTAGGGAGAAAGAAGGAGGACGACTTCGACAGCGAGACGATCCTGAGAGCCTACCAGCTCCTCGTCGCACGGTTCTACCCGCAGGACCGTGTAGTCCTCGCCGGGCTCGCCACCGCCATGCGCTACGCCGGGCCACGGGAGGCCGTCTTCCACGCCATCGTCCGCCAGAACTTCGGTGCCACGCACTTCATTGTGGGGCGTGATCATGCCGGCGTGGGGAATTTCTACGATCCGTATGCTGCGCACCGGATCTTTGATATCCTTCCCGCTCCCCTGGCCATCACCATCATAAAGGTGGGAGCGGTCTTTCACTGCGCGGTGTGCGGGGGGATTGCCTCGGAAAGGACGTGCCCAGAGATCCACGCAATGCGACGGGCCTCCGTGAGCATGAGGACGATCCGGGACCTCCTGCGGGCAGGGAAGACGCCGCCTCCCGAGCTCATCCGCCCAGAGCTTGTAGGGGTGCTTCAGAAGGGGCTGGAGGGCTCTGCCAATGAGGTCATTCCATAATGAGGACGCCCTGGGGCATAAGCGTATCTACCTGAACAGAAACCCCAGAAGGCTTGCGGCAGTCGCAGCTTCGGAAGCCTTCAGGGCATAGTATCCAATGGGCACCGCCATCACGGTGTGCGCGATGAATGGGACGGCGAGGAACCGCGGCATAGGGAACTGAATCGCAGGCATCATGATCGGCATCGTGATCATCATCCCTGCCCAGATAAAGATCCCCCATGCAAATGCAAGCCACCACGCCCCCGGACCGAACAACAGCGTATAGGCCAATCCAAAACCAAGTCCATTGAGAAGGTGCCAGCTATACCCCACCAGCAGGACGTACCACATGGGGACCCCGGCCTCCGCTGCTGTCTTTGGGATGGCACCATCGAGAATTTCCCGGGCGACTTGCATGGGGATCTTGGGCGTTCCTCTCGGTTGTGCATACACCGGGGCCGCCCGGTCGGTCATCGCCAGGTCCATGGCCTGCATCACCGGACGACGGACCTCGGTTGGGAGCTCGGCGAGCAACGCCATCTGCGTCTCCATCAGGGCGAGCCTCTTTTCCTCTGGGAGACTACCGAGTCCCTTCCGCGTTGCCCGTGCCACGTTCACTCGAACGGGATCTGGAAGTTTCGCCATTGCAGCTAGGCGCTCCGTCATCATCCTCCGCCTGGTCTCGGGGTCGGCTGCAGCGAGGCGTCTAACCATCCCGGCAATCATGTTCTCCTGCAGCCGGGGGCCCAACCCTAAGGCAAGGATCCCGAAGATCCTTGGCATGTCCGCCGGAAACGCCCTCAGGACATGGTGGCCAAAAAGGCGGACGATATCCAGGCCGACCGTGGCCAGGAACCCTCCGATGAGTCCCCAAAGAAAAAGCTCCAGGCGCCCGGGGGCAGACGCCCGCGACCGCCACCAG
>JAUQQG010000007.1:0-1012 GCA_030550015.1 bacterium | reverse complement strand
ATAAGGGCCAGTACAATCCCCGCCGGATACCAGACATACTTCATGACTTTGTCTGCAGGGACCGCCAGGGTGCGATCTGCAATGAGCGTCAGGATGGGGATGTTGATGATGGCAAAGGAAAGTATCCAGAGGATCCAGTGCATTTTCTCCCTCCTTAAAATTTTATGCGTTTCCGTTATAGTTTAAGCGGGACGACGAGCTATTCAACTGGGAACCCCATTATCCCTATGACCGACCTCCATGCGGTCATAGCTCGCAATGCAGGGACGCTTGCACACGCCGAAAACACACGTAGTGAAGAGGTCATAAATCAGCGGAGGGACCCCTTCCCGAACGTTTAACCCGAACCCGGCCATGGTGGCAAGCGTGATCGGGGTGTCGTGGGAAAAGTAGCCCCCTGTCAGGAACTCGGAAAGTTCCGCGGCCTGCTCTACGGGCATTTGACCCTCAAGGAGCCACTGCACGAAGCGTTGGACATTCTGGAGGGCCAGGCGGGCAACCTCCGCTTTTACAAGCAACTCATCGCTCACTACGGTAACCGGCTTCTGCAACAATACACGGAGCAGTGCTGGGGCAGGGTACCCCATGATCTGCGGGTCAAGTGGCCCCAGTGTGGTAAACCGTTCCATCCAAATCTCATCCGCCGCCAGCGCGATGAGGGTTCCTCCGGACATTGCATAAAAAGGAATGAACGCTGTCACCTGGGCTGGATGTTCTTTCAGAGCCATAGCGATCATCTCTGCAGCCAGGGCAAGCCCACCAGGGGTATGGAGGATGATGTCGATGGGGACATCCTGTGGCGTGTGCTTGATCTGCATGAGGACGAACTCCGAGTCCTCAATCGTAATATATTGGGGGTCATCCTCCCAAGGCTCCTGACGGTGGATCATGGTAATCGCCTTGGACCCCCGCTCCCGCTCAAATGCGGATAGGATCTCCCTCCTCCGCGCCATGACCTCACTGCGCCGGCGTTTCTTCTCTTCCACGCGCCGAGCTTTCGAAGATTCCCTCA
>JAUQQG010000031.1 GCA_030550015.1 bacterium | reverse complement strand
GTGTGGAGGTCATGCGTGACCACAAGGGAGGTAACGCCCAGCTCTCGCCGCAAGCGCAGGATCAACTCGTCGATGGCACGGCTCATGATAGGGTCCAGCCCTGCCGTAGGCTCATCGTAAAGGAGGATCTCTGGCTCTAAGACCAGGGCCCTGGCAATGGCGACGCGCTTGCGCATCCCGCCGCTCAGCTCCGACGGGAAGAGGTGCTCTGTGCCTTCCATTCCGACCATCGTTAATTTCTCACGGACGAGGCGTTGCACTTCCCATTCGGGGAGCTTGCGGTGCTGGCGGAGAGGGAATGCCACGTTCTCCCCTACGGTCATGGAATCGAACAGGGCGGATGTCTGGAAGACGATCCCGATCCGCTGGCGCAGCCGGTTGAGCTCCCTCTCGTGCAAGGAGTGGATCCTCTGGCCGTCCACGAGCACCTCGCCTGCATCAGGGTGGAGCAGCCCGATAAGGTGCTTGAGAAGAACAGTCTTGCCGCACCCACTCGGTCCCATGATCACCATGATCTCTCCGGGATAGACCTCTAGGTGAATGTCTTCCAGTGCCTTCCGGTCCCCAAAACTTTTGTAGAGTCCCACGATTCGTATGAGTGGTTCGCCCATCCTGCATGCACCTGCTAGGTGTCATTGGAACAAGAACGATTCCGCGCAGGGATCCCCAGCAAAATCTCAACGAGAGCTTTTGCTGGGGATCCTCAGTAGAGCAAGACGTCGAGAAAATAGTTGCCGATCAAGATGACCACAATCGCTGCCACGACAGCCGAGGTCGTGGACCGTCCCACTCCCATTGCGCCGCCCGTGGTGGTGATTCCCCGAAGACAGCCGATGATGGCAATGATGACCCCGAAGACCAAAGCCTTCATCAGGCCCCCAGTAAGGTCGTAGAGGTCCAAGAACCGGCGGATCGATTCTATGTAGATCTCCGGCCCGACCCCCTGGAGGGTGGCGATCCAGAACCCCCCGACGGACCCGAGGAGGTTGCTGAACAGGGTGAGCGCAGGGAGCATCACAAGGCAGGCATTCAACCGCGGGACAACGAGGTAACGGACGGGATCGATGCCGAGAGCGCGGAGTGCATCGATTTGTTCCGTTACCGCCATGGTACCGATTTCTGCGGCGAACCCGGCTCCCACCCGGCCGGCGATGACCACGGCCGTGAAGACTGGCGCTGCCTCCCTCGCCATGGTGACCGCCACAAGCCCCCCGATGAATCCCTGGGCGCCGAACTGGAGGAACTGGCGGGAGGTCTGGAAAGCAAGGACCATGCCCGAGAACAGGCCTGTGATGATCACGATGGGCAGTGACTCCACCCCCACCCGGGCCATCTGGGTCACGGTTTGCTGGAGCTCCCAGCGACCGCGGACTAGCCACCCTACGGATTGCCCGAGGAGATCGAAGACCTTGATAATCTGCCGTAGGAGGGCGAGCGTTGCCCGCCCGGTTTGGTCGAGGAACGCGAGGACGAAGTGCATATTCCCTCTCCCGCCCTCTTGGTGGGTGCTCATGGATCCCCGGGTACACTGTATCACAAAACACTTTCCTTGACGATGCAGGCTTCCATTTTTTATAATCATTCCACGAAAGGCAATGAACGGGAGTAGTAAGGGCGGTTCTTCCCTTTGCGACCTCTCAAGCGAGCGGGGACTGGTGGAAGCCCGTGGGAAGCCGTTCCTGAACTCGCCCGGGAGCTGCGCGGCTGAACTCCCAAGAAGGGATGCGTAATCCGCGCCGCGGCCGGCGTTAGGGGCAATGAGTGGACAGATCCGGGCCCTTGAATGGGTGTCTATGCCCAGATGGGCGAGGACTTGGGGCTGTAGCTCAGAGGGAGAGCGCCTCCTTGGCGTGGAGGAGGTCGCGGGTTCAAGTCCCGCCAGCTCCACCACGTCTTCGTGACGGGTTCTGTCAAGCAGGGTGGTACCGCGGAGCGGCCCTCCGTCCCTGGCGGGGCGGAGGGCCGCTTAGTTCAAAACTAGGAAGAGATCCAAAACGGAGCAGCAGGGGGGAAGCGTATGGCTGAGCGGTATAATCCCCAGGAAATCGAAGCGCGATGGCAGGAGCGTTGGGAGCGTGACAAGCTCTACCATGCTCCGGATTTCGACCCCCGCCCCAAGTACTACTTCCTCACCATGTATCCGTACCCCTCCGGGGACCTGCACATTGGGCACTGGTATGCCATGGCACCCTCCGATGCGAAAGCGCGATACCTGCGCATGCGCGGGTACAACGTGATGCTCCCTATTGGGTTTGACGCTTTCGGCCTCCCCGCGGAGAACGCAGCCATCAATCACGGCATTCACCCCTATACCTGGACCATGCAGAACATCGAGCGCATGCGCAGGCAACTGAGATCCATGGGCGCAATGTGGGACTGGGACAGGGAGATCGTCACTTGTGACCCCGAATACTACAAGTGGAACCAATGGTTCTTTCTGAAGTTCTACGAACGTGGCCTGGCCTACCGCGCACTCGCCCCCGTGGACTGGTGCCCGAAGTGCAATACCTCGCTTGCGCGCGAGCAGGTGGTGGGGGAGGAACGCGTGTGTGAACGGTGTGGGACGCCGGTGATCAAGAAGACCCTGGAGCAGTGGTTCTTCCGGATCACCGCGTACGCGGAGGAGCTGTTGGACTTCAGCAAGCTTGACTGGCCCGAACCTGTGCGCATCCTCCAGCAGAACTGGATTGGCCCCAGCCGCGGTGTGGAGTTCCGCATCCCTGTCAAGGGCCATCCCGACGTGGAAATCCCTGTATTCACCACGCGCCCTGACACCGTGTACGGGATGACCTTCGTCGTGCTGGCCCCGGAGCATCCCCTTGTGGACAGGCTGACAACGCCGGAGTGCCGGGAGGCCGTGGAGGCCTACAAGATGAAGGCTGCGCGTTCCTCCGATATCGAGCGCCAGGCCACTGAGCGCGAAAGGGATGGGGTTTTCATCGGCGCCTATGCCATCAACCCCATGAACGGCGAGGAAGTGCCCATCTGGATCGCCGACTACGTCCTGCTCACCTATGGCACGGGGGCAATCATGGGGGTTCCTGCCCATGACGAGCGGGACTTTGACTTCGCCCGGCGGTACGGCCTGGAGATTCGGGTGGTCATCGCTCCCCCTGGGTGGAACGGGGAACCCTTGGAGCAGGCCTACATCGAGGAAGGCACCATGGTCAACTCTGGACCCTTCACCGGCCTTCCCTCCAAGGAGGGGTGGGAACGCATCGCCGACTACATGGAGGAAAAGGGGATCGGCCGCCGCAAGACCAACTACCGCATGCACGACTGGCTCATCAGCCGCCAGCGCTACTGGGGGACTCCCATCCCCATCATCTACTGCCCGAGCTGCGGCACCGTTCCCGTCCCTGAAGAAGACCTTCCGGTGATCCTGCCTCACGATGCTGAGTTCCTTCCCACAGGGGAGTCGCCGCTTAAGTACCACGAGGGCTTCCGAAAGACTACCTGCCCACGCTGCGGGGGCCCTGCGGAGCGTGAGACGGACACGATGGACACATTCGTAGACTCCTCCTGGTACCAGTACCGCTACCTGAGCCCCCACTACCAGGAAGGTCCCTTCGATCCTGAGGTCGCGCGCTACTGGCTCCCCGTAGACCAGTACACGGGTGGGATCGAACACGCCACCATGCACTTGCTGTACACGCGCTTTTTCACGAAAGCGATGCGGGATCTCGGGTTGGTCTGGTTCGACGAGCCCATGCTTCGTCTGTATAACCAAGGGATCATCCTCGGCCCCGACGGGCAGCGTATGAGCAAATCGAGAGGGAACGTGGTCGATCCCGACGAGCAGGTCCAGCGGTACGGGGCTGACACGGTGCGGGCTTACCTCATGTTCATGCGGCCGTGGAACGAGGGCGGGCCATGGGATCCTCAGGGAATCGAAGGGGTCCACCGCTGGCTGCACCGGGTCTGGGCGTTGGTGACGGAGCCGCCGGGGCCTGTCCAGGGCCGGCCTAGCCAGAAAGCCATCCGGGAGATGCGCCGGTGGATCCACCGGACCATCAAGAAAGCTACGGAGGATATAGAGAACTTCCGGTTCAACACCATGATCGCGGCGCTCATGGAGTACACCAATTACCTCGCAAGGGCCAAGGAGACTCCTCTTGCACGGCACGAGCTATGGGATGAGGCGATCCGCACTCTCGTCCTCCTCCTGGCTCCGATCACGCCGCATTTGGCAGAGGAGCTGTGGGCACGTCTAGGAGGGGAATACAGCGTCCACAACCAGCCGTGGCCTCGCTGGGAAGAGGAGTGGGTAAAGGAGGAGGAGATCACCCTGGTCATCCAGGTGGATGGGAAGGTCCGCGACCGGGTCACCGTTTCCGCAGACATCACCGAGGAGATGGCGCGGGAGTTGGCCCTAGGGAGGGAGAAGGTCCGCAAGTTCTTAAATGGGAAGCGGGTCAAGGAAGTTATCGTCGTTCCAGGCCGCCTCGTGAATGTGGTCACCGAGTAGCCCCGATGACGTGGCCGAGGAGAACAGAGTGGGTGCTCCTGGCGATGGGGATCGGCGCCATTCTTGTTGGGGCGCTCGTACGCCTCTTCCTCGCAGCGTACCCTCCTGCGCCGCCCCCAGCGGAAGACCTTGCAGTTCCTTCCCTGATCGCTGTACATATCTCCGGTGCTGTCCGTTTCCCAGGTCTCTACCGCCTTCGGGTTGGGTCGCGCGTAGGGGATATCCTCACCAAGGCAGGAGGGCCGACGGAGGAGGCGGACCTTCGAGGGTTGAATCTTGCAATGCCATTGCGCGATGGGGATCGTGTGGTGGTCCCCCCACGCCTACCCCGATCGAAAGGCGCACAGCCAGGGGCGAGAGAGGGCGTGATCGACCTCAACAAAGCGTCCGTAGCGGAGCTGGAAGCCCTTCCAGGGATCGGACCTGTCTTGGCAAGGCGAATCGTGGAGTATCGGAGCAAAGCCGGACCTTTTCGTAGGGTGGAGGAGTTGCTCAAAGTAAGGGGAGTAGGCCCCAAGCTAGTGGCAAAATTGCGTCCCTATGTTACCGTCCGGGAGCTCACCCCGTGATGGGAAGGAGGGGCTATTTTCGGAGGGATCACTCCCTTTGATGGAGGTTCCTGTGGACATTCGGGAGTTCCAGTCGATCATTGTGAGGACCTATGGGGAGCGCGACGGGGCTCGCGGCACTGAGGGAACCTTCCGCTGGCTCGTCGAGGAGGTCGGGGAGCTCGCCAGGGCACTGAGGTCTGGGGACCGAGTGAAGCAACTGGAAGAGTTCTCCGACGTCCTGGCGTGGCTCGTGAGCCTTGCAGCCCTCTGCGGGGTTGACATGGCGGAGGCAATGGCCAGGTACGCCCGCGGGTGCCCCAAGTGCAAAGCGATCCCCTGCGCTTGTCCAGGGGAGGCGCGCTCGTAACAGAACCTTTGGGAGAAGACCAACGAGAAGCGATTTCGTGACCCGGAGGAGAATCCCATGCAGACATCTGAGAGGATCCATTTTGAGGCAGTGGTCGTGGACCTCCACTGCGATACCCTGCAGGACCTCCAGGCAGGGAAGCGCACCCTCGTTCCCTCAGGCCCTCAGGAAGGGCACATCGACCTCCCCAGGTTAAAGGCGGGAGGGGTGGATGTCCAGGTCTTCGCTCTGTACATCGCTCCAGAAATGGCAGGAAGGGGATATCAGCGGGCTGTGGAGCTCATCGAGGCCTTCCACAGGGAGATCCAGCACAATAGGGAAGCGATCGGGCACGCCAGGACCGTGGAGGAGATCGAATCCCTCCTCCAGCAGGGGAAGGTAGCTGCGGTCCTCGCGGTGGAGAACGGGGATGCCCTGGAGGGCAGGGTGGAGAATTTGGACCACCTCTATGCGCAAGGGGTCCGGATGCTCTCGTTGACCTGGAACCACGCCAACGCTCTCGCAGATGGGGCGAGGGAGCAGGTCCATGGTGGGCTTACTCCCCTTGGCAAGGATGTCATCGAGCGCATGGACGAACTGGGCATGGTTCTTGACGTCTCCCACCTCTCCGAGCAGGCGTTCTGGCAGGCACTGGAGGTGGCGAAGGGACCTGTGGTCGCTACCCACTCCAATGCGGCTGCCCTAGCTCCCCACCCGCGCAACCTCACAGATGAACAGCTCCGGGCGATTGCTGCGCGCGGAGGCGTGGTGGGAGTGAACTTCTACCCAGAATTCCTCGGCCGCGGAGACGCAACGGTGGAGAGTGTGCTCGAGCATATCACCTACATGGCGCGCGTCATGGGGGTCGACCACGTCGCTCTGGGATCGGATTTCGACGGGATCTCCAAGACTCCAGCGGGGCTCGAAGATGTGAGTAAAGTCCCTGCCATCACCCGGGGACTGCTCGCGCGGGGGTACACGGAAGAAGAGGTGAAGAAGATTTTAGGCAGAAACGCCCTGCGCGTCTTCCGGGAGGTCTGGAGGCACTGACGCAATCTTACCGGATCCCAGGGGGATGGAGAAATCCCATCTCGGAGTACCTCAGCTACCTTCGCACACTTCAGCACGAAAGGTGTGGAACAAAGCAGAGGATGGCTTCCCTGGCGATCTTCGCCGCGAGGACCGCGGTCATGCCGGAAGGGTCGTAGGGAGGAGAGACTTCCACCACATCCATGCCCACAACGTGCAAGGACTGGAGGTGCCGGAGGAAGCGAAGGAGCTCGTGGGCCGAGAGTCCCTCCGGCTCCGGATTCCCGGTTCCCGGGGCGTAGGCGGGATCGAGGACATCGATGTCTACGGTGAGGTAGATAGGCCTCTCCCGGAGCATCTCATAGATCGATGGGGGAAGAAAGAGGTAGGGGGAGGACCATAGGCACAGGCGGCGTGCGGCCTCGAACTCCTCAGGGACCCCAGAGCGGACGCCCAGCTGGACGAGAGATCCTGGAAGTTCCTCCGCGAGCCTGCGCATCACGGTGGCATGGGAAAGAGATTTCCCCTCATAGCGATCCCGCATGTCCAGGTGCGCGTCTAGGTTCAGAACAGCGAGTCGGGGGTAACGTCGAGCGAGCGCCCTGACCGCCCCAAGGGTGATCGTATGCTCCCCGCCCAGGAGGAGAGGGAGACAACCCTCAGGGAGGGCATGCATCGTCTGCATTACCGACTCGATCATCTCCTCTGGAGGGTCAGGAAGCTCCACGTCGCCGAAATCTTGGAGGCAGAGATTTTCTAGATCCCGGTTCAGGACGGGGCTGTAGGACTCGATGCTCCACGAAGCCCAGCGGATGGCTGCTGGAGCAAACCGTGCTCCACGGCGGAAGGTCGCAGTGGCGTCGTAGGGAAGCCCGATGATCGCGACCTGAGGATGACTAACCTCCTTGCTCGCCAGGAACCTTTGCATTGTCTTCCAGCTCGGCCCAGATAGGTGCCGGGATCCGAAACGCCTCCCGATGGACAGAAGGGGTGTAGTAGAATGTTGCGATCGAGGCCATCCTCCTTTCGATCTCCTGCTCAGGGACGGTGAGGGGATCTCGGGAGAGCGATCCCAGGGTGAACGACCAGAGGCCACCCGGGTAGGTGGGCACCGGGCAGAGGTAGGTCCGGACAATGGGGAAGATGGTTCCCATGTTCCGTCGGACCATGCGGATTACCTTCTGCTGGTACAGCGGGGAGCCGCTCTGTACAGCCAGGATCCCTTGCGGGGTAAGCTTCTGGGCAATGGCCACGTAGAACTCCGCAGCGAACAGGTTCACCGCCGGCCCCTTGGGGTCTGTGGAGTCCACCAGGACAACATCGAAACGCTCCTGTGTCTCCTGCACAAACCGCGCTCCGTCCCCGAATACCAGGACCGTCCGAGGGTCGTCGAAAGCGTTGGCGGAGATTCCCGGAAGATACCTGCGGGATACCTCAACCACAGTTGGATCGATCTCCACCATGGTCACTTTATCCACAGGATGCTTGAGGACTTCTTCCAGTAGCCCCCCGTCTCCGCCTCCGATAATCAGGACCGTGCGTGGATCCGGGTGGGTGCACAGTGGGACGTGGGTGAGCATCTCATGGTAAAAGTACTCGTCACGCTCGCTGGTTTGCACGGCCTCGTCCAGGATCAGCATCCTCCCAAAGTCTGCATTGACGATGACCCGGATGTGCTGGAAGGGTGAAGCCTGGTTATAGAGCTCCTCCTGGACAAGGAAGGCGCCCCCAAAGCTTTTTCCTCCTTGGTCAATAAGCCATGTCTGCATTTCCCTCACCTGCGCTTATTCTGGCCAAAAAATCGCGGCTGCGACAACGCATCCGCACCGTTCCACCACATGCTCCCGGCTGATCACAGCGATCTCCAGGAGGGGGAGGTTCCGGATCGCAAATGCCTCCTCCACCATCGCCCGCACCTTCGCCTCCGCTTCCTTTGCTGTTCCATGACAAGCTTCCTCCATAATGACTCCATAGTCCTCCTTGCTGATCCCTACAGCGATGGCAGCGGCGATCTTGTGCCCCGGTTCCCTGCTGGTCACGCGGGTGTACACAGCAGGGGTCAACCTCCCTGGGACAATGGTGCGCAAGGGAACGATCTTCGCTTGCGGGGGAAGGATGCTGGTCACCCGAATGAAGTTGAGGTTGGCGATCCCGGCGTCAAGGAGCGCCCGGTCAAAGGCATTGATCTCGGTCGACCCCTCACCAGCACCCGCGACGAGAGAGATGGCTTTTGGTACCTCCCACATGATCCTCTTCCTTTCTCCGCAGATTTCCGGGGAAACTCCACCCTGGGACATCCCTGGGGAGCCCGGACACTTCTTCCTTAAATTCCATCTTTCCCCTTCGCCTCCTTCCCTCTCCATCACTCCAGTGAAATCTCTCTGTTTGCCTGGTATTCAACAGGGACCGGAGGGAGTGTGCCGAATTACAAAATATACAGAGGTCTCCCTCGTGGGAATGGAGGCGGAGAGGGAATGGAATACGCTCGCATTGCGGAAGCTTATGAGCGTATCGAGCGGACCACCGGTCGGTTGGAGATGACCCAGCTCCTTGTGGACCTGTTCAAGATGACCCCCAAGGCAGTCCTCCCTCAAGTGGTTTACCTGACTCAGGGGAAACTCTATCCCGATTACGTGGGGGTGGAGGTGGGGGTCGCGGAGAAACTGGCGATCCGAGCCGTCGCCCAGGCCGCTTCGGTGAGCGAGACAGAGGTCCAGAAGCAGCTCCACGCCCTCGGGGACTTGGGAGAAGCCACCATGCGCCTGATGGAGGGGCATCGCCCGAAAGGGGAGCGTCTTACCGTGCAAGACGTCTACTCCACCCTGGACGAGATGGCCAGGGCGTCGGGGGCAGGATCCCAGGAGAAGAAGATCAACCTGCTCCGAGATCTCCTGCGGAGGGCCTCCCCGAAAGAGGCCAAGTACATTGTCCGCACGGTCACGGGGAAGCTACGCCTGGGTGTTGGGGATATGACCGTCCTCGATGCGCTCGCTGTGGCCCTCGCAGGGGACAAGAGGTTCAGGGTGGATCTTGAGCGTGCCTATAACCTCTCCTCGGATTTGGGGCTTGTCGCCGAGACCCTGGCGAAGGGTGGGATCGAGGAGGTTCGGAAGTTCCACGTTTCCGTGGGGCACCCTATCCGGCCCATGCTCGCCGAGCGTCTGGCGTCCCCCGAGGAGATCCTTCAGAAGCTGGGCGGACGGTGCATTGCTGAATACAAGTACGACGGCGAACGAGTCCAGGTCCACAAAAGAGGGAAGGATGTGGTCCTCTATAGCAGACGCCTGGAAAATATCACGGCGCAGTATCCCGACGCCATTGAGCTGGTTCGAGCCCACGTCAAGGCAAAGGACGCGATCATTGAGTGCGAGGCCGTCGCCATCGATCCCGATACCGGTGAGCTGCGTCCGTTCCAGGAGCTCATGCACCGGCGGCGCAAGTACGGGATCCGCGAAGCGATGGAGCTCTACCCTATCTCCCTGTTCGCCTTCGAGGTCCTCTACGTCGATGGGCAGGATCTCACGTTAAAGTCCTATGAGGAGCGCCACCGCATGCTGGAGAAGATCATCGAGCCCTCTGATCGGTTCCGTATCGCCGAATACCTGATCACCGAGGACCCGGAAGAACTCGAGCTCTTCTTCCAGCGGGCCATCCAGGATGGATGCGAGGGAGTCATCTGCAAGGCGGTCCATCCCAAGGCCGTCTACCAAGCGGGAGCGCGGGGATGGTTGTGGATCAAGTACAAGCGGGACTACAAGAGCGAGATGACCGACACAGTGGATCTCGTCGTGGTTGGCGCCTTCTACGGGCGTGGCAGGAGAGGAGGGACCTATGGAGCGCTCCTCCTTGCTGCGTACGACCCCAAGGCCGACCTCTTCCGGTCCGTTACCAAATGTGGCTCAGGGTTCTCGGATGAAGACCTCGAACAGCTCCCCAAGCGCCTCAAGGAATACAAACTGGATCACCGACACCCCAGGGTAGACTCCAAGATGGAGGCCGATGTCTGGTTCGCCCCTGGGATGGTGATCGAGGTGATCGGTGCGGAGATTACCTTGAGTCCAACGCACACCTGCGGATGGGGCGCGATAAAACCCAATGCCGGCCTCGCCATTCGGTTCCCCCGGTTCACGGGGAGGTACCGCGATGATAAGTCTCCCGAGGATGCCACGACGTGTGAGGAGATCATCTCGATGTACCAGCGGCAGCTCAAGACTGTCGCCGCGAGCTAAGCACCCTTAAGCGTGGATTGCGTTCATCCCGGCCCGCGCGCTCACGGGGTTCAACAGAACCAACAACCAGGGAGAGGGACCTATGCGCTATCGATGGAAGGACGAGCAGGAAGAGATCATGCGGGGAGTGTGGTTCTACGATTGGTACACACCCGATACCTTCCATGCCTATCGCATCGGCCGGACCCTCGTGGACCGCAGGACGAAGTTCCAGCACGTGGTGATCCAGGAGAGCCCCTCCTTAGGGTTGTGCCTGATCCTTGACGGGAAGATCCAATCGGTCGAGGCAGATGAGTATATCTACCATGAGCTCCTTGTTCATCCCGCCATGACCACGCACCCTGCGCCACGCACGGTGCTCATCCTCGGTGGAGGGGAAGGGGCGACCCTCCGGGAGGTCCTCAAGCATCCCACTGTGGAGTCCGTGACGATGGTCGATATCGACGAGGAACTCGTTGACCTTTGCCGCACCTACCTCCCCTCCTGGCATCAGAACAGCTTCGAGGACCCCCGTGTGAGGATGGTGTATGACGATGCCCGGAGATACCTTGCCGAGCATGAAGAACAGTACGACGTGATTATCAACGACGTGACCGATCCCGTCTCCGATTCCGCCTCCATCCACCTGTTCACCAAGGAGTTCTTTGCCCTTCTCGCATCCCGGTTGAAAGAGGGGGGGATCGTCGTAGCCCAGGCTCTCGGCATCCGCTACGATCGGCAGGATATCCACCATGCGGCGATCCACCGAACTCTTAAGACCGCGTTCCCCATTGTGCGATCCTATGCCGAGTTCATTTTCTCGTTTGATTCCCTGTGGGGATTCGTAACGGGCTCCTCCGTGCACGATCCCCTGGCTCTCTCCTCTGGGGAGGTAGACAACCGGCTCGCCAAGCGGAACCTGCAGGGACTCCGTTTTTACGACGGCCAGACCCACATCCGGATCTTTCACCTCCCCAAAGTCCTGCGGAGGGCACTGGAGGGAGAAGAGAGAGTCATCGATGACGCTACACCTCTCACGATCTCCTGAGCCCCTCAGCCCGGATCCTTCCCTTTGGCTCCGCTTGGGGTCAGGGCGCCTTAGGCATTCCTACGAAGGCGCCGGCCCAGGAGGAGAGGCTCTGCGAGGGGAAAGCAAAGGATTCCGTGGACTTGTATTCACCGCAGGAACCAGCACCCGCTCGCGTGAGGAATTCCTCCACCTCCTGCGAGCCTTCGGGATCGAAGTTGTCGTGGACGTCCGGAGGTTCCCGACGAGCCAGCGGTTCCCCCATTTCGTCCAAGAGAATTTCCGGGCCTTCCTGGAGGAGGCGGGCATCGCCTACGTCCATCTCGGGAGGGAGCTCGGCGGATACCGGCCAGGGGGCTATGAGGCCTTCATGGAGACAAGGCTGTTTCAGGAGGGGATCCTTCGTCTGGAAGCGCTTGCACGAGAGAAGAAGGTTGTGGTGGTTTGCAGCGAGCGCTTCCCATGGCGCTGCCATCGAAGATTCATTGCCCGTGCGCTCCAGTCCCGATCCTGGGAGGTCGTCCATCTCATCGAACCTGGCCGTGTGTGGCGACCGGGCACGCATGTGTGAAGGCGATCAGTGACCCTCCCTCGCCAAACTTCATTTTGGCGGGGTGAGTCCGGTGGAGGCCGACGGCCGGGAGCGAAGGGGAGACGTGAGCACAGCCGCAGGGTTGAGTTCACTCCCACACCCTGCGGTCCTCGATCTTTTTGGCATCTAGTGGAATCGTCCCTGGGGGAACGATCTTGACATCTGCACGCAGCTTGAGGTTCTCACGGATGAGGAGAGCAATCTTCTCTTGCAGGGCGTGGTGGTCTGGCCCCTCATTATGTAGCTCGACCAGAAGTTCCAGCTCATCCTGATCCTTTGGTCTCGTCACCACGAACTGATAGCGCGCCACCTCCGACACCTGGGAGAGGGCGCGGTCGGCCTCGAGGGGGTGGAGGAAGATCCCCCGCACTTTCACAGCATCCCCCACGCGTCCAATGACGCGCACGAGGCGCGGGCTCGTCCTTCCGCACGGGCAGGGATCCACGGTGAGAGAGGAGAGGTCCCCGGTGGCCATGCGAACCAGGGGGTAGACCTTGCTGAGGAATGTCACCACAACCTCCCCCACTTGCCCCGGAGGGAGGGGAGCAGAGCTTTCCGGGTCGAGGATCTCTACCAGGACACGGCTGGATAGGTGCATCCCCATCCTCAGGGGGCACTCGTAGGCGATGAGGCCAACATCCGCCGTTCCGTATCCTTGACTGATCCGGATCCGGTATGCTTCCTCCAATCGTTTCCTCCCTGCCTCAGGGACCATCTCCCCGGTCACGAACGCAACCCTCAGGGGGGACTGTTCTGCCAATTTGTGGAGGAGGGTGGAAAGAAAGCTGAAGGTGCCAGTGAACCCGTTGGCACCGAGGTCCAGGACTGCCCTGGCCTGGATCTCGGTGTTCCCGACGCCACCGGGGATCACCACGCATCCGAGCACGCTGAGGGCCTGGTCGAGCATCTGGCCCGCCGGGGTCAGGTGATAACTGAAGGTGTTGAGGACCAGATCACCACGGCGAAACCCCGCAGCATGAAGTGCAGGGGCGAAGCCCCAGTAATCCTGCTCTGTCCCTTCGGGGTCGTAGATAGGCCCGGGGGAGACGAAGATCCGTCGGAGCTGGTCGCGGGAGACGGCCAGGAACCCGCCGAAAGGGAGGGAACGCTGTTGGATCTCCGGGAGCTGATCCTTCTTGGTCACGGGGAGGCGATGGAGGTCGTCGATGGTGCGGATCTCCTCCGGCTGGATTCCAGCTTGGTGGAACAAGGCGTTCACTGCCGGGGCTCTCTCGTAGGCCCACTGGAGGACCTCCCGAAGCCGCGCTTCTTGGGCCGCAGCGCGTGCTCAAGAGGAAGCGCCTCCTCCGGGTCAAACAAGACGTACGATGGGTCGGTCATCCCCCCTCACCCCTTGCCCTATACAGTTCGCCGGAAGGAGTTTGACACCTCTCCAGAGTATTAAAGGATCCAAAATTATGCGAACATTCCGTACCCCTCCATGCTCCAGGTTGAGGATCTCCATGTGAGCTTCAAAGGAGTCCAGGCGCTGCGCGGAGTGAGCTTCTCCGTCGAACCAGGGGAGATCCTCGGGATCATCGGACCAAACGGCGCCGGAAAGACAAGCGTCCTTAACTGCATCAACGGGTTCTATCGGCCGCAACGGGGAAGAATCATCTTCCACGGTAAGGAGATTACCCACCTTCCCCCGGACGCCCGCGCGGCCATGGGGATCGCCAGGACCTTTCAGAACATCGCCCTCTATAGGGGGATGAGCGTGCTCGACAACATCATGTCAGGACGCATCCATCACATGCGGTCCAACCTCCTTGCCTGCGGCCTTTGGTTTGGACCGGCCCAGCGGGAGCACACCGCGCACCGTCGCGTGGTCGAGGAGATCATCGACTTCCTGGAGATCGAGGAATACCGCTACCACCCGGTGGCCGACCTCCCCTACGGGATCCAGAAGAAGGTCGAGCTGGGAAGGGCCCTGGCGATGGAACCACGGATTCTCCTGCTCGATGAGCCCATGGCTGGGATGAGCGTCGATGAGAAGATGGATATGGCCCGGTATATCCTGGAACTCAAAGAGGTGCGAGGCCTCCCTATCCTGCTTATTGAGCACGATATGGGCGTGGTTATGGACATCTCCGACCGTCTCATCGCGATGGACTACGGCGTCAAGATCGCAGAGGGACCCCCCTCGGAGATCCAGAATCATCCAGCTGTGATCCAGGCCTATCTCGGGGAGGAGGCGGGATGACGGCCGTGCAGGCACCTGCAGAGGTGAAGCGGCGGGGCCCACGAGAACCTTTGGAGGTCTCCCCTGACCTCGATACCTTTCCCAAGCTTCTCATGCACAATGCCCAGCGCTTTGGCCATGGAAAGGTGGCTTTTCGGGAAAAGGAGATGGGGATTTGGCAGGGGATCACATGGCAAGAGTACCTAAACCACGTGCGGACTTTCTCCCTTGGGCTTGTGGAGCTTGGCTTCCAAAAGGGGGAGGTTCTCGCCATCATCGGGGATAATCGGCCGGAGCTCTACTACGCCGCGCTGGGGGCCCAGGCTGCGGGAGGGATCTCCTACGCCCTTTATCAGGACAGCCTTGCTGAGCAGCTTGCGATCTTACTTGACTTCTCCGATGCGCGGTTTGTCTTCTGCGAGGACCAGGAGCAGGCCGACAAAGTCCTGGAGATGGAGGACCGCCTCCCCAAAATCGTCCGCATCATCGTGGACGACTGGAGGGGGATGTGGCGGTACCGCCACCCCAAGCTGATCTCCTTTCAGGAGGTGGAGCGACTGGGGGAGGAGGCATCCCGCAGGGATCCCGGGCGATTTGCGGCCATGGTCTCCCAGGGGAAGGGCGACGACGTGGCCATCTTCTGCCAGACCTCCGGGACAACCGCCCTCCCCAAGCTCGCCATGCTGACCTACAGGAACCTCCTCTCCCAGGCCTGCAACTTCCGCCAAGTCGAGGCGATCTCCGAGCGCGACGAGTTCGTCTCCTACCTGCCCTTCGCCTGGATCGGAGAGCAGATGATCTCCGTCTCCCTCCACCTCCTGGCAGGGTTTACGGTGAACTTCCCGGAGGAGCCGGAGACGGCCCAGCGCGACTTCCGGGAGATCGGACCGCACTTTACCTTTGCGCCCCCGCGCATCTGGGAAGGGATCCACTCCTCCATCATGGTCCGGATCATGGACAGTGGGTGGGTCCGGAGGCGGATCTTCGACCTCGCCATGCATCTCGGGGAGAGGTTCGTGCATATGGAGTCCGAAGGGAAGCCCCTTCCCTTTTGGCTCAAGCTCGCACGGCTCCTTTCTTACTGGCTTGTCTACCGGCCAGTCCTGGACAAAGCAGGATTGCGGCGCATGCGCGTCGCCTGGACAGGAGGGGCTGCCCTGGGTCCTGACTACTTCAAATTCTTCCGCGCCCTCGGCCTGAACCTCAAACAGATCTATGGACAGACGGAGATCGCTGGGATCTCCTGCGTCCACAGGGACGGGCAGGTACGCTTCTGGACCATGGGTGCGCCGCTGCCAGAGACGGAGGTGCGCACCACCCCAGAGGGTGAGATCGTCAGCCGTAGCCCGAGCGTCTTCCTGGGGTATTACAAGAACCCTGAGGCGACGATGCAGGCCCTCAGGGACGGGTGGCTTTACTCCGGGGATTACGGCGCCATCGACCCGAGTGGGGACGTGATCTGCTTCGACCGCATGGGGGATGTCATCGAGCTTTCCGACGGCTCCAAGGTGGGGCCGCAGGTGATTGAGAATATGCTGAAGTTCACTCCCTACATCCAGGAGGCCATGGTGGTGGGAGGGAAGGAGCGGCCTTACCTTGCCGCGATCCTGAACATCGACATGCGCAACGTGGGGAAGTGGGCGGAAGATCGAGGGATCGCCTACACCAGCTATACCGATCTCTCCCAGAAGCCCGAGGTGTTGGACCTCCTAGGAGGGATCGTCGCCGAGGTGAACCGGCGCCTGCGGCCGGAGTGGCGCATCCGCAGGTTCGTCTCCCTCTATAAGGAGTTCCATCCCGATGACGATGAGCTGACCAGGACCCGGAAGCTGAGGCGCCGGTTCATTGCGGAGCGGTATAAGGACCTCATCGAGGCCCTGTTCGGTGATCAAGAGACCTACCAGGCGACCTTCACCGTGCGGTACGAGGACGGGCGTATCGGGGAGATCCGGCCCGTGTTGCTGTTGCGGAGTGTGAAGGAGTAGAAGAATGGCTTCAGGGACATTGTTCCTCTTGCTTGGGCCAAGGCCTAGAGGCGGGAGATGGAGTTCGTAGTCCAGTCTATGGTGATGGGGATTGCGGTAGGGAGCATCTATGCCCTCATCGCCCTTGGGTTCGCTCTTCTGTTCAAGGCTACGAAGGTCTTGAACCTCGCCCATGGGGAGCTCGTGCTCTTTGGCGGCTACCTGGCCATTGCTCTGACCGGTGTTCTCCCGTTCCCCCTGGCAGTGCTTGGGACTCTCGTCATCGCGGCGCTCCTGGGGTTCGCCGTCGAGCGGGTAATCATGCGCCCCCTGTTCGGGCAACCCCTCCTTTCGGTGATCATCGTGACCCTTGCCCTTGGCTACATCATCCGTGGGCTTATGGTGGGGATCTGGGGAGGGGATACCCGCCAGTTCCCTCCCGTTCTCCCAGCGGGCCTCATCCGCCTCGGCGGAGCGCAGGTCCCCCAGCTTGGGATCTGGAGCGCTTTGACTGCAATCCTGCTCCTTGCGGCATTTGGCCTCTTCTTCAAGATGACCTACCTAGGCATCGCCATGCGCGCAGCGGCCAATGAACAGCTCACCGCTTCCACCCTGGGCGTGAGCCTCACGCGGGTCGTGGCCTATGCGTGGGCCTTTGCGGCCATCGCTGCTGCAATCGGAGGGGTCCTCCTCGGTCTCTGGCTCGGGGTGAACGTCGCTCTGGGCTTCGTGGGGCTGAAGGCTCTCGCCGCAGTTATCCTGGGTGGCCTCGACAGTATCCCAGGTGCGATCCTGGGTGGCTTCATCGTGGGGCTTGTAGAGAACCTCATCGGGGGATATATCGACGCGCACATCATCTACGGGTTCAAGGATATCACCGCATTTCTGATCATCCTGGCGGTCATGATGATTCGCCCCTACGGCCTGTTTGGGACGGAGCACATTGAGCGACTCTAAAGGTTCATTGCGTTGATCGGGTTCATCGGGTTCGGTGCGTGCGTACCCCCTCTCCCTTTGCGAGAGAGGGAATATGTGCGAGAGGGACTGAGATGGCGGCTGTGCGCCCCTGTGGGGATTATAAGGTGAGCTACGCGGCAGATATGGCCTTGCTGGATACGGCCTTCTACCGAGTTGGGTTCGCCCTCCTCGTCCCTGCCCTCGCCGCCGCTCCCTTCCTCCTTGGCCGGTACATCTTCCTGATGAACATCATCGGCATCTTCGCTATTGGTGCAACGGGCTTGGCCATCCTCACAGGGTTTACAGGGCAGATTTCCCTGGGGCATGCTGCGTTCATGGCTGTAGGGGCCTATGTATCTGCCTTCGCATCTGAGCGGTTCGGATTTGCCTTCCCCGTGGCCATGGTGTTGGCCTGCTTGGTCGCCTTCCTGTTTGGGGCAGCCGTAGGACTTCCATCCCTGCGCATCAAGGGCCTCTACCTTGCCATCGCCACCCTTGCCTTCCAGTTCCTCATCGAGTACATGATCATCCACGCCACCGGGGGGACTGGGGCGATCCTTGTTCCGCCCGCAGGGGTGGGAGGGTTTGTTGTGGAGACGGAAGTGCAGTTCTACTATCTCCTGCTGGTCCTCTGGCTGGGGAGCGGGATCTTCGCGGCAAACATCATCCGGAGCCGGTACGGGCTTGCCTTCATGGCTGTGCGTGATCGAGACTATGCGGCGGAGGTCCTGGGGATCAATCTGCTCCGGTACAAGGTGTTAAGCTTCGGATTGGCCGCGCTTTACGCAGGCCTCGCTGGGAGCCTTTGGGCCCACTACAACAAGCTTGTTACTCCCGAGCACTTCACCATCCTGACCTCCATCGACTACATCGCGATGATCGTGATCGGCGGGATGGGAAGCATCTGGGGACCGCACCTAGGTTCAGCGTTCGTCGTCTTCCTCTCCCAGGGCCTGAAGATCCTGACCCCACTGCTCATCAAAGTCCTCCCCATGTTCGGGAAGATCGCAGTCCCTGCGCGCGAGGTCCTGTTTGGGATGGTGATCATCGGCTTGCTGATCTGGGAGCCGGGGGGCCTAGCCATGCTCCTGAGGAAGTTCAAGCGGTACCTCGACCTGTGGCCTTTTGCGTACTGAAGGAAGCCGGGAGGGAAGGAATGCTCAAGCCAGCCAGCGCTTGCGGCGTTTGTAACTTTTGATCTCGTTGAACCTTCGCCTCCCCTCCTTGCTGATGCCCAAATAGAACTCCCGCACGTCCGCGTCCTCCCTGAGCTTTTCCGTAGGCCCATCCAAGACGATCTTCCCTGTCTCCATGACGTAGCCATAGCTGGCTAGCTCCAATGCCATCCTCGCGTTCTGCTCCACGATGAGGATGGTAATCCCCTCCTCCTCGTTGAGGCGCCGGATCAGTGCGAAGATCTCCCTGGCGAAGAGAGGAGCGAGGCCGAGGGAGGGTTCGTCGAGGAGGAGCAGCTTCGGCCGGGCCATGAGGGCGCACCCGATGGCAAGCATCTGTTGCTCGCCGCCGCTGAGGTAGCCTGCTCGGATGTGGCGGCGTTCCTTCAGCCTTGGGAAGTAATGATAGACCAGATCGAGCCTTTCGCGGGCGCCGCGGGGGTGGAGGGAGGCGCCGACGAGGAGGTTCTCCTCCACCCCCAACTCTTCAAACAGGCGCCTCCCCTCCCGGACCATAATGATGCCCCGGCGGGCGATTTCCTCCGGGAACCGGTTCTCGATTCGTTCCCCCTCGAACTCAATAGTTCCCCTCGTGACCTCCCCGCGCTCCAGCTTGATGAGGCCTGAGATCGCCTTGAGGGTCGTCGTCTTCCCTGCACCGTTTGCTCCGACAATGGCCGTGATCCGTCCTGGGGGGACAATCAGGGAGATCCCCTTGAGCACCAGGATCGTTCCCCAGAACATCACCTCAATGTTGTTCACGCTGAGCATAGGAACGCTTAGAACCCTAGCCAGTTCGGCCTCCGCTCTACACTGATGGAAGAGTTCAGGGTGATCCTCCCCTTCTTGATCACGAAGATCCGCGTCGTCGTGGAGGGCCGGTGATCGTCAGCGGTAATACTGATCCGTGGCGCGAGCCCTTCGGGATCCCACCCGCGGATGCTCTCCAGGGCCGCCTTAATCGCCGGGCCGGTGATCCCTCCATAGGTCCGCGTATAGGTGTCGTAGTTCTCCACGATGATCTCTAGCGCCCGTTTCAGGAGGTAGACGTTCATCCACCCCCGGATGTAAGAGGCGATGAAAGGCGTCTGCGTCGTCCCCCACTGGAAGTTCGGCTCTTTCCCGTAGAACCGGCGCAGGGCGTCGAACATCTTCTTCATCCCGGGGACCGGCTCCCCATAGTAGGCGTGCGGCGTGTTCCCGTACACGCCCTCGGCGGCGGCTCCTGCGAGCTTGAGGAGGTTCTCGTCATATCCCCACACGTTCACTCCAAAGCGCGTGCGCAGCCCCAGGGCTTTGGCGTCCCGGATGATCACTGCCGTGGAGTTGGTCGTCCCGCCGATCCAGGCGAAGTCCGCTCCAAAGGACTTGACACCGAGCAATTGGGAGCGGGCCTCCAGGGCGGTGAGGGCCACGATTTGATCCGGCCCGATCTCGAAGCCTAGCTCTTTCGCGTACTCCTTTCCTGCGGGGATAGGGGCGCGGCCGTAGGGGACGTCCGGGTAGATGAACACAATCTTAGGGTTCTTGACCCCCTCCTTCTCGGCAAGGCCCTTGAAGAACTTGAGCATGCCGCGGAGTTGGTCGGAGTAGCTCGTGATAGGGTAAAAGTTGTAGGGAGCTTTCTTCGGGTCGTCCAGGTGGGAAGAGTAGCTCGCTGAGATATAAGGGATCCGGTCCTTGGCTACCTCGCGTGTGAGTGCCTCGGTGTCCCCGGTCCCCCATCCAATGATGGCGGTGACACGGTCGACGTCCCGGTACTTCCGATAGAGGGCCACAGCTTCAGGGATCTTGTACCCGTAATCAGACCAGACGAAATCAAGCTTGACCTTCCCACGGATCCCGCCTTCGATCTCGTTGATGTACCGGATGTGGTCGAGTGCCCCCTTGCTGTAATCCACACCTACGTCGGAGGTGGGGCCGCTGGTATCGAAGATCCCTCCGATCTTCACGCTTGATGGAATGGCCTGCTGTGCGTGGAGCTGGTTGCCCCCCAACAGAAACGCAACACCGAGGGCAAGGAGTGTCACCCATCGCTTCACCCAATGGTCCATGGTTTCCCCCCTCTGCGAGTTGACTGACCCCGCGTTCGGCTTTGGCGGAGATTTGAAAGCTTGCATTCGACATCCTTTGGCGCTTCCCCTTCACACAGCGTGTCTGAGCCTGGGTCCACCTTTCACTTCCAGTGCCTCGGCTTCGACCTACCCCTCCGCCGCTTGCAAGGGAAGTTCCTGGGAAGCGGAGGACAGCAGTTTCGGAATCGCCTGACTGGTGAGGCGTAGCGACCGAGATTGACACCCAAATGGCCCCATGGTAGAATCCGGAAGGTCGGAGGTGGCAACATTGTACGCGATCGTGGAGGCCAAGGGGAAGCAGTATCGGGTTGAAGAGGGCATGGTCCTGTGCGTGGACAAGCTACCGGAAGAACCTGGTCAGGAGGTTCTGCTTGACCAGGTTCTCCTGATTGCAGAGGGGGATCGGATTACTGTCGGAAAGCCTGTCGTGGAAGGGGCTAGGGTTGTGGCCAGAGTCCTGGGGCACGGGAGGCACAAGAAGATCCGGGGTCTCAAATATAAGCCCAAGGTACGCTATCGGAGAAGGTTTGGTCACCGCCAGCCTTATACCGAGATCCGGATCGAGAGGATTGAGTTCGCCTCTGGAGGAGAAACCTCCAACCAGTCCGGCTAAGGTCGGGGGGGATGCGTGATGGCCCATAAGAAAGGTGGAGGGAGCACTAGGAACGGGCGCGACAGCCCAGGACAGAGGCTCGGGGTTAAGCGGTTCGCCGGCGAGTTCGTCCGTGCCGGTCATATTCTGGTCCGGCAGAGAGGGACGCGGATCAAACCCGGAGTGAATGTAGGAATCGGGCGGGATTTTACGCTTTTCGCCCTGACCGATGGATCGTTGTATTCGAGCGGAGGGGGCGTGACAGCCGGGTTGTTAGTGTGGTCCCGGTTTGAGGAGAGCAGAACGTCTCTTTTCTCACGAGCACTCCCACAAACTGCACTGCAATTTCGTAGGGGGGGAAATGGAGCCCGTCGAAATTTTGTGAGAAGGGTTCGCTGGACTCGTTCATGATGCCAAGAGGACACGCGATCAGGGGCCCCAGCGAGCCCCTTTCTGTTTTTCCCAGGGGAGCAAGAAGCGGAGCCATGTTTGTGGACAGAGCTGTGATCTATGTAAAAGGCGGCAATGGGGGACGCGGATGTATCAGCTTCCATCGGGAAAAGTTCCGCCCCCGTGGGGGACCTGACGGTGGCGACGGGGGTCGGGGTGGGAACGTGGTCCTGATCGCCGATGAGGGCATGCATAGCCTTCTCGATTTCCAGTACCGGCGTCACTTCCGGGCCGAAGACGGTGGTCATGGCCAGGGGAACAACCGCCATGGGAAGGATGGGGAGGATTTGGTGATCCGGGTCCCTGCGGGTACCATCGTGCGGGATCAAGCAACTGGAGTGGTGCTGGCCGACCTCACCGTCCATGGGCAGAAGGCAGTGGTCGCGAGGGGGGGAAGGGGAGGAAGAGGGAATGCGCGCTTCGCAACGTCGACGCGGCAGGCACCCATGTTTGCGGAGCCTGGGGAAAAGGGGGAGGAGCGATGGATTGAGTTAGAATTGCGATTGCTGGCCGATGTGGGGCTCATCGGCATGCCGAACGCGGGGAAGTCCACGCTCCTGAGCAAGGTCTCCTCTGCCCGGCCGAAGATTGCCGACTATCCTTTCACTACGATTCACCCGAACCTGGGTGTGGTGACGAGGGAGGATGGGAGGAGATTGGTGATGGCGGACATCCCCGGCCTTATCGAGGGTGCGCATCGCGGGGCAGGGATGGGCCACGACTTCCTCCGGCATATCCAGAGGACGCGTATCCTCGTACACATCCTCGACCTTTCTGCACCGCGGGACCCCCTCGGGGACTTTTCTGCAATCAACAGAGAACTGGAGCTCTACGACCCCTCCCTGACTTCCCGCCCAATGGTGGTGGCTCTCAACAAGATCGACCTTCCTGAGGCGAGGGCCCGTGTGGAGGAAGTGGCTTCTGTACTTCATGCGCAGGGATTTCGGTGTTTCCCCATCTCCGCGCTGACGGGGGAGGGCGTCTCGTCCCTGCTCGATGCTCTGTTCGCTCTTCTGGCGCCTCCGGCACAAGCCTCTTGAATCGGGCAATCCTTACCGGGGCCCTTCCATGGATCAAGCGGTATGTCCTGCGCTCTGATTCTGGCATGGACCTCTAGAGGAGGAAGGGTGAGAGAGAGCGAAAAGACTTCAAAAGGTCCAGGGAGGTGCATGGATCGGGAGGTTCGTGGAGAAGCACGCATCAAAGCGCAGAATCGGACTTATGGGTGGGACGTTTGATCCCATCCACTTCGGTCACCTGGTTACTGCGGAGGAAGCCCGCGTCCAGTTCTCCCTGGAGAGAGTGATCTTCATTCCCAACCGGCATCCTCCCCTCAAGGACCCCCGCGAGGTTACCGATCCTGAACACCGTTACCTCATGACCGTCCTCGCCACGGTAGGGAACCCTTACTTCACCGTCTCGCGGATTGAGATCGACAGGCCTGGGCCTTCGTACACCATCGATACACTTCGAGCATTTCTCCAAATTTACCCGGATGCGGACCTCTTCTTCATCACCGGGGCCGATGCCCTCTTGCAGATCCTCCGGGGGATGTGGCATGGGGCCAGGGAGTTGCTGCAGATGTGCCAGTTCATTGCAGCTTCTCGACCTGGGTATATCCTGGACAGGGAGCAGCTTGAGCGGAATAATCTCACCGGGAACGACCTTCGGAACGTCCACGCCATGACGATCCCTGCGCTGGCTATCTCCTCCACCGATATCCGGGAGAGGGTGCGGCAAGGACGGCCAATCAAATATCTTGTTCCCGAGCCGGTGGAGGACTATATTTTCAAACATGGACTTTACCGCCCAAAGGCGGCAGGAGAGGGAGAAGGAGGGTAGGATATTTGGCGAGCGAAGCGCTGGCAAGGGCTCTACGGATTGCAGAGGTGGCGGCGGAGAAAAAAGGCGAGGATATCCTCGTTTTGGACCTGCGGGAACTGACCTTGGTGACGGACTATTTCGTCATCTGCACAGGAACAACGACGATCCAAATCAGGGCGATTGCGGAGGCGGTCGAGGAGGCAATGTCGAAGGAAGGCCGGCATCCCCTGGGAAGGGAGGGTCTAGAGGATGGGCGGTGGGTCCTGCTGGACTATGGGGATGTGGTCGTCCACCTGTTCGCCCCCGAGGAGCGCAAGTATTACAAACTGGAGCGCCTCTGGGGGGATGCAGAGCGCGTGGATTGGGAACAAAAGGGATAGGAAGGATCCTCAGCGAACGCGAGAAGACTTGTTGCCGGGGTATTGAGATGAAGGTCAATCTGCGCAAGGCAACAGCGCAAGACATCCCGGTGCTTGTGGACATCTATGAGCGGGCCTACTTGGGAGGGTATTCCGCCTGCTTCGACAAGTACGGAGCGGTGACGCCCCAGGACTTCTGGTGGGTTCAATCGGAGAAAGAGGTATACTTGCTGGAAGTGAACAGGCGTCCCATCGGCCTTGTGATCATTGGGAAGGATGAGGGCAGGCTGGTTGTGGAGGAGCTCATTGGAGAGGCCGGTAGTGGGCGCCCATCTCCGCTGAGGGCTGGGGGAGAAGCAGAGACGCTGATCCACCGTGTGTACACTTTCCTGAGTCGAAAGTTTCAGGAGGAGCGGCAAGATCTCCTCCTCTTGCGAGCCGCGGAGAGCAACTCCTTCGCCCTCTCGCTGGCTCATCGCTTCGCCTTTACCTTCTCCAACGCGCTCGTGGTGATGAGCCGGAACCTCTCAGGGAAGATCCCCGTGGAGATCCCTGAGGGATACAACATCCGACAGGCAGGTCTGGAGGACGTGACGCACATCGCCAGGATGTCTCAGGAATGTTTGGAGGACCCGTTCAAACCGGAGGACATTCGCAAGTTCCTCACCCGGCCATCCCACCGGGGATTCCTGGCCGTCCACGTTGGCGAAGCCTCGGCCCCTAAGGGGTTCCTTGCAGGGAGCACCGGGGAGTATCCTGTCGGCTTCCTCCTGGTGCAGGTGCGAGATGGGCAGGTAGGGGAGATGGTTGTGGGTGTCCGGGAGTACCACCGGGGAAAGGGATTGGGGAAGGCGTTGGGGAATCTCGGGCTGAATTTCCTCTCCCGGAGGCACGTATCCCGGGTCTTCACAACCCATTGGGCGCTCAACCCTCTCGCCGAGCGGTTCACCCGCCGTCTTGGGTTCACTCCAGAGCGTGTATACATGTACTTCGAGAAACAGCTTTAAAGAAAATCTTTCGCGCTTAGCGGTAGGTACCTTCGACCTTTCCCGTATTCCCTCGCATACGGGCTTGGCGGCACAAGGGGAGAGCGGCGTGTTGACGGGGGAAATGGGGATGTGGTATACTGTCGGCGCTTTACCGCGGAGGCAGCCTTCAGTATACTGGAACTAGAACTTGGCCTCCCGGGAGGGAAAGGTATCGAGCGAGAACATCGGGTAAACGAGCGGATCCGAGCACGGGAGCTCCGCGTCATTGGGCCCGATGGGCAGCAGCTGGGGATTATGCCCCTACGCGAAGCCCTGCGGATTGCCCAGGAGTATGGCCTTGACCTTGTTGAGGTTTCCCCGACGGCCCAGCCTCCCGTTGCCAAGATCATGGACTATGGGAAGTACAAGTACGAGCAGAGCAAACGGGAACGGGAGGCACATCGGAAGCACAAGCAGTTCGAGATCAAAGGGATGCGGTTGAGTCCGAAGATCGGGGAGCACGACTTTCAGATCAAGGCAAAGCATGTGTACGAATTTCTGAAGGGAGGAAATAAGGTCAAGGTCTCTATGTGGTTCCGGGGGCGGGAGATGGCGCACCCAAAGTTTGGCGAGCAGATCCTCCACCGCCTGGCGGAGATGGTTTCGGAAGTTGGACAAGTCGAACGACCCCCTCAGTTTGAGGGGCGGAATATGGTGATGGTCCTGGCCCCCAAGAAGACCTCGTAGGGGGAACGTGTACATGGGAAAGGCAAAGACACATCAGGGAGCAGCGAAGCGGATCAAGGTGACAGGTTCGGGGAAGCTCCTGCGCCGGCACCAGATGATCTCGCACCTCCGCATGAAGAAGCGGAGCAAACGGATGCGAGTATTGAAGGTACCGGCATCTGTTCACCCTGCGGACCTCAAGAGGGTGGAACGTCTGATCCCTTTCAAGGGCTGACCCGGTAGGAGGGAAAGGGAGATCATGGCACGCGTCAAGCGCGGGGTTACCGCCCGTCGCAGACACAAGAAGATCCTCAAGTTGGCCAAGGGGTACTGGGGTAAGCACAGCCGGTGGTTCAAGCTGGCCAACCAGTACGTGATGCGGGCCCTTCACGCCGCCTATCGCGATCGGAGGCTCCGGAAGCGCGAGTTCCGAAGGTTGTGGATCGCCCGCATCAACGCCATCTGTCGCGAACACGGCTTCACCTATAGCACCTTCATCAGGGCCCTGCGCAGGGAGGGGATCCATCTGAACCGAAAGGCTCTGGCGGATCTCGCCGTAAGAGACCGGCAGGCGTTCTCCGGGCTTATTGAGCAGGTCAAGGAGAGCATACAGAGATAAGGTCCCCCTTCCCAGAACCTATGGCAAAAGTGCTACACTTCCCCGTGCGGGAAGCATACCGCAGGCTTGAGCTCAATCCGGCCCAGACCATTGTCCTGGGATTTGCCTTGACTGTCTTCATCGGTGTCGTCCTCTTGAGCCTGCCTTTCTCCACAGCTGACGGTAAGGGCGCTCCCTTGCTTACTGCCCTCTTCACAGCGACTTCCGCAACCTGTGTGACCGGGCTCGTTGTCGTGGATACAGCGGACTATTACTCCCTATTTGGCGAGCTCGTAGTCCTGCTCCTCATCCAGGTTGGAGGTCTCGGCTACATGACCTCCGCCACGCTGTTCAGCATTCTGGTGGGTAAGCGCATCGGTCTCCGTGAGCGGATCATTCTTATGGAAGCGTATAACCTCGACACCCTCGGGGGGGTTGTGAGGCTGACCAGGAACATCGTCCTCATGGCCCTGGCGTTTGAGGGGATCGGAGTGGTCCTTTTATCCCTCCGCTGGATTCCCGAGTTCGGGGTGTGGCGCGGGTTATACTATAGCTTGTTCCACGCTGTCTCCGCATTCAACAATGCCGGATTCGACCTCATGGGGAATTTCCGGAGTTTCACCCAGTATGTGGTAGACCCTTATGTCAACCTGGTGGTGAGCGCTCTCATTATTGCCGGAGGCCTTGGATTCATCGTTCTCATCAACCTCCCCCGTTTCCCAAGGGTCAACCTGCACGCGAAGGTCGTCCTGACAACTTCAGCAGCGCTCATTGGGGTTGGCACCCTGTCGATCTTTCTCCTGGAGGGAAAGAATCCCCTCACGTTGGGGAAACTTCCACCTGCAGGGAAGCTGTTGGCGGCGTTCTTCCAGAGCGTCACCCCCAGGACGGCAGGATTCAGCACCCTGGATATCGCTCACTTCCGGGAGCCCACTCTCCTCCTCCTGAGCGTGCTCATGTTCATCGGGGCCTCCCCAGGGGGAACGGGAGGGGGGATCAAGACGACGACGTTCGCGGTTCTCCTTGCAGCAATCTGGACGATGATCCGTGGGAGGCAGGATGTAGAGATCTACAACCGGCGGGTCCCGTCGGTCGTCATTTATAAAGCGCTGACCATTGCCCTTGTCGCCGTCGCCCTCGTTGTCACCATGACGATCCTGCTAGCCACTCTGGAGAGGTCCAAAGTGGTCCCTGCGCTGTTCGAAGTAACCTCGGCATTTGGTACAGTAGGACTTACCACAGGGATCACCCCGCGTCTCACGGCAGCGGGAAAGGTCCTGCTCATCGTCACCATGTTCCTGGGAAGGGTGGGGCTCCTGACTTTCACCCTGGCGTTCATGAGGCGGCAGGCTCCCATGCGGTACAGGTATCCCGAAGAGCGCGTCCTCGTAGGGTGAGGGGAGGAACGGAGATCCTGGGATATTGCGAATGGAAGAAGTGGAGGGATGGGTATGGACTTCGCAGTGATCGGCCTGGGCCGGTTTGGCTCCAGTGTCGCTAAGACCTTGCACCAACTCGGCCACAATGTCCTCGCTCTTGATAAAGACGAGCACGCGGTGAATGCCATCATGGAACATGTCACCCAGGCCATGCAAATCGACTCGACCGATCCAGAGGCGTTGAAGGCGGTGGGGATCACCAACTTCGATGCAGTGATCGTCGCCATTGGGGTGAACATCCAAGAGAGCATCCTCACCACGTTGATCCTCAAGGAGCTGGGCGTAAAAAAGGTGATTGCCAAGGCAGTGGATGAGCTCCAAGGGAAGGTCCTGGAGAAAGTCGGGGCGGACATGGTCGTCTTCCCGGAGCGAGATATGGGCGTCCGCCTCGCACACACCCTCTGCTCGCCCAACGTGATCGATTTCCTGCAGCTTACCCCAGAGTACAGCGTAGAGGAGGTTGTCGTCCCTGAGAAGTTCGATGGAAAGTCCCTGAAGGATCTCGATCTGCGGGCCCGCTTCGGCGTGAATGTCCTCCTGATCAGGCGGGACAGCGAATTGATCATTTCCCCGGCGGGCGAGACCATCCTGCGGTGTGGGGACATCCTGATTGTGGTAGGGGAGAACCGCCAGCTCAGCAGGTTGGAGGCCTTCCTCTGAGGAACCCTGGTCAACACCTCATGAGGAGATCTTGCTGAGGGTTTGGAGAAGGGGAAAGCGGTTCCACCGTCTATGCGCGAAGTCATTACCAGCACCAGGAATCCCCTGGTGAAAAGGCTGAGAGCCCTGCACCATCGGAAGAACAGGGACCTGTCCGGCCGGTTTCTGGTAGAAGGGATCCGGACCGTGGAGACGGCCCTGCGGGCTGGTGCCCCCGTCGAAGAAATCGTCTACGTTCCCAACCTTCTGGAAGGCGCGCGGGGGGAACATCTCTTCGCCTTGGCCCGCGCCCGTGGGATTCCCCTCACCACCGTCAGCGAACGTGTCCTCGATGCCATCGCCGATACCAAGACCCCTTCGGGAGTCGTAGCAGTGGCACGGATCGAGAGACCGGACTTCCGGCACCTGGTAGATTCCGCGCCCACCCTGGTCGTTGCAGACAGGATCCAGGATCCTGGGAACCTAGGCACGATCATTCGCATCGCCGATGCTGCGGGCATCGCAGGAGTGCTCGTGACCCCAGGGAGCGTAGATCCTTATAACCCAAAGACCGTGAGGGCAAGCGCCGGGTCCCTTTTCCACCTGCCTGTTGTAGACCTCGGAGAGGAAGAGGAGGTGGAGGCGTTGGCGCTCCTTCAGAGAAGGGGCGTCAAGGTACTGGTAGCGGATGCCCGGGGGGAGAGGGTGTACACTGAGGTGGACTATTCCCCGCCCGTGGCATTGGTCTTGGGGAACGAGGCATCCGGCGTGAGCGAAGTGTGGAGGGCACATTCTCTTCTCACAGTGCGCATCCCGATCTTCGGGAAGGCGGAGTCGCTTAACGTGGCGTCAGCGGCCGCAATCCTCCTCTACGAACTCGCCAGAAAGTTTCCTCCCTCTACCCTCTCCCACGCCCCTGTGATATACTAAGGACAAGCCTTCCAACGAAAACCGCCTGTGCGAGCTGGGAATGGCTGATTCTGGAGCCTAGCCAGGCAATTGGAGGGGTGGTATGGTGGAGCCTTTATGGACGCCTGAATTCTTCTGGAGGCTATTCGAATCCACCGGATCGATCTGGGCGTACCTGCTCTACCGCAGGCTCTCCTTGGGAGGCTGGAATCCCGTAGAATGGAACTAAGTACCCGGCAAGTCTTTTCCTGTTGCCGGGAGGAAAATCTATCATGGCCTGTCGGAGTCAGGCCATGGGCAATGAGGAAGAGGAGTAGGCCAACCCTCGTGCCGCACTCTCCTCTGTAGGCCTTGGAGAGGCCGACTCTAAGGGGGAGGGGACAGGGAGGGAGGGCCGCGACTGGAAGCTCTCCTGGTGCTGAGGTGGCTGAAGTTCGCTTCCGAGCCGTTGCCTGAACACCGCAGACCTGGCTTCGCCTTGAAGGCACAGGTCCAGCGGGTTAAGTAGGGTAACCGGGGATCCCGATAGCGTCCAGACCTGAGTGCCGGCGGTGGGAGAGCCCGCTGCCGGAAGGAGGGTGGTACCGCGGAGGCAGGGCCTTCGTCCCTTGGACGGGGGCCCTGAAGATTTCATGGGTCTGCTGTGGATGTTGTGGGCTGCAACTGGGGCCCCAGGCGAAACGATGGATGTGGCAAAAGATTTCGCGAAGGCTACAGGAGATTGCACCGGATAGGAGGGCAATCATGGAAAGGGAGATCAAGGTACTCCAGGAGAAGGCAACCAGGGACATAGATGGGGCCCGGACTCTGGAGGAACTTGAGGAAGTACGCCGGCGCTACCTGGGTCGGAAGGGAGCCCTCGCCCAGTTCATCAAAAGGCTGGGTACCGCTCCCCAGGAGGTGCGCCCGCTCCTTGGGCAGCAGATCAATCGATTGCGCGAGGAGCTCGAGAACCTGTACGCCTCCCGGATGCGCGCCCTGGAGGAGGAAGCCCTCCAGCGACGTCTTGCCGAGGAGACGCTCGATATCACCCTTCCGGGCCGGCGCAGGAAGATTGGACGCCTCCACATCCTCACCCGCACCGTCCGTGAGATCCAGGAGATCTTCTTGCGCATGGGGTTTGAGGTGGTGGAGGGTCCGGAGGTCGAGATTGAGCTGTATAACTTCGAGCGCCTGAACGTCCCCAGGGACCACCCCGCACGGGACATGCAGGACACCTTCTACTTGGAGGGCAATCCAGACTGGCTCCTGCGCACGCACACGACTGCCGTGGATGTACGGGTGATGGAGGGACGGCGACCACCTATGCGCGTCCTTTCGACAGGGCACTGCTACAGGCGCGACGCCCCCGACGCTTCTCACTCTCCCATGTTCCACCAAGCGGATGGGTTCATGGTCGGGGAGGGGGTCACGTTTGCAGACTTGAAGGGGGTATTGATGACGTTCGCTCGGGAGTTCTTCGGTCCCCAGACCCGGACGCGCTTCCGCCCTTCTTTCTTCCCGTTCACCGAGCCCAGCGCGGAGATGGAGATCTCGTGTGTCTTCTGTGGTGGGAAGGGTTGTGCTGTCTGTGGAAACGGGTGGCTGGAGATCCTCGGGTGCGGGATGTTCCATCCGCGCGTGTTGGAGATGGCCGGAATCGATCCGGAGCGCTATACGGCGTTCGCATTTGGGATGGGCGTGGAACGGCCAGCGATGCTGAAGTACGGAATCGACGACATCCGGCTCTACTTCGAGAACGACCTGAGGTTTCTGGAGCAATTCTAAATTCTAGAAGCCCCGAGAAAGAGGTCAAAAGAGGTTTTGCCGGGGTACCAAAGGGGGAGCGTATGAGAGTCCTCATCTCCTGGCTTTCCGAGTACGTGGATGTGCCGATCTCCATTCCGGAGTTGAGCGAGCGCCTCTCCATGGCCGGCCTTGCCGTGGAGGCGGTCGAGCCCTTCGGCGACGACTTTGTTTTGGACATCGAACTAACCCCCAACCGCCCAGACTGCATGAGCATGTTGGGGATTGCCCGCGAGGTCAGCGTGCTCCTCGACCTTCCCTTGCGTCCTCCCAAGGTGGATCTCCGCGAGGAGCAAGAGGAGGCATCTCGATACATTTCCGTGGAGATCCTCGATCCTGAACTTTGCCCGCGGTACGTCGCCAGGGTCATTTTGGACGTGGAGGTCGGCCCTTCTCCTCCTTGGATGCAGCGCCGCCTGGAGGCTGCAGGGATCCGAGCCATCAACAATGTCGTGGATGTCACCAACTACGTCATGCTCGAACTCGGTCAACCTCTCCACGCCTTCGATTATGACCGCCTGCGCGGTGGCCGCATCATTGTCCGCCGGGCGATGGAGGGCGAGACCTTGCTCACCCTTGATGGAGAGGTCCGGTCCCTCGATCCGTCCATGCTGGTGATTGCCGATGTCGAGCGTCCCGTGGCACTCGCCGGGATCATCGGTGGGGCGGAGACGGAGATTGGTCCCTCTACGAGACGCGTCCTACTTGAGGCCGCATACTTCCACCCGACCTCCATCCGCCGTACGAGCAAGCGTCTTGGCCTGCGCACTGAGGCGAGCAGCCGATTCGAGCGGGGAATGGATCCCAACGGGCCTGTCATTGCCAGTGCCCGAGCATGCCAACTTCTCCAGTCGGTGGCCCGCGGGAGAGTGCTGGCTGGTGCGGTCGATGTCTATCCCCTCCAGGTATCCCCGCGGCGGATTCGGTTGCGGCCAGAACGCCTCAAGCGACTCCTTGGCGTGGAAGTGCCTGGGGAGAAGATCGAACAAATCCTGGAGAAGCTCGGTTGCGCTGTCACGCGAGGAGAATCCCTAGAGGTAATCCCGCCCACCTTCCGTCCAGATCTGGCCATCGAGGAGGACCTAATCGAAGAGGTAGCCAGGATCTACGGCTATAATCAGATCCCTGCCAAGATGCCCGTGGAAGCGACCACTCAAGGAAGGCGCGACCCCGTTTTGGAGATCGAGGATACAATCCGTGAAATCTTGGTACGGTGTGGCTTCCACGAGGTCCACACTTACACCTTGACCAATCCGCAGGTCTTCCAGCGGATCCGAGTTCCAGAGGGGGATGCGCTGAGGGAGGTTGTGAGGCTGCGGAATCCCCTGGTGGAGGACCACACAATCCTGCGGACAACCCTTGTCCCTGGGCTCTTGCAGGTACTCTCGACCAACGCGGCGAGGGGGACGAAGGATGTGCACATCTTTGAGCTCGGGAAGACCTTCCACCCTCTTTCAGGGGAGGTCCAAGAGCGACGGGAGCTCGGCCTCGCCATGATGGGGGAGCTGACGGAAGGAAACTGGAACCTTCGGCCGGAGCAAGTCCAGGCGACCTTCTACCACCTGAAAGGAGCTGTGGAAACGCTCTTCGAGGAACTCGGAGTCAGCGGCTATCAGCTCCGGAGGGGGACAAGGCCATGGCTCCATCCAGGGAGGAGTGCAGAGCTCCTCCTGGACGGCACGGTCATCGCCGTATTGGGAGAGGTTCACCCGGAGGTTGCACGCCATTACGATCTCCCCCTTCGGGCGTACCTGGCCACTGTGGACATCGAGGCAATCTTGCCCTTTGTCTCCCTTAGACGGGCGTATCGACCCATCCCGAAGTTCCCAGCGGTCTACCGTGACCTCGCCGTCGTCGTGGAGGAGGAAATCCCGTCTGGAGAGGTGGAGAAGGTCATTGCAGAGGCATGTGGGTCGTTGCTGGAACGTATCGAGCTGTTCGATCTCTACCAAGGGCCACCAGTCCCTGAGGGTCACAAGAGCCTGGCTTACACCCTTACCTTCCGTGCCGGGGATCGGACCCTCTCCTCCGAAGAGGTAGAAGAGCTTCTTGCCCGCGCGCGCCAGCTCCTGACCCAACGGTTGAATGCCTGGATCCGGGGCCAGTAGAGGCGTATGGTAGAATGACGGCAGGAGAGGGGAAGGGGGACGAGAGGATGAGCTGGCTGGATTGGGCCATCGTGGCCATCCTCTTGTGGGCGATTCTCCGCAGCGTCCAGGGGGGTTGGCCCCGTGCGGTGTCTAGCTTGGTGGGGATTGTTACAGGGGTGTGGGCTGCGTTCGAGTGGTCCCCCTACCTTGCCCAGGGTATTTCTCAAGTCGCCCCCATTGCGGCTCCCTGGTCGTCGCCCGCTGCCTTTCTCCTCCTCGTGGGAGCGGGTGATGTGACAGTTGGCACCTTGGGGTCGATCCTCCTGCGGCCACCGTCGCGGCCCACCCTTCCCCAGCGGTTCGTGGCGGCTTCGTTGGGATTCTTGCGCGGGATCGTGCTGAGTGGGGTGTTCCTTGCTATCTTGCTAGGATCTCCTTTAGAACCTCTGGTATCCAAGGACGTACAGAAGTCCCGCCTCGCCCCCTTCGTGGTCAAGGGAGGGAGGCTGGTGATGGAGTATTTAAGACAACAGGGCAGTCCAGGGAAGGTCTTTTGATATGAAGAACCTTGAGCTGGCGAGGATTTTCAACGAGATCGCCGACATGCTGGAAATCAAAGGGGAGTCCCCGTTCCGGATCCAAGCCTACCGCCGGGGAGCTCGAGCGATGGAGGCGCTCTCCGAAGATATCGAAGAGATTTTCCGGCGTGGGGAGCTCCGCAATATCCCTGGGGTTGGGGAGAGCCTCGCAGAGAAGATCGCGGAGTACCTGAAGACAGGTCGCATGACCTATTTCGAGGAGCTCCGCGCGAGCCTCCCCCCAGGGGTCGTGACGCTGATGCAGGTCCCAGAGGTGGGTCCCAAAACTGCCCTCCTCTTGTACGAGAAGCTCGGGATCACCACCATCGAGGAACTGGAAAAGGCCTGCAAAGAGGGAAAGGTGCGCACTCTGCCACGAATGGGGGCGAAGACCGAGGAGAACATTCTCAAGGGTATCGAGCTCCTGCGGCGGACCAAGGAGCGCTTGCCCTTGGGCGTTGTCCTCCCCCATGCCCAGGAGATTGTGGATATCCTAGGTCGCCTCAAGCAGGTACATGAGATTAGCTTGGCGGGAAGCATCCGGCGCATGAAGGAGACCATCGGGGATATCGACATCCTGGTGACGAGCGACGAACCCGATGTTGTGATGGATACCTTCACCACCCTCCCGCGGGTGAGCCGGGTGCTCAGTAAGGGAACGACGCGGAGCAGCGTGGTCTTGGATGTTGGGATCCAAGCCGACGTGCGGGTGGTGGAACCAGAGTCCTTCGGGGCAGCCCTCCAGTACTTTACCGGCAGCAAGGAACACAATATCCGCCTCCGCGAGAGAGCTGTGCGCAAGGGGCTGAAGATCAATGAGTATGGGGTCTTCCTGGTGAAGAACGAGAAACGCATTGCCGGCCGCACCGAGGAGGAGGTCTATGCTTCTCTCGGGCTCCCCTGGATCCCTCCGGAGATCCGGGAGGATCAAGGGGAGATCGACCTCGCAGAGAAGGGGAAACTACCGACCCTGATCCAGCTCTCTGATGTGAAGGGGGATCTGCACATCCATACCAAGTGGAGCGACGGCGCTGACAGTGTCGAGGAGATAGCTAAGGCTGCCAAGGATCGGGGGTATGAGTATATCTGTATCACAGACCACTCCCAGTCCCTCAAGTTCGCCGGGGGTGTCCCCATTGATGAATTGCGCGAGCACGCCCGCATCGTCCGCCGTCTCTCCGATAAGCTGGGGATCGCCATCTTGATTGGTTCTGAGGTGGATATCCTGCCCGATGGAAGCCTGGACTATCCTGACGAGGTGCTCAAGGAGTTGGACGTGGTTGTTGCCTCCGTGCACTCCCGGTTCCGGATGAGTGAAGAGGAGATGACCAAGCGCATCATCAAAGCGATGGAGAACCCCCACGTAGACATCCTCGGCCATCCCACAGGCCGCCTCCTAGGCCAGCGCGATGCTTATCAAGTGAACATAGAGGAGATCATCGAAGCCGCCCGGCGCACACAGACGGTCCTTGAGATCAATGCCACCCCTGAGCGATTGGATCTCAAGGATACCCACGCCCGGATGGCCAAGGAGCACGGGGTTAAGCTGGCGATTAACACCGATGCTCACAGCCGTCATCAGCTCCGTTACATGGCGTTCGGGGTGGGGACGGCTCGTCGGGGATGGATCGAGCCCAAGGACGTCGTGAATACCCTACCCCTCAACGACCTCCTCGATTTCCTCCACAACCGGTGACAGGGATCATGGAGATCCTTACCAGCGCGCATCTTTTCCAAAGGTCCACCTTACATCCGCTACCCAGGGAGTTCTTCTCGCGAGATCCCGTCTCCGTTGCCCGGGAGCTCCTGGGACATTTTCTGGTGCACGAGACCGCGCAGGTACGGTGCGTGGGGAGAATTGTCGAGGTAGAGGCATACGGCGGAGAAGACGATCCTGCAAGCCACGCCCGGGTGCGGACGCCGAGGAGCGAGATCATGTGGGGAGCACCTGGGATCGCGTATGT
>JAUQQG010000105.1 GCA_030550015.1 bacterium | reverse complement strand
GGAGGGAAGGGTCCAGTGCGCGATGGCGCTGGTTCGTCCTCCTGGCCACCATGCCCTCCCGGAGCGTGCGATGGGATTCTGCCTTTTTAACAACGTTGCTGTAGCCGCAACCTTCGCCCGAGAGCGCTATGGCGTTGAGCGAATCTTCCTGATCGACTGGGATGTCCACCACGGGAACGGGACCCAGGAGATCTTCTATCAAGACCGCTCGGTACTCTACCTTTCCACCCACCAGGAGAACTGGTACCCTGGGACCGGTTCCATGGAAGAGGTGGGAGCTGGCGACGGGGAAGGGTTTACTGTCAACATCCCCCTCCCTGAAGGGACAGGGGATGAGGGCTACCGCCACGTGTTCGAGGAGGTGATTCTGCCCTTAGGGGATGCGTTTAAGCCTCAGCTGGTGCTGATCTCGGCAGGGTACGATTCCCACTATCGGGATCCGCTCGGGCGGATGCTGGTCACAGCAGAAGGTTTCCGCTCATTCGCGGCCTGGGCACGGGAAATTGCCGACCGGTGGGCCGGAGGGAGGGTTGTGGCTCTCCTGGAAGGTGGCTACGACCTGGACGGTCTCGTCTCCTCAGTCCTGGCGACAATAGAAGCATTCTCAGGGGAATCTCTAGGGGTGGAGGAGAAGCCTCCCGAAGCTAAGGAGGTCCCCTACTGGTCCATTCGTGAACGTGTCGGTGGGGTCCGGAAGATCCTTCTCGCGCATTGGAATCTTTAAGGAGCCCGGCAAGATCTCATCAATGCAGTGTTGCTTTGGACCCTGTTTCCACCCCCCAGATGCTGCGCATCTTGGCGGGTGCTCCACACTGGCATGGAGGGCCCGGCAAGGGTCTCAAGACTATGGGCGGGGACGAAAGGGGGAAACAACGTGGAGAAGTACAGGTTCTTCAGCGAGGAGTGGGTCGCCAAGTTCTGTGAGGCAATCAACCAGAGCGCTGCTTACCGGGAGGCCGCGGCTGAGTGGGAGTGGCCTCTCGTACTCGTTCTCACAAAGTCCGCGGAGATCGGGTATCCCGAGGACCAGGGGATCTGGCTTGATCTGTACCATGGGGAGTGCAGAAGGGCATCCATTGTTCGCGGGGAGGAAGCGCAGCAAGCGCCCTATGTCGTCTCAGGGGACTATTACACCTGGAAGCAGATCCTCAACAAGGAACTGGATCCTATCCGTGCCATTGTCCTAGGACGCCTGCGCCTGCAGGGGGATATTGGGGTGATCGTCCGGTTCGCCCGTGGGGCTCAGGAACTGGTAGAGGCTGCGAGGACGATTCCTACAGAGTTTCCTGATGAGCGGGGAGGACCATGAAGGCACTTACCTGGCATGCTCCAAGGGATGTACGCGTAGGAGAGGTGGACCCACCGCATCTCGTGGATCCGCTTGATGTGGTCATCCGGATCACAACCACTGCCATCTGCGGATCTGACCTCCACATTTACCGGGGGCGGATTCCGGGGATCCTACCGGGTACAGTGATTGGTCACGAATATGTAGGGGTCGTCGAGGAGGTGGGCCCGGGTGTCCGGAGGTTCAAGAAGGGGGACCGTGTGGGGGGAGCGTTCCGGACAGCCTGTGGCGCTTGCTGGTACTGCCGCAGGCGCCTGTACACCCATTGTGAGAACAGCATGATCTTTGGCTACGGGCTTTTCTTCGGGAGCCTCCAGGGCACCCAGGCAGAGTACGCCAGGATCCCCTTTGCCGACACAACCCTCTTCCGGGTTCCACCGGAGGTCACTGACGAGCAAGCGGTGTTCGTGGGGGATACCCTGGGTACGGCCTTCTTTGCCGCAGAGATCGGGGAGGTCCAACCCGGCGATATCGTGGCCGTTGTGGGATGTGGTCCCGTCGGGCTCCTCACGCAGATGGTCGCGTACACATATGGGGCTGCCAAAGTCGTGGCCGTGGATCGCATTCCCACCCGCCTTGCGTTCGCAGAGCGGATTGGGTGCATCCCCGTCAACATCGACCGGGAGGATCCCCTTGCCGTGGTCAACCGCCTGACTGGGGGTCGGGGAGCGGATGTAGTGATCGAAGCAGTTGGGACGGAGGTAGCGCTCACCTTGGCCACCCGCCTCGTCCGTCCCGGTGGGGTCCTTGCTGTCATTGGGGTGTTCGCAGAGGAGACCTTCCCTTTCCCCATCCGGGAGGCCTTCCTCAAGGGGATGACTGTGCGCCATGGGCTGGCGAACGTCCATGCGTATATGGAGGAAGCCCTCGCAATGATCCTCCATGGGCGGCTCGATCCTTCCTCGCTCATTACACATACCCTCCCCCTCGAGGAGGCTCCCCAAGGATACCTCCTGTTTGACCGGGGGGAGGCACTGAAAGTGATCTTAAAAACATGATCCTCTGGGAGGAAACAGGAGGGGGGTGCCGAATAAAGATGTTTTGTCCGACCCTTGGAGGAAAACGGAGCGCTATCTTCCTCTTCCGATAATGGATCTTTGGAGAAAGGTGGTAGCTGGAGATGACCGAGGAGAAGATCGACCTTTCTGAAGCCATTCCAACCCTCCAAGAACGACAGATCGTCCAGGGGACGGTGGTTCGCGTCGATAGCGAGGGGGTACTTGTGGACGTCGGGGCGAAGTCCGAGGGGATTATCCCTCCTAAGGAGGTGGCACAGAACCGGGAGGCGTTCGCTGAAGTGAATGTAGGGGACAAAATCGATGTGTACGTGATGCGCGTGGAGGGGGAGGAGGGGCACATCATTTTAAGCAAGCGGAAGGCCGATTTCCTGCGGGCTTGGGAGCGAATTCTGGACGCTTATGAGACGGGCAAGATCATCCACGCTATGGTGGTGGACAGGGTGAAGGGTGGGCTGGTGGTGGACCTAGGCGTGCGGGGGTTCGTCCCTGGATCCCACGTGGACCTCACCCAGGCCAAGGGGCGGCGGTTCGAATGGTTCGTCGGCCAGTCCATCCCCCTGAAGGTCATCGAGGTGGACCGGGGGAAGAATCGGGTGATCCTCTCCCACAAGCTGGCCGTTGAGGAGGAGCGGGCCAGGCGGCGCGAGGAGATCTTCTCGACCCTCCAAGAGGGACAGGTTGTCGAAGGTGTTGTCAAGCGGATCACCGACTTTGGGGCCTTCATCGATCTGGGAGGGGTTGATGGTCTCCTCCCCATCAGCGAGATGTCCTGGACCTATATCAAGCACCCCTCGGAGGTCGTGCGGCGAAAGCAAAAACTGAATGTCTATGTCCTCCGGGTAGACCGGGAGAATGGGAAGATCTCCCTCGGGCTCAAGCAGATCCTCGACGATCCGTGGCAAGGGGTGGAGACCCGATACCAAGTAGGGCAGCTCGTCAAGGGGAAGGTCGTCCGGATTGCGCCCTCCGGCGTATTCGTGCGTCTGAAGGATCTGGATGCGTTCATCCCCGCCTCTGAGCTTGCCGAGCGCAGGGTTCCCAAGATCGAGGAGTTCGTCCAAGTTGGACAGACAGTGGAGGCGCTCATTACCGAGATCCGCCCTGAGGAGAGGCGGATGATCCTGAGCATTCGGCGCGCCTTGCGAGAAAAGGAACGCCAGCAGGTGAAAGATTACTTGAAGAGTCAGGAGCAGGAACACTTGACCATTGGGGATGTGGCGGGGGAACTGTTGCGGCGCGTCATCGAAGCGAGAGGCCCCAGCGAACCACCCCAGGAACCTGCGCCAGAGGGAGAGAAGGGAGCAGCAACCTGAACTCGCCCGTTGGCATTGCCCTCTCCTAGGTAGCCAGCCAAAAGGCCCCCAGCAAAATCTCGACAAGAGAGTTGGAGTTGGCTGGGTACTTAGCATCTCAAAGGAATTTCCCTCCAGACTGCTCTATGGCATGCGGCACAGGGCGATGGGAATGTCACTCTCCAATGACTTTGATGATCACCCGTTTCCGCCGCTTGCCGTCGAACTCCCCGTAGAAGACACGCTGCCAGGGGCCCAAATCCAGCCTCCCTTCCGTCACTGGGAGGATGACCTGGTGATGGACGAGCATATTCTTCAGATGCGCATCCCCATTGGTTTCTCCCGTGCGATGGTGATGGTAGTCCTTTCCCTCTGGGGCAAGGCGCTCCAGCAGCTCATCTAGGTCCTGCAGGAACCCTTCCTCATCGTCATTCACGAACACCGCTGCGGTGATATGCATGGCAGAGACCAAGACGAACCCTTCTTTGATCCCGCTCTTGCGGACGGCCTCTTCTACCTGTGGTGTAATATGGATGTACTCGCGCTTTCGCTTGGTATTGAACCAGAGGTACTCTGTATAGGATTTCACTCCCCTCACCTCCCTTTCTCCATACCATACGCTCTGTTCCATATTTCTTGGAAGGCCATACTCCTACAAACTTTCTATTTTGGAGGGGCCTGCCAAAACTCAATTAGGCTATTGCCGGAGTACCTTCGAATCATTCGGGAATAGGGGAACATGTTCATCCTAAATAGGTATTGCGTTGGGCCTGAGTTGTACAGTCA
>JAUQQG010000038.1 GCA_030550015.1 bacterium | reverse complement strand
GAGTCTGGCAACCAGATCTCTACGGGTGCTACAGTGGCGAACCTTGATGTATATACAACCTTCTCCCTGGCACCGAATACCAGCCTGAAGGTGCAGTATTATAGGGCTACCGTCGGCGGTAGTGACACGGCCAACTTCTACCGCTTGGAACTCACCTACAGCTGGTAGTTGCCAGATTCTTTCCAGGGGCCGCCGGGGTTTCCCCGGCGGCCCTTTTCTTTTTAGTGCCTGCCAATCATCCCCTCTCCCCGCACGAGAAGGGGTGCTCTTCACATTTCCTCTTCTCTAGAGAGAGGGCGCAGGGTGAGGGGGGTTTCTTCCGAACCAAGAACGCCCCTGTTGCACCCCCTCCCTCTTATTATTCCCTCCCACTAGGGGAGAGAGGATGAAAGGGGAGCTTGCTCCTACCAGGAAGTTGTAGGGGCGACGCATGCGTCGCCCCTACAGAGATCGAGAGAAGGTTGACTCGACGACCGAATAGACACGACGATCCAATTACTGCCTATCTTGCCCTCGCCCTCCGCGAAAACTGCCCGCTTTTCACCCTCGATGAGCGGTTCATTCGCAATGCCGCCTCGCATGGCTATCCCGTCCGGCACCCGGTGCTTGGTGTCATATAAAAGGCCTCTGCCGAACAGGGCTAACCAAACCAACGAGGTCAACCAGATAGACTCCAGCCCGACGATTCGATAGACTTGCACCATGAACGATCTTGTGATATTGTGAGTGCAGACCATGATCACAGAGGAGGCTTGTGAGTGCCTATTTTCGTCGTCCCGAAGGTCTTGCGCGACAAGCTAGGCGAGGAAGCGACGGAAGCGCTTGTGGAGTTTCTACGCCAGGTGAGCGAGCAGAACCGCGTAGACCTTCTTGCCCTGGCAGAGGAGAGGTTGGAGCGCCGCCTCGCTGAAGCTGTTTCCACAATCCGCACGGAGATTGCAGCGGTTCGGTCCGAGCTGCGGGAGGAGATTGCAGCGGTTCGGTCCGAGCTGCGTGAGGAAATCGCCGGGACCTCTGCCGGGCTCCGCGGGGAGATGGCCAGCGAGTTTGCCAAGGTGCGCGAGGAGATGGCAGCGGAATTTGCCAAGGTGCGCACCGAGATGGCCAGCGAGTTTGCCAAGGTGCGCGAGGAGATGGCAGCGGAATTTGCCAAGGTGCGCACCGAGATGGCCAACCACCGTGCCGACCTCATCAAGTGGATGTTTCTCTTCTGGGTAGGCCAGGTGGCTGTCATTCTGGGAATTCTCTTCGCCTGGTTCCGAAGGTAACCCTTCAAAAGGGGACACCCACCTTTTCTCTAGATAGACCCCTTCTTGCATCTCTGAAAGCCTGCATGATATTGTTGGGTTAACGAATTTTTAGAGGATGGAGGGTGCAATGGTCGCTAGGCGCACGCAGGAAATTACGCCGTTCCTCGCCATGGAAGTCCTCGAGGCCGCCCAGGCGCTGGATCCTGCGGGGACTGAGGTGATCCACCTGGAGGTGGGGGAACCGGACTTTCCAACCCCTGAGCCCATCAAGGAGGCGGCGCACCGGGCCATTCAACAGAACCGGACCCGCTATACCCACAGCCTGGGACTCCTCCCTCTCCGGGAAGCCATCGCCGAGCATTTCCAGAAGACCTATGGGGTGAGCATCTCCCCGGACCAGGTGCTTGTGACCGCAGGCACCTCCCCCGCCTTGCTCCTCACCTGCCTGGCTCTGCTGGAATCCGGGGATGAAGTGATCCTCACAGATCCGTGCTACGCGTGCTACGCGAACTTCGTGCGCCTCGCCGGGGCCACACCCGTCTTTGTGCCTATCTACGAGGAGGAGGGGTTCCAGCTCACCGCCGACGCCGTCCGCCGCCACCTCACTCCAAGGACCAAAGCGATCCTCATCAACTCTCCCGCCAACCCTACAGGTACGCTCCTGAGCCCCGAGCATATGGCGGCCCTTGCCGAGCTTGGTCCTTTTGTGATTTCTGACGAGATCTATCATGGCTTGGTCTATGAAGGCAGGGAACATTCTATCCTCGAGTTCACTGACCGCGCCTTCGTCCTCAACGGGTTCTCCAAAGCCTATGCGATGACGGGATGGCGTCTAGGGTATGTGATTGCGCCAAAGACGTATATACGGACCCTCCAGATCCTCCACCAGAATTTCTTCATCTCCGCCAACGAGTTCGTCCAGTGGGCGGGGGTGGCGGCCCTTCGGGAGGGTCAGGAGCACCTCGCCCGCATGCGGGCCACCTTTGACGAGCGGCGCCGTTTTCTGATCCCCCAACTCAGGCGCTTGGGATTCGGCGTCGCTGCGGAACCCACGGGAGCGTTCTATGTGCTGGCGAATGCGCGGCGTTTTACCTCTCGTTCCTACGAGTTTGCCCTGGAGATCCTGCGGGAGACGAAAGTGGGGGTAACTCCAGGCATCGACTTCGGCCAAAACGCCGAGGGGTATCTCCGGTTTTCTTATGCCAACTCCCTAGAGCGCATTCAGCAAGCACTGGAGCGGCTGGAGAATTTCCTCCAGCGTACTGGGAGGCTCCCGTGACGCGGCATCAGCCCTGCAATACCCGCTCCTTCAAGGGCCCTGCTGCCTCGAAAGGATTGCGGAGGAGCTCAGGGCTCCTGTCCGCACAGTGGAGAAGGTGAAGGGAGAGTACCCAGGGTTTAGGTAGAGGATTCACAAGGGATATGCTAGAATGGTGGGCGCGAAATCAGTAAGGAGGCGCTTACGGGATGTCTCCTGATCTTACATCCCACGAAAGAGAGGAGCTTCGGGCCCTGCTGAGGCGCGTCTTCAAGGAGGAGGAAACGGAGGTTCTCCTTCTGGTTCTGGAGAGATTCGCTGCCCGCAGGGATGAGGTCGTCACGCGTCAGGATCTCCAACGGTTGCAGGTCACGATCACGGAGGGTCAGCAGGCGCTTCAGGGAGCTCTCGCGAAGCTTACCGAGGTCCAGACCCAGTTGGAGGAGCGGTTTGGGGACCTGGCTGCTGCGCAGGCTCGCTTGGATGAACGGTTTGCAGAGTTGGTTGCTGCGCAGGAGCGGACTGAGGAGAGGCTGGGTCAACTGGCGGTTCGCGTTGAGCAGCTTGCTGCTGCGCAGGCGAAGACGGAAGAGCGGGTTGGGCAGCTTGCCGAGGCTCAGGCTCGGACGGAGGAGAGAGTGGGGCAGCTTACGGCCGGCGAGGATCACGTAGAGGCTGCTTTGGCTCGCCTTGCCGAGGCTCAGGCTCGGACGGAGGAGAGAGTGGGGCAGCTTACGGTCCGCGTTGATCACGTAGAGATAGCGCTTGCCAGGCTTGCCGAGGCCCAGACCCGGACGGAGAGGACCGTGCAGCGGCTGGCAAAGCAGGTGGGAGGCTTGAGCGAGACGGTTGGGGGAGACATTGAGGACATCGCCTACATCGTGATCCACGATGTCCTGGGCCGGGAACTCGGGTGGGAAGTGGGGATCCTCGAGCGTTCGTGGCAGCGCTGGGATGGGAAGGTGGAAGAGATCAACATATTCGGCCAGGCTAAGGATCCTGCCCATCCCGAGCGGACCATCTGGATCGTAGGGGAAGCCAAGCACAACCTGACGCTGCGGGAAGTGGAGCGGTTCGCCCGGAAGGTCGAACGGGCCCGGCGTCACCTTACCGGTGAGATCTTCCCGGTCTGCTTCTGCTACAGGGCCCGGCCTGAGGTCCAGGAGCGGCTTCAGGAGCTGGGGATCCGCTTGGTTTTCTCCTATGGGAGGATGAAGTAGGCTCGACCCTCGGGTAAAATTATACATGGGAATGTAGTTGCGGAGGCTGGGAGGATGAATCTAACCCAGCGGCTCACCGAGGCGGATCTGAGGTTCATTGTTGAGACTGTTGCCGACCGCCGCCAGGACCATGACCGAATCATCGAGCTCGTCAGGGACAAGGAAGACTTCCTCGAGGTAATGCTCCAGGACGACCGCCTCGTGCGGCGCATCCTCGAGGATGAAGAGATTCTCCTGAAGATCTCCCCCTTCCTGCTGTTCACTATCCTCATGCGTAGGGTGCGCAAGGACCTTCAGGCCCAGGGGTACACTATTGAGCGGGTTGGGATTCGCGAAGCTGTGCCTGTCTTTGATGCGCTGCAAGTCAGCGAGTTCCTAAAAGAACCCGACGTGGAGAGTTATCTCGTGGACCTCCTCGTCTCCTTCACTCGGATCAACACCTGGACCTTGTACTTTTACCGTCACGGGCAGTTCCACCGACGCCGCTTCAGCGATCTCAACCTGGACGACATGATCGAGCTGGCTAACTTGGTGGAGGAGGAGGCTCGCTTCCCAATCTACAAGCGCGTTGCCGATATCGCCCTGTTCATCTCCGGTGTTTTCCCAGAGTATGCGGCCAGGCGGCGGAGGCTGGAACGTGGGCCTCTCCGGATGCTTGTGAGCGTAGAGCGGCTCCAGAGCCTGGAGGATTACGAGGAGGAGGGGAAGCGCTTCTACCACTTGGCTGCCGCGCATCCGGCTGCCAAGGAGATTCGTCTTGACCGCGTCCTGGCATCCCTAGCCGAGCATTTCTCCTTTGCCCGCAAGCCCCTGAACCTGTTGTCAGATCGCTACATCCGCTGGTCCAAGAGCCGGATCTTCGGGGGACTTTCTGCCTCCTGATCTACCTATCCCCTCGCCTCTACAACGCACGTTCGCCGGCCTTTGCCTAAAATCACTCGCCCCCGTCCTGCCCCGTTTCTTCTTCCCCATGCAAGATCTGCCTCAACACGTCCTCCGCCCGGCGCCGAGCGGGAGCCTCTCCGGGGAGGTACAGCATTACCCCACCACGGACGGGGCGGGTTTCGATCTTTCCCTCCTGGGCGAGGCGCGTGGTGACTTCCACGGGATCTTTGCCGAAATACTGGCGGAAGGCCTCGTTGAACCCGCTGTACACGCTGTGGATCCCCCGGTACGGGGGTTTGCGGAGCGTCTTGATAGCCCGGATGACGAATTCTTCCTCGGTCATCCGTCTTTCCTCATCCATAAGCGTCCCCCCTTCCTCTAACCCCTCCCTACCGAGCAGCCCTCCGGAGGGCCCGGAATTGAAGAGACACGAGCCGTCCTCAGGGGAGAGGGTAGGGGTTGTACCAAGTCATAGAACTACGCACGAGGACCATATAGTCCATTCGGCATGCGGACCTAAGCTCCTGCTCGCCAGAGGAGTGGAGGAGGGGGACAACGAAGTGTTGGGAGGGATGAGGTGGGATCGATACGCAAAAGTCCTCTCAGCGCTTGAGGAGAGGGTTGGAGCTCTCGAAGCCAAGTTCGCTGACATCAGGCCTTCTGTGGAAATTGCGTTGCGCCGCCGCGGGCTCTCAGTGGCAGCCATGAACCCGCTGGAGAGGGTGATCTTACCGAGGCTGCCAGCCCCCGATGCCATCGACCGCTATTACCAGGATCTGAAGCGCTATTACTTCCGGAGGATCCTACAGGAGGTCGCCGAGCGGGGGGGCTTGGACGCGAGCGCTCTCTCAGCGCTCTCCTCCAGGTGGGGGGAGGCCGCTACGTCGAGGTACTTGCGCCAGCTGGTAGGGTATCGGATCCTCGAGCCAAGGAACAACGGGTATACCTTCTCTTTCCCGCACATCCACTCCCTGGGAGATACCCTGGAGTGGTTCGTTGCCCAGGTCTTCGGGCGGGAGTTTGCATCCCCAGCTGCTTGGGGAGTGAAGCTCCGGGACCTGCGGCTGGGGGGAGACTTCGATGTCCTGGTGCATGTTGAGCACCTGCTGGGCTACGTCGAATGCAAGTCGAGCCCCCCGTACAATGTCACCGTCCATGAGCTGCGCCAGTTCCTTGACCGGCGTCGGCGCCTCGGTCCGGACTTTGCCATTCTTCTCCTCGACACGACCCTCAAGATCGAACGGAACATTGTAGAGAACCTTCGCTGGCTGTGGCGAGAGACGAGCACCCAGCCCTTTGAAGTCTCCCGCCTCTTTGAAGGAATCTATCATGTTTCCCCCGATGTCTACCTGGTGACCAGCAGGCGCAGCCTGGTCTTTAACCTGGGCCGATGCCTCCGCCACCGCTTCAAAGTTGCCGTATAAAGGATTCCGGCTCGGCAGGAGCCGTTCGGTTTGAGCCTCAGGGTCGAAAACCCGCTCTCCCAACTACAGTCTCCACGGTTCTAAGTGCCCCGGCAAAATCTTTTGCCAAGGTTTCGCGAGGGACTCCGGTTTTTCAGGCGGACCCCTGGCAAAAGTCTTTTGCCGGGGTACTTAGCCTTATGGATAAAGGTCGCTCAGCAGGTGCGGGTTCCCAATGCGCACGCGGCGCAATCCAGCTTCCTGTGCCGCCCTGAGGCACCGCTCGGCGTGAACGCGGGAGGTGGTGGGAAGGTTCTCCATGAACAGGTGGGGGTAGAAACCCAGGAGCACATAGGGGATGTCCGGATCAAAGCCTGCAATGAACCTGCTGATGGCCCTCACTTCCTCTTCGTCCACGTAGCCGGGGATGAGGAGGGTACTGGCCACGAGGAGGGGTGGATCGGGCCGTTCGCGGAAGTGCGAGGCGACTGTGGCAAAGTTCTCCAGTGTTCGCTGGTTCCCCACACCAGTCAGGGCGATGTGCAGGGGCTCGCTCCACGCCTTCAGGTCAAACTTGATTGTTCCCCCGCTCTCCAGGGAAAGCTCGATCATCCGCCGCAACAGGGTCGGGTGCATCGTCCCGTTGGTCTCCCAGCAGATCCTCCCCTTCCAGGCCTGGAGGGCTATGCGCGAGGCAGCGAGAGCGTGAGGGAGTTGCGGCGTGGGGTCCCCGCCGAAGTAGCATATACAGGCGACCTGTGGTGTTACCGCCTGCACCAGGGAAGCCGCGCTCTGTACAGGCTGGCGGCGGCTGGCGTTCTCCATGTAGTGCCAGTTCTGACAGAACAGGCAGTTCAGGGTACACGCGCCGTAGAAAACGGCCAGGTTGCTTTTGCCCCTTGTCTCGCGCTCTCCACAGAACGACATGGCGACGCAGTTCGTGGGAAGGGGATCGTAGTACCAGTGCAGGACGGCACCCTCAGGCGTTCCCGCGAGGGAGACCAGCTTCCCCCCACGATTCGTCCTGAGCCCGCAGTAGCCAAGGGAACCTTCAGGGATGCGGCATTCGTGTACGCAGATCTGGCAGGGTAGTCCTTCCGTGGCCTGCGGAGCGCTCTCTGGGAGGCCGAAGAGACGCCGGCAGCGCGCATGGGCTTCGTGCGCCAGGGGAAGGGCTCGCGCCGGTTCCGTCTGGATGCACCGCGCGCAGACGCCGAGCTGCTTGCTGATGAGGATGGAACGCGTCCGGCAGATGCGGCACGTTGCCTCCTTGACTGGGAGGGAGAGAACCCAGCGCATGGAACTCGCCCACCAACTAGTGTATCACCTTCTCACCTCGCCATGGGGAGGAGTCGGGAAGGGCTCTTGCGAAGAGAGTAGAGGGTTTTTGCATTCGCCAAGTGGAGCACGGTGATCTCAGGGAGGTGGAGATGAGCAGCAACCAGCCGCAGGAACCTGAGGCGATCCGGGTGGGGACGGTGGTGGCTTCCTTCATCGCGCATGCTGCTTTGTTCTTGCGCCGGCACCTCGACCTGCTGTTTGCCGATGCCCAGGAGACCCTCCGGCGCCTCGCTGTGGCTTTTGCGCTTTTCCTCGCGAGCCTTGTGCTCGGAGGCATCGCCCTCGTTCTGATATTGACGACGGTGGTCCTCGCCCTCTCCAGAGTGCTCCCAGCTTGGCTGGCGAGCCTCGTGGTGATGGCGGGGAGCCTCGTCCTCGCCCTGATCGTCGCCCTGATAGGCAGGCGGCTACTCAGGAGGGGCCTGTTGCCCAGGACTGTAGAGACGTTACGGGAAGACCGGCGATGGCTCGACGAGCAGCTCAGATCACGCAAGAGATAGCTGCTCTCCGGGAGAACCTGGCAGAGGATTGGAACGCGCTATCGACTGCTTGGAGTGACCTTCGCCGCACTGGAGGTAGACTTCGCTCAATGTTGGAGGTAATTTCAGAGGTGCGGAGAGGCAGGCTTGCGGTGTGGATTGGTTTTCTTTCGGCTCTATGCTTCCTCGCAATGGCCCTAGCCCTTCGGTTCGTGCCGGCCCGCGGCTCCCCCTCGCATAGAGGGAGGGTTGGAGGAAGGCGATGACAGCGATTTCCATGGGAAAACTCCTCAACCTCTCAAGGCTGGCTGGTCCAGATGGCAGGTTCCGCATGCTCGCCGTAGACCAGCGAGCATCCATGCGCGCAACACTGGCCAAGCGGGCGGGGAAGGCTGAGGAGGATGTGACCTTCCTGGAGATGGCCAAGGTAAAAGCTCTTCTCACAAAGACCCTTGCCCCCCAAGCGACCGCCATCCTCACTGATCCCGTGTACGGGCTCCCCTACTCTGCCCTCTCCCTCCCCTCGCGTGTGGGTCTCCTCCTGGCCATTGAGGAGACAGGATACGAGGTTGAGCAAGAGGATTTCCAGGAGAGGCGCACGGTCCTGCTGGAGGATTGGTCCGTGGAGAAGGCCAAGCGGGCAGGGGCAAACGCTATTAAACTCCTGGTGTACTACCGCTTCGACCTCTCCCCCGAGACGAAGGCCCATCAAGAGAGTATCGTGCGCGAGGTCGGCGAAGCCTGTGCGGCCTTTGATCTCCCATTCGTCCTGGAGGTAGTGAGCTATCCCCTGGGAGAAGGGAGCGCAGACTCCCCGGAATACGCTCGCCGCAAGCCGGAGCTGGTCATCGCCAACGCCAGGGAGTTCTCCAGGCCAGGGTACCGTGTAGATCTGCTCAAGCTGGAGTTCCCGGCGGACCTCAAGTACACAGAGGAGTTCTGCCATAAGGCCTTCGATGGGAAAACCCGTGAGCCTGTCTATTCCCTTGAGCAGGTCCGGGAGTTCTGCAGGGAGCTGGACGCGGCCGCAGCCGTTCCATGGGTCATCCTCAGCGCAGGGGTGGGGATCCGGGAATTCCTCCTCCAAGTTGAGCTCGCCTGTGAAGCGGGAGCGAGCGGATTCCTGTGTGGGAGGGCGATCTGGAAGGATGCCCTTGAGCTCTACCCGGACCTTGCTGCGATGGAGAAGTTCCTCAACGAAGAAGGTGTATACAACTTCCAGCGCGCCAATGCCGCGAGCATGCGCGCTGTCCCCTGGTTCGCCCATCGTAGGTTCGCTGAAGGGATCGTCCCCGCAGGGATCGGGCCGGACTGGTACCGCACCTACTAAGTACCCCGGCAAAAGTCTGTGGACGTTTGCCGTGGCCCCTTCTTGAAACAACGGGTTCCTTCAAAGAGCCCTCTCGTGAGATCTTTTAAACAAGATTTCGTCGTACTCGGATACACTCTATGGGCCGCGTTTCCCTGTTCCGGAGGGGTCTTCCCACGAAGGTTTGGTGGTTGCGTCCACAGGAGGCGCCAGAGGTTCCGCAGGGGGACGGCTCATCTCCTCGACCTCGCTGAGCTTCTGGAGCACGCGGTTGGTCATCCCAGGGACGAGCACAAGGTCGGCCTCCAGCGCTTCCGCGGCATCCAGGATGGCCTCGAAGGCCTTCGTGCTGAGAGGAACCTGCCATTCCCCCTTGCCAATGGTCATCCAGCCGCGGATCCCGATCAAGCGCCGCACAACCATATACCCTTGGCTGGGGTCGTCGACCTTGAGGTAAAGATATGGTCCCAGAGCATCCACAATGAGTCGCACGTCCCGTTGTTCCTCCTCAGGATCTTCTCGGAAGAAGAGATTTCTTGGTCTGGTGTACGCTCTCCTTCCCCTTGATCCTCATTTTCAGCGATCCATTCGATGAAGCAGGCGTTGGAGATCTTCAGGACAGAAGGTCAGGAGAATTAGGAGGGACGACCCCTTGCGATCGCCTTATTAAGCAGGCGCGGAGACCTGCCCCTACGAGCATTTTATGCTATCATGGGAGACGATGGCAACGGTCCCACGCAAGTTTGACGAAGTCACCGTGCACATCCAGAGATTGGCCTACGGAGGCCGTGGGGTAGGCCGGGTGAATGGGTTCGTGGTGTTCGTCCCCGATACTGCTCCTGGGGACGTTGCGCGCGTCCGGCTCCTGAAGGTGAAGCGCAGCTATGGAGAGGGCGAGGTGGTCGCCATCGAATCTCCATCTCCCCTCCGCACGACCCCGCCGTGCCCGTTCTTCGGCCCTTGTGGCGGCTGTACCTGGCAGCACATCTCTTACGAGACTCAGATCCAGGTGAAGGAGTCCATTGTCCGGGAGAGCCTGGAACACATTGGTGGGTTGAAGGATCTCCCTATCCTCCCGATCATCCCAGCCCCTGACCCTTGGGGATACAGGAACAAGATGGAGTTCACTTTCCACCATGAAGGGCCGATTGGACTGCACATACGTGGGGCCTTTGACAGGGTCGTCGACGTGGACCGTTGCCTCATCCAGTCGCCGTTGATGAATGCCATCCTCCAGGAGGTCAGGGAGTTCGTGCAGATGTGGAAGCTCCCGGGGTACAACCCGCGCAGCCACGTGGGGTTCTTGCGCCACCTGGTCATCCGGGAGGGGAGGCAGACCGGCGAGGCGTTGGTAGTTCTCGTAACCTCCCCTGGGGAATTTCCCAAGGCACAGGACCTAGCCAGCACGCTGATGGCCAGACACCCGGAGATCAAAGGGGTCCTCCGTGGCGTCAACCCCGCGGTGGCCGACGCGGTGCAGCTCTCCGAGGTGGAGGTCCTGGCGGGTCGTCCCTTTATCTATGAGCGCCTTGCAGGTCTCACCTTCAAGATCCGCCCAGAGACATTCTTCCAGACGAATACAGCCCAAGCGGAACGGCTCGTGGAGGTTGTGACCGACCTCTGTGAGCTCCAGGGTCAGGAGATGGTTGTGGACCTCTACTGCGGGGTGGGGACCTTCTCCCTGGCCCTCGCCAGGAAGGCCTCCAGGGTCTTCGGTGTGGAGATCAGCCCGGAGGCCGTGGAGGCCGCCCGAGAGAACGCCCGCCTCAACGAGATCGCGAACGCGGAGTTCCTCGCCGGGGATGCCCGCACAGGGCTCGTCGCGCTCGTTGCAAGGACAGGTTCACCCGATGTGCTCGTCTTGGATCCCCCGCGTTCCGGTGCGGGGAGGCGGGTCGTACGAGCGATCGCCATGGCTAGGCCACGCCGGGTGGTATACGTTTCCTGCAACCCCACAACCCTCGCCTCCGATCTGAAACTCCTGGTGCCCATGGGGTACACCATCCGCGCTGTCCAGCCTCTCGACCTCTTCCCACAGACCTATCACGTGGAGTGCGTGGTGGCACTGGACCGGGGGTAGATATGCCTTCGAGGAGATGGGCTCGCATCCAACTTGCTGTGGTAGCGACGGTCCTCGCCCTGGTCCAGCCAGTTCCAGGTGCCACCCCGCCTCTCCTCGTCCAGGCTGCGCGGGAAGCCCGGCAGGGGCATTGGGAGGAGGTCATCGCCCTGCTCCAACCTGTTGCGGACAGGGACGGCCGGGCGGCCCTGCTCCTAGGATATGCGTTCCTTCAGCGCGGGCATCCTGCGGAGGCCACGAAGGCGCTTGCCACAGCCGCTCGCCTTCATTCCTCGTTAGGAGACCTGGCCAGATTCTACGAGGGAGAGGCCTGGATAGCCCAGGGAAACTTCGCGGAGGCGATCCAACGATACCACACGGTGATTGCGACCTCTCCGTGCAAGAGGATCATCGCCAGGGCACTCCTTCAGCAGGGGGAGGCGTTCCTTCGGGCTGGAGAGCCGGGGAATGCCGTTACAAGTCTTAAGAGGGCACTTCAGGCAGGAGAAGGTTCAAAGGACAGGGTCTTGTTCCTCCTCGGGCAGGCGTACGAAGCACTCGGACAGCCTCAAGAGGCACTCGGTGCTTATGTGTATGTGTGGAGGGCGTTCCCGGGGAGCCCCTTCGAGTTCCTGGCAGGGGAACGAGTCCGTGCCCTGGAAGCAAGGACTGGCCTCCGCGCCACAATCCCTGCCGAGGTCCGGTTCCTGCGGGCGATAGGCTTTCTGCGCAGGGGCGCACTCAGGATGTCAGAGAAGGCATTCCTGGCTGTGCTCGACTCTAGCCCCCCTCTTTCCGTTCTCTCCGAATCCCTCTACCGGCTGGGCCAAGTGCGTCTCTCCCTTGGAGACCTGCAGGGAGCTGCCAGGGCGTTCGCCAGAGGGGCAGCGATCCAGGGGAGGTGGAGGGACGCGAGCAGGTACTGGCAGGGAGTTGCCCTCCTCAGGGCTGGCCAGGAGCGTGCGGCGAGGAGGGTATTCCGCTCCCTGGCTCAGAGGTCTTCGGCTGGCACGTGGGCAGGCCGGGCCTTGCTCCAGCTCGCGAGTCTGGAGCTGAGCGCGGGTCGCTGGAGGGAGGCGGATCGAGCGTTGGAACAGGTCACCAGGCAATTCACAGGGGCGTTGCAATGGGAAGGCTTGTGGCGGAGGGGCTGGCTCCGGGTTGGGCGGGGGAGGGATCGTGAAGCAGAAGGGTTCTTCCTCAAGCTCGCTAGCCTCTCTCCTCCTGCACACGCCTCCCGCGCGCTCTTCTGGGTTGCGTACCTAGAAGGCCGCCGGGGCGCTTCCCGGCAAGCCCGGGAGCGCCTGGAATACTTGGCTACCACCTACCCCCTCACTTACTATGGCCAGCAGGCGCGGTTCCTCTTGGGGCTTCCTCTAATCCAGTTCCCGCAAAAAGGGGATAATCTCCTTCTTCGCAGGGATTCCCGCGCTCTGGGGAGGGTCGTTGCGCTCACCGAACTTGGCCTTGTTCAGGAGGCGATTTCAGAGGCAAGGGAGGTTGCCGAATCCACGCAACTGGGCCTCGCCGAGCGTACCCTGCTGGCGAGGATCCTCCAGGACCTTGGGGAGTACCATGCGGGGATCGCTCTCGTGGAGGAGATGCTGGACTGGTCCTGGGAGAAAGGAGTCCAGCCTGGACGGGATCTCTGGGAGCTCGCCTACCCCTTGGGGTTCTGGGATCACGTGAGGGAAGCCGCCAACAGGTTTGGCCTTGACCCTCTTCTCGTGCTCGCCGTCATCCGGGAGGAGAGCCGGTTCAATCCCCAGGCGATCTCCCCAGCAGGGGCTAGGGGGCTCATGCAGGTCATGCCGTCCACTGGGGAACGCATAGCAAAACAAATTTCGGATTTTCAAAAACCGCGTTCCCAAATGGATTTGACCGATCCAGAGACCAACATCCTTCTCGGGACAGCATACCTGGGACATCTCCTCAAGCGCTTCGATGGGAATGTGGCGCTTGCCATCGCCGGTTACAACGCCGGTCCTGGTGCGGTCTCCCAGTGGCGTGATCAATTGGCGATTTCGGATTTGGGATTTCGGATTTCGAATGTTGAAGGTCTCAAATCTGCATTCCGAAATCCGCAATCCGAAATGAGGAATTTCAATTGGTTCGTCGAGACCATCCCCTATAGGGAGACGAGGGAATACCTCAAGCGGGTCCTGCAGAGCTACGGGATCTATCAAGCCCTCTGGCCATTGGAGGGGAAGAGGTGACTGGGTGACAGGTGACTCAGTGATATGCAAATGCTCCTTGAAACGCACAGGATATTCTGGCTAGTTGGGGTGGCTATCGCCATTAACTTTATCTGCTCGGTATGGGCGTACGCAGCCCATCGCAGGGGCCGGAATACGCTTGGGCCAGTCTTTTGGGCCCTTCTTGCAGTTGCCCAGGCCGCAATGGTCCTCCAGATTGTGACTGGTGGGATTCTCTGGGTGAACGGGCTGCGGCCGAAGACCTCTCTTCACTACCTCTACGGTTTCCTCGTCCTCCTCACCGTCGTCTCCCAGTATGGCCTCAAGCCTGGGGGCAGGCTGAGGGCCTGGGTTTCCAGGCAGGGAGGGGGCTTCAGGGAACCCCTGGTGATGGCTCTTCTCTGCCTCTTTCTCGCTGGACTCATTGCCAGGGCGTATACCACGGGTCTCTGGGGAAGATAAAGATGGTCGCCAGGATGGCTGGGATCTTCGTGATCTCCGCGGCCACGCTCCTCCTCGAGATCACGCTGACGCGCCTGTTCAGCTTGGTATTCTGGTACCACTTCGCCTTCATGGCTGTTGGCCTCGCCCTCTTAGGCTTCGGGGCCAGCGGCACGGCCCTGGCCATGCTCCCGGCGCTGCGAGAGGACCCAAATCTGGTGGCGTACTGGAGCGCTTTGCTGTTTGGTCCCTTCACCTTCCTCGCAGCCCTTGCCTTGAATGTCATCCCCTTCGATGCCTACCGCATCGCCGTTGAGCCCGTGCAGGTCTTCTTTCTAGCGGCGCAGTTCCTTGTCCTGGTCTTCCCGTTCTTTGCGAGCGGGCTCTGTACTGGAGCCCTCCTTGCAGGGGATCCCGTGCGGGCTGGCCTTCTTTATGGAAGCTCCTTGGCCGGGTCAGGGATTGGGGCCCTCCTGGCTGTCCCTCTCGTAGGCTCCATAGGAGGAGGGGGTGCCCTCGCCCTGGCGGGGGTGATAGGGTCGGTAGCAGCTCCTCTCTTCGCGCGGAAGTCCCTGAGACGATGGTCCGGGGCGGGCGCGGTCGTTGTGGCGCTCCTCCTGTTGGTGCGCCCTATTGCAGGGTGGGAGGTGAAGCTCTCTCCTTACAAGGCCTTGAGCCAAGCCCTACAGGTCCCAGGTGCGAGGAAGGTATGGACGGGGTGGAGCGTTCTGGGGCGTGTGGATGTTGTGGAGAGCCCTGTCATCCGCTATGCCCCAGGGCTTAGCTATCTCTTTGCACCTGGACCCCCACCGCAGATTGGCGTGACCCTCGACGGGGAGAACCTTATGGGGATCGTGCGGTCGGGGCTTAAAGCGGCGGAGTTCACCGAGTACCTCCCCTCCAGCGTTGTCTACCGCCTCCGACGTGGCCGCATCCTCGTGCTGAACATGGGGGGAGGGCTTGAAGTGCTTTCGGCGCTGCACCACGGTGCCAGGAAGGTCATGGCCGTAGAGCCTGACGCGCACGTCGCCCGGGCCGTCTGGGAGTTCGGGGGAGGGATCCTCCAGGATCCCAGGGTGGAGGTTGTGATAGAGCATGTGCGTACCTTCGTCCGGAGGACTTCCTTGAACTTCGATGTGATCCAGCTTTCCCTCTCTGAGGGATTCCAGGTGATCGCCTCCGGCGCTACCTCCCTTGTGGAGAGCTACTCGTACACCGTGGAGGCATTCCAAGACTACTACAACCGCCTCGCCCCAGGGGGTTTCCTCGTCATCACCAGGTGGTTGCAGCTTCCTCCAAGCGAGGAACTGCGTGCGTGGACGATAGCGGTAGAGGCGCTGGTGAGGTTGGGAGTGCCTCATCCCGAGCGCCACCTCGCCGCCCTCCGCTCGATGAACACTGCCACGATCCTGGTAAAGCACGGGGAACTAACACGGCAGGAGATCAAGGTGATCCGGGCATTCGCAGCCTCCCGGAGGCTAGATCTCGTGTATCTTCCTGGGATCCTCCCAGAGGAGACCAACCGCTACTACCGTCTGCCGGGGAACGAGTATTATAAGACGTTTCGCTCTGTCCTCGGGCAGCAGCGGGGGCAGTTCCTCCGCCACTACCCGTTCGATGTGCGCGCCCCCTCCGATGATCGCCCGTTCTTCTTCCACTTCTTCCGCTGGCAGCAGGTGCCCCAGGTCTTAGCCCTCTGGGGGCGAACGTGGCAGCCGTTTGGAGGTGGGGGATACCTGATCCTCGTGGCGCTCCTGGGTATTGCCATCCTCGCCTCTTTGGCTTTGATCCTCCTGCCGTTTTGGGGATCTCGGGAACAACGTGCCTATGCCGGGCGTGTTCCTGTCGGGTCCACCTTCTTCCTCCTGGGGATCGGTTTCCTGTTTGTGGAAATCCCTTTGATCCAACGCCTCATCCTCTACCTCGGCGCACCGACCTATTCCATGGCCCTGGTTACAGGAACGCTGCTCGTCGCTTCCGGGTTTGGGAGCCTCTCTTCCCCGCGCCTCGAGCGCTGGTGGCCGATACCCTTAGTGCTCGTGGTGATCGCCGTAGCTGGTACAGCGGCGTTCCTCCCGCGCCTTCTCTTGGTCACCCTTGGGGAGCCCTTGTCCTTCCGTGTGGCCCTTGCCGTGGCCTCTTTATTCCCTACCGGGTTTCTCATGGGACTCCCCTTCGCCACCCTCGTGCGGCGGATCGGCGCGCGTACTCCGTCGTTGGTCCCATGGGCCTGGGCAATCAACGGGTGCTCGTCGGTGGTGAGCGCTTTCCTCGCCGCCCTCCTCGCCCTCTCCGCAGGGTTCACAGCGATCCTTTGGATGGGTGCTGGGGCCTATCTGATGGCTTGGCTTTTGGTCACTTCCCACGCCACTGCCTTACCAGTGGGACGAACAGGACCTGGCCGAGGTTGGTGAACTGGAGCTCTCCACGGACCTTGCTGATCTTCCAGAGGGTCTGGACAAGACCTGGAGGCCCCACAGGGATGACCATGCGCCCTTTCTCCTTGAGCTGGCGGATCAGGGGAGGTGGGACGTGATCGGGAGCCGCGGTCACGATGATGGCATCGAAGGGCTGGTGCTCGGGCCAGCCCAGGTAACCATCGCCGATCTTGACCTGGACCTGAGTGTATCCCAGTTGTTGGAGGCGTTTTTGGGCAGCCTGCGCAAGGGGCGGGATGATCTCAATTGTGTAGACTTTGTCCGTGAGCTCGGCGAGGATCGCCGCCTGGTAACCGGATCCTGTGCCGATTTCCAGGACGCGGTCGCCGGGGCGGAGGGCGAGGTTTTCCGTCATCAAGGCCACGATGTAGGGTTGGGAGATCGTCTGCCCGTAGCCGATCGGGAGAGGGTAGTCGTTGTAGGCCTCTGGCCAGTATTTCCGGTCCACGAAGAGGTGCCGCGGGACCTTGAGCATCGCCTGCAGGACCCGTGGATCGGTGATCCCCCTTGCCTTGATTTGCTCTTCGACCATGCGCCTGCGTGCCTCGAGGAAGGGGTCGGGTGCGGCATAGGCGAGGGAGGCGAGGAGAAAGAGCGTACCAATAGCGATGGTTGTCTTTCCCCGGGACCACATGTCCATCCGCTCAAGTAGTTAGACACGGCCTCCCCTCCTCCTCCAGAAAATACAAGAGGGGCACAGCACCACCGTGCCCCTCCAAGCCATGACGGTTACCTCCCCTTTTTCTTGGGTGGTCCTTGATTCCCCTTCGGGGCGTTTGCTTTCTGCTTCGATTGGCCGCTCGTGACGCCTGCCTTCTTCACCTTTTGTTCACATGATCGGAGTGCCCTTTGAGCCTTCCCGAGAGTACTGGGGTGAAGCCCAAGTTCTTGGGCGATCTGGCCCCACCCCATGCCCTGGGAGCGCATTTCCAAAATCTTTTTTACGCTACTTTGGACGTTGATGTTTTGGCGGGATGTGCTTTTTGCAGATTCCTGGGCCAGGTAGAACATCATGGCGATCTCCCCGTATCCCCATCCTTGGGATCGAAGGTCTTGGATGAGTGTATCGTCTATGTCTGATCCAGCCACGCACTCGGCGATGCGTCCCTCTACGGGCGTCCCGGTGGCCGGCCCTCCGATCCCAGGCGCCACCCCAGCAATGAGGACGAACAGGAACGTCGCTACCATCTTCCTCCACATGTCCTTTCCCTCCCTGTGGATGTAATACCCCAAACCAGTCTCCTCTAGACTGGTTCCACGTATGCCACGTCTCCACCGGACCGTCAAGCCCTACACCAAGCCAGCGCAATTTCCCAACTTCGCTCTCGCAGGCTTTTTAAAATCGGTCAGCGACCGATCGTCCGCGTATCGCGGAGTTTCCGGAAACTGGAGGAATCCCGTCCTTGACGAGAGCGTGCAGCTTGGCCTATAATGTACGTGTACTCGGACTGAGGGGAAACTTCCCCTCAGTCTTTCGCGTTCCAGGAGAGCATCGTTCGAAAGGAGAAGGTCAGGGATGCAAGAGAAGGAGACGATCCTAACCCCAGAAGGTTTGCGCAAACTCGAGGAGGAGTTAGAGTACCTGAAGAGGGTGAAGCGCAAGGAGGTCGCTGAGCGCATCAAGCAATCCAAAGAGTTCGGCGATCTCATGGAGAACTCCGAGTATGAGGATGCTAAAAATGAGCAGGCCTTCATCGAGGGACGCATCCTGACGCTAGAACAGCTCCTCCGGAACGCCAAGGTGATCGATAGTCAGGAGATCTCCTCCGAAAGGGTAACTGTGGGATCCTCGGTGACCCTTCGCGACGAGGAGACGAAGGAAGAGATCACCTATACAATCGTTGGCTCCCTTGAGGCTGATCCCGCGAACGCGAAGATTTCCAATGAGTCCCCTGTTGGCCGGGCATTAATCGGGCGCCGCCAGGGAGAAGTGGTGGAGATCCAGGTTCCGGCTGGGCTATTGCGTTATACCATCCTCCGGATCACCCACTAAGTTCCCCCCAGCAATCTTTTGTTGAGATCTTGCTGGAGCCCTTTATCTCAAGAGGGCTCCAGCAAGAGTCAAAAGACCTTTGCTGGCGGTCCCGCCTGAAAGCGGAGGTGTTCTTTGCAGGTCAAGTTTTGTCAGAATATTCCCCCTCCTGCCCTCCAGCGAAGGCTTGACAAGCCCATCCCCTCCACTGTATAAAGAAACCATCCTAATAGTGATGACGCCATCACTTCGTGGGTACGCGTGTTCATGAATTTCTCGATCCTACCGAACGTACTATAATGAGAGGTGGGGGCGGACAGGAGTTGGTCCTGCGGGAAGCGAACATGAGAGAAGGGGATGTGCCACTGGTGTGGATCTTTGTGGGGAGAGGGGTTTAGACGACGATGTTTGAACGCTTCACAGAACGCGCCCGGCGCGTGATCATCCTGGCCCAGGAGGAAGCCAAGCGGCTCAACCATAGCGCAGTGGGAACGGAGCACATCCTCCTGGGGATCATCCGCGAAGGGGAGGGCGTTGCGAGCAAGGTCCTGGAAAGCCTGAATATCAATCCTGACCGCCTGCGCGCAGAGGTCGAGAGCGCCATCGGGCGCGGGGAGCGGACCCCGTACGAGGAAGTTGCTTTTACCCCACGAGCCAAGAAGGTTCTGGAGCTTGCCCTGGACGAGGCACGGCGTCTGGGGCATAACTATATCGGGACCGAGCACCTGCTCCTTGGTCTCATCCGGGAAGGCGAAGGCGTGGCCGCCCGCATCCTCGAGGCCATGGGCGCGGACCTGGAACGGGTCCGGGCGCAGGTCGTCTATCTCCTGGGCGAGGAGGGGACGACCTCCTACACCCGCCAGGCCAGCAAGACGCCCACCCTTGACGAGTTCGGCCGCGATCTGACCAAGCTCGCCAGGGAAGGGAAGCTCGATCCGGTGATTGGCCGGGAGCGCGAGATCGAGCGGGTGATCCAAGTCCTCGCCCGCCGCACCAAGAACAACCCTGCCCTCATCGGCGAGCCTGGTGTCGGGAAGACGGCAATCACCGAAGGTCTCGCTCAGCGTATCGTCCGCGGGGATGTCCCCGAAGTCCTGCGCCACAAGCGAGTTGTCCAGCTCGACCTCGCTGCCCTCGTCGCTGGAACCAAGTACCGGGGCGAGTTCGAGGAGCGCATGAAGAAAGTGATGGACGAGATCCGCAAGGCCCAAGGCGAGGTGATCTTGTTCATCGACGAGCTGCACACTCTGGTCGGCGCGGGCGCAGCCGAGGGTGCCATCGACGCGAGCAACATCCTCAAACCAGCCCTTGCCAGGGGCGAGCTGCAGTGCATCGGTGCCACCACCCTGGACGAGTACCGGAAGTACGTAGAGCGCGACGCTGCCCTGGAGCGCCGCTTCCAGCCCATCCTGGTGAAGGAACCTACGGTGGAGCAGACCATCGAGATTCTCCGGGGCCTGCGAGAGCGGTATGAGGCACACCACGGGGTGACGATCACGGACGAGGCGATCGTGGCCGCAGCGACCCTCGCCGACAAGTACATCCGCGATCGCTACCTTCCGGACAAGGCCATCGACCTCATGGATGAGTCTGCCTCCAAGATCCGGCTGCAGGCGAGCTTCCTTCCACAGGAGCTGCGCCAGGCGATGGAGCGCGTGGAGCGCGTGAAGCGGGAGAAAGAAGAGGCTATTAAGAACCAGGACTTCGAGCGAGCGGCCCAGCTGCGGGATAAGGAGCGTGTGCTGCGCCAGAAGCTGGAGGAGCTGGAGTCCTCGTGGAAGGCCCAGCGCGGTAAGGACCTCACCAAGGTAACAGCCGAGGACATCGCTGAGGTGGTCTCTGCCTGGACAGGGATCCCTGTGACGCGCCTTGTGGAGGAGGAGACCCAGAAGCTCCTGCGCATGGAAGAGGCCTTGCACAAGCGCATCGTCGGGCAGGACGAGGCAGTCCAAGCGGTGAGCCGGGCGATCCGCCGCGCCCGCGCAGGCCTCAAGGACCCTCGCAGACCCATTGGTTCGTTCATCTTCCTTGGCCCCACAGGTGTCGGGAAGACGGAGCTGGCGCGGGCCCTGGCGGAGTTCCTCTTCGGCTCAGAGGACGCCTTGGTGCGCATCGACATGTCCGAGTACTCCGAGCGGCACACCGTCTCCCGCTTGGTGGGCGCCCCACCTGGGTATGTGGGCTATGAGGAAGGCGGACAGCTCACCGAGGCGGTACGCCGCCGGCCCTACTCCGTGGTCCTGTTCGATGAGATCGAGAAAGCCCATCCTGAAGTCTTCAACATCCTTCTCCAGATCCTCGATGACGGGCGGCTTACCGACGCCCAGGGGAGGACAGTGGACTTCCGCAACACTGTGATCATCATGACCAGCAACGTTGGCGCCCCTCAGCTCGACCGCGAAGTGGGTATCGGCTTCCGGGCTATGCGCGATGAGCTGGAGGACTACGAGGACATCTACAAGCGGATGAAGACCCACGTCATGGAGGAGCTGCGGCGTACCTTCCGACCAGAGTTCTTGAACCGCATCGATGAGATCATCGTGTTCAGGGCGCTCACCCGGCAGCAGGTGAAGGAGATCGTGGGTATCCTCATGGAACGGGTCGCCAAGGAGCTGCGGGACCAGGGGATTGAGGTTGAGCTGACTGAGGCGGCCAAGGAGGTGCTGGCGAAAGAGGGATTCGATCCGGCCTTCGGGGCGAGGCCCCTGCGGAGGGCGATCCAGCGCCTGGTCGAGGACCAGCTCTCCGACGAGATCCTGCGCGGGAACTTCAAGTCTGGGGATGTGGTGGTCATCGATGCCCGCGAAGGGCGGATCGTGTTCGAGAAGAAACGGGAGCCTGCCTCTGCCCTCAAAGGGGAGTAATCCAACTGGATTGCCTGTTTTCACATAGGGGCGATCAATGGATCGCCCTTGTGCTGTGTTCCTCGGGATCGCAAAAGATCCCGGTTTTTTGTTTGACGACGGCGGGTCTCTCATGGCATCTTTCAGGAATTTGGTGAGGGATAGGAGGGGTTTTTCTCCTTGGAGAAGGTCAAGTACGTCTGCCAAGAGTGCGGGTACGAGGCGCCCAAGTGGCTCGGGCGCTGCCCTGGGTGCGGAGGTTGGAATACGTTCGTAGAGGAACCCGTGGAGCCACGGAGGAAGCTCCCTACCGGTTTATCCTCCGCTCCTGTGCCCATTAATTCCGTCTCCCTCCTCCCTGAGGCCAGGGTCTCTACAGGGATCGGGGAGTTCGACCGAGTCCTCGGTGGGGGGATCGTGCCAGCTTCCCTCATCCTCCTCGGTGGAGACCCTGGGATCGGGAAATCTACGCTCCTTTTGCAGGTAGCCAGCAAGGTGGCAGGGATGGGACACACCGTCCTGTACGTCTCCGGGGAAGAGTCGGTGCGCCAGACGAAGATCCGCGCCGACCGCCTGGGGATCAAGGTGCAGAACCTTTTCCTCCTCTCGGAGACGAACCTTGACGAGATCCGGCGCCATATCGAGGGCCTTTCACCTTCCCTGGTCGTCGTGGACTCCATCCAAACCGTCTACGATCCTGCCCTCCCCTCGGCACCTGGGAGCGTGGGACAGGTTCGCGAGTGCGCGGCCTCCTTCCTTCACCTGGCCAAGGCAAAGGGGATCGCCATTGCCCTCGTCGGGCACGTGACCAAGGAGGGCCAGATCGCAGGTCCTAGAGTCCTCGAACACATCGTGGACACCGTCCTCTATTTCGAGGGAGACCGCCACCAGACCTATCGAATCCTGCGGACGACGAAGAACCGCTTCGGTTCCACCAACGAGATCGGAGTCTTCGAGATGAGCACGGAAGGTCTGCGCGAGGTCCAGAACCCCTCTGCGGCCTTTCTCTCTGAGAGGCCCACAGAGGTGCCAGGATCGGCTGTGATCTGCGCCCTGGAGGGGACGCGCCCCCTGCTGGTGGAGGTACAGGCGCTGGCCATTTCCACGCCCTTTGGGATGCCCAGGCGGACAGCCTCTGGGGTGGACTACAACCGTGTCATCCTCCTCCTGGCGGTGCTGGAGAAGCGAGCAGGACTCCAGCTGGCCACGCACGACGTGTACGTGAACGTTGCCGGGGGCGTCCGGGTGAGCGAGCCAGCTGCAGACCTTGGGGTTGCTGTGGCGGTCGCGAGCAGCCTGAGAGATCGTCCAGTGGACGCGAGGGCTGTGGTGATCGGGGAAGTAGGGCTGGGAGGAGAAGTTCGCGCGGTCCCCCAGATCCAGCGTAGGCTCACCGAGGTGGTAAAGCTGGGATTCCAACGTTGCCTGATTCCCAGGGGAAACCCTTATGAACCCGTGGCGGGTCTTGAGGTCATCCCCGTGGCCAGCGTCCTTGAGGCCCTCAACCTGGTCCTCCAGTAAGGATGCGCCTCCGGTCCCACTCCTGTGTTATAATGAAACCAAGCCATACCAAGGCAGAGAGGAAGCTCATCCTGTCCTATTATATTCCTGGCCGCAAGGTCTGTTCTGAGGTAGGTGGAGAGGGATGACCAGGGTCGTCCGTTTGTTGGGTGCGATCCTCGGTGGGGTGATTCTCTTCCAGCTGGCAGAAGCAATCCAACCGTTCCTCCCGGAGGTGCCTCTCCTCCAGATCGGTTCGGTGCTCGCAGCAACTCTCGTAGGTGGAATCGCCGGGTTCCTGGGCGCCCCGAGTCTCTGGCGGCGATTCACGGGGTTCATGGCGCGGGTGCTGCACCTCCTCAGCGGCGTCTCCCTGCGGGACCTCACCGCTGGAGTCCTCGGGCTCATTGTCGGGTTGCTGGTTTCCTTCCTCGTGAGCTATCCCCTCTCTCGGATCCCGCTCGTGGGGACCTACCTCCAGATCCTCGCCATCCTCGTATTTGGGTACCTTGGGGTGAATCTGGCAATCCACCATAGGGAGGATCTCCTCCACCTCCTCTTCCGGGGAGAGCGACCTTCCAAAGACCGGCTGGCGCGGTGGAGGAACTCCCCGAAGATCCTCGACACCAGCGCCATCATCGATGGACGCATCGCCGATGTCTACAAAACGGGGTTCCTTGAGGGACCGTTGCTCGTCCCACGGTTCGTCCTTGTAGAGCTCCAGCGCATCGCCGACTCCTCGGATCCTCTCCGCCGCAACCGTGGGCGCCGGGGGTTGGAGATCCTGAACAGCCTCCAGAAGGAACTCCAGGCGGTGCAGATCTATGAGGGGGAGGAACAGGGCTCCGGGGATACCGATGCCCTTCTGGTCAAACTGGCCAAGCGGCTCAAGGGTGCAATCATCACCAGCGACTTCAACCTTCACAAAGTCGCAGAGATCGAGGGGGTCCGGGTCCTGAACATCAACGAGCTTGCTAATGCCCTCAAGCCAATCCTCCTTCCTGGGGAGGAGATCTCGGTCCACGTCATCCGGGAAGGGAAGGAGGCCGGCCAGGGTGTGGGCTATCTAGACGATGGGACGATGATCGTGGTGGAAGGCGGTAAGAAGTTCATCGGCGAGACTCCTGAAGTGGTGGTGACAAGCATCCTCCAGACAGCGGCCGGGCGTATGATCTTCACCCGTCCCAAAGTTCAGGACCGGGAGAGCGTTTCGAAGTAATGGCGAGCCAGGGGAAGGAAGAAGCACGGCAAGCCCGTGTTGGCGTGGTGATCCCAGGTGCAGGGCATGGGGAACGCCTCGGGTCGCTTACCCCAAAGGCCTTCCTTCCTCTCGGTGGGGTCCCCCTCTTGATCCACGCAGTTCGGCCATTCCAGGAGAACCCGGAAGTGGAGGAGATTGTCGTCGTAGTAGCCTCGGGCCACCGGGAAGAAGCGGAAGAGCTCTGCCGGCGCTTCCGCCTCGACAAGGTCAAGGCGGTGGTGACAGGGGGGCCGCGGCGCCAGGATTCTGTTCGGTACGGCCTGGAGGCGCTTACGGCAGAGGAGATTGTCGTCGTCCACGACGCCGCCCGGCCACTCCTCTCGACTGGGCTTGTCACGCGTGTGATTGAAGCCGCGCGGCGTACTGGAGCAGCGACGGCCGCAATCCCCGTGTATGAGACAGTGAAGCAGGTACATCCCAGCGGGGTCGTGGAGAGGACTCTGGACCGGGAGCGGTTGTGGCTTGCCCAGACCCCCCAGGCCTTCCAGGTTCCATTGCTCCGTGAGGCTCACCGTAGGGCGCAAGAGGAAGGGATCGAGGCGACAGACGACGCTGCCCTTGTGGAGCGCCTTGGCCATCCCGTCGAGGTGGTTTTGGGGGAGCGGCAGAACATCAAAGTGACAGCGCCCGAGGACCTCCCCTTCCTTGAGCAGTTGTTCAGGTCGGAGGCTTGGGGGATGCGCGTAGGGATCGGGTTTGACATCCACCGCCTCGTGCCGGGACGCCGCCTCGTTCTCGGAGGGGTGGAGATCCCCTCCTCGCGGGGGCTGGAGGGAGTCTCAGATGCCGACGTCCTCCTGCACGCGATCATGGATGCCCTCCTCGGCGCGGCTGGGGAAGGAGACATCGGTCGACACTTCCCGCCTGGGGATCCCGCTTCCCGAGATGCCCCTAGCCTCTCCCTCCTGGCCAGGGTGGCGGAACTCCTTGCCAACAAGGGGCTCCGCGTGGGACACATCGATGCTGTCGCCATCCTGGAAGCACCCCGCATCGGTCCCTACGTGAAGGAGATGCAGGAGGCGGTTGCGGGGACGCTCAGGATCCCGCCTTGGCGAGTCAACATCAAGGCGACAACCCCAGAAGGGCTAGGGGCGCTGGGGAGAGAAGAGGGGATTGCGGCATACGCCGTGTGCACGCTCATCGAATCGAAGGGATCGGCTTGAGGGTTTTGCTCGCGCACTGAGGCTACGAGGAACGCGATGCGGCGGAAAGAGGTCAGGGCCAGGAAGGAGAAAATCAACGAGCGCTTGCTGCGGCAGGTGAAGCAGCACAGGGAGTTCGTCCTGGTGGAGAGAACCTTCTTGGACCAGCCTATTGCGATCGAGCTGGAACGCCCTGGAGTTCCTCACTCCAAGGTTTTGGGCTTCTGGATGGACCGGAAGTATTACGCTATCCAGAAGGTGGTGGAGTCTCGAAGGGAGCATGGGGAGTACTACCTGCGGGTCATCACCGACCGCGGCGCTTTCGACCTCCGGCGGAGGTGGCAGATGGACCCGTGGACGTTGCGTCTTATGCCCCGCTGGGAGGTCCACGCCGCTCTCGATGCCATCCCGGTTCGACGTGTGCCTAAGCGCGTCTAAGTCAACACACCAAAATCCTGCGACAGATCTTGGTGGGGATCTGGTCATACGGCATGAGGGGTATCCATGTGTCGAATGCTCAACAGGAGGGAAGAATGGGTCTTGTGCTCTATAATACGCTGACCAAGCGGAAGGAACCATTTGTGACGCTGGAACCCGGACGGGTTCGCATGTACGTGTGCGGGCCAAACCTCTATGGTCCCTGCCACGTGGGGCATGCGCTCTCCTACGTCGTCTTTGACGTCCTCCGGCGGTACCTGGAGTACCGGGGATACGAGGTCATCCATGTGCAGAACTTCACCGACGTAGAGGACCGGATCATCGAGGTGGCCAATGCGGAGAACACGACGATCCAGGAACTCGCCAAGCGCTATATCGAGCGGTTCTTCCGGGAGATGGACGCCCTCAACGTCAAGCGCGCGCACCATTACCCCCGCGCCACCGAGGCCATTCCCAAGATGATCGAGCTGATCTCTGGCCTTATCGAGAAAGGGCATGCCTACGTGGTGAATGGAGACGTGTACTTCCGCGTGACCTCCTTCCGCTCCTATGGGAAGCTTTCCGGCCGTTCTCTTGAGGAGATGCAGGCAGGGACTCGTATCGAGATCGATCCGCGCAAGGAGCATCCCATGGACTTCGCCCTGTGGAAGTCGGCCAAACCAGGGGAACCGAGCTGGGAAAGCCCCTGGGGTCCAGGCCGGCCAGGTTGGCACATTGAGTGCTCGGCGATGTCCATCCAGTTCCTCGGGGAGCAACTCGATATCCACGGGGGCGGCCAGGATGTGATCTTTCCCCACCACGAGAACGAGATCGCCCAATCTGAAAGCTTCACAGGTAAGGCTCCCTTTGCCCGCTTCTGGGTCCACAATGGCCTGCTCAAGCCCAGGGAGGACCAGGAAAAGATGACGCGTCACCTTGGCAACATCGTCACCATTGAGCAAGCCTTGGAGCGCTTCTCTCCCAATGCATTGCGGCTGTTCTTCCTCTCCTCTCACTACCGCAGCCCGCTGACATGGAGTGAGGAAGGGGTCTGGGCCAGTGAGCGCGGGTTCGAACGCCTCCTGGGAGCGGTGGAGAATGTGGAGATCCTCCAGCGCCGCTTCGTGCCCGATCCCTCCGCACCTATGGACGAGCCTGTGCAGGAGCTGGAAGCGCAGATCGGGCAGGTGCGCGAGCGTTTCCTCGAGGCCATGGATGATGACCTGAACACGCCCTTAGCCATCGCCGCGCTCTTTGACTTGGCCACCGAGATGAACCGCGTCTCCGATGCCCTGGTCAAGGGATCACCCCAGGTCCGCAACCCAGGAGGGGCCATGGCGGTGCTGGTGAAGGCCAAGGAGACACTCAAGGAATTCCTCGAAGTACTTGGGTTCCGCCTCGAGCGGCCCGTGGAAATGGAAGAGCTCTTGAGCCAGCTATGGGAGCTCTGGAAGGAACTTGAGGGGAAGCACCCGGAGCTTTTCTCCGGCACCGGGCCAGCTAAGGGAATGGAAGAGGAAGGGGATCTCGCGCGCCTCGATGGGATCCTTGAGGCCATTCTCCACGCCCGGCAGCGAGCGCGGGAGGCGAGGGATTGGTCAACCGCCGATGGAATCCGCGCGCGGCTCCAAGAGCTGGGCATCGTCATCGAGGACCTCCCTACGGGGACGCGCTGGAGAATCCGGGGCCGCGGGCGAAGTTGAAATGGAGGAGAAACTCCAGGAGCAGCTCATCGAGGGACGGCACCCGGTGCGTGAGGCCCTTCGGGCAGGCCGCCCGCTCCGCCGGATCCTGGTGGGGAAGGGCGTACACGTCCACGGGCTCCTCCAGGAGATCCTGGAGGAGGCGAAGCGCCGGGGCATTGTTGTCCAGTTTGTGGATCGCCGCAGGCTCGACCAGATCTCCCGCACAGGTGCGCACCAGAGTATCATCGCCCTGGCGGCGCCTCGCCCCACTGTTCCCCTCGAGGAGATCCTCCGTTCCGTCGGAGACCGCCCTCCCTTCCTCGTAGCCCTCGACGGGATCCAGGATCCCCACAACCTGGGTTCGATCATCCGCACCGCCGAGGTGGCGGGCGCTCATGGCGTCATCATCCCCAAGCGCCGTGCAGCGGGACTGACCCCCGCTGTGGCCAAGGCCTCTAGCGGTGCCGTGGAGTACATCCCCGTAGCGGTTGTGACGAACCTCGCGAGGACCCTGGAAGAGCTGAAAGCCCAAGGGTTCTGGATTGTCGGGGCCGATCCGGAAGCGACCACCAATTACACCGATGCGATGATGACCCCGCCCATTGTCCTCGTGATTGGAGGGGAGGGGAAGGGGCTCAGCCGTCTTGTCCGGGAGCACTGTGACATTCTGGTGAAGATCCCCATGTTCGGGCACGTTGGGTCGCTGAACGCCGCAGTGGCTGCGGGGATCCTCATCTATGAGGTGGTGCGTCAGAGGGAGAGGGTTCTGAAGTAAGCACCAGGTGCGGTTTTTGCTTGACGGAGAGAAGGCCTCCTCTTATAATAGAGATGACATTCTGCAGGGTCTTATGAAACCGATGCTGTCCTCCAGTCAATGATCTCACCGGGTGGGGGCGATAGGGTGGCGTTGGTGCGACGTGACACGGCTCACTACCACGAGATGCTCGATGAAGATTTGGTGGAGCGTGCAAGACGTGGAGATGATCGCGCTGCGGAGTACCTCATCAACAAGTACCGCAATTTCGTCCGGGTGAAAGCGAAGTCCTACTTCCTCATTGGGGCAGATCGTGAGGACATCATCCAGGAGGGGATGATCGGGTTATACAAGGCGATCCGGGACTTCCGGCGGGAGAAGCTCACCTCCTTCCGCGCGTTCGCCGAGCTCTGCATCACCCGCCAGATCATCACCGCCATTAAGACTGCGACGCGCCAGAAGCACATCCCCTTGAACTCCTATATCTCCCTGAACAAGCCAATCTACGATGAGGATTCCGACAGGACCCTCCTGGACGTCATCTCCAGCATCAAGGTCTCGGATCCCGAGGAGCTGGTCATTGACCAGGAAGCTTCGGCGACAATGCGGGACCAGATCAAGAAGAATCTGAGTGAGCTGGAGCACAAGGTCCTGACGGCCTACCTTGAGGGGAAGTCCTACCAGGAGATGGCCAACGAGCTCAACCGCCACGTGAAGTCTATTGACAATGCTTTGCAGCGTGTGAAGCGGAAGCTCGAGAGGAACCTGGCCGCTTGGAACGATTGAAAGTGCACGAACGCTGAGTGTCGATGATCCGCCTCACCTGTCCAAATTGTCATGCGGTGTTCATGCTGCTTACTTCCCCCGACGATAGCGCCGTCTGTCCCCATTGTGGCACGGTGTTTATCCCCGAAGAGGAAGAACTTTACGATCCCGAGGACGATGAGTAGGATCCCTCGCGTGCATCGGGTAGCGTGAACCGTTGCGTTCAGCGGGCTTCCCACTCGATGAGGCGGTGATCCTTGAGACGCAGTTACCCGCCGATCTGGATCATCACGCGCTTCTGGGGGATCAGGCGCTCGGCGAGGGCATGACCAACAGGGCGTCTGTACGCCGCTGCGGCGAAGATCGTTTTCATCTCCTCATAGCTTGCCCCTCTGCGCAGGGGGGTGAGGAGGTCTTCCTCGTCGTCACGGAGGAGGCAGAGGCGGAGCTTCCCGTCAGCGGTGAGGCGAAGCCGACCACACTTGCTGCAGAAGGGCTGCGTGACCGGGCTGATAAACCCAATCTCCCCCCTCGCCCCTGGGATGCGGTAGGTGCGCGCGGGGGTTTCCCCGGAGAGGTCCACCGGTTCGAGGGAGCCAAATCTCTCCTCGATGCGCGCGCGGACCTCCTCGCTCTTTACCACTCCTTTCTCCACGAACCCCGCCACGCTTCCGAAGGGCATGGCCTCGATGAATCGCACCTCCCAGGGACGATCCAAGGTGAGCGCAGCGAGGTCTGCTACGTCCTCATCGTTGAACCCCCGTACGACAACAGCGTTCAGCTTGATGGGCTCAAGCCCGGCCTGGCTAGCAGCTTCGATTCCGGCGAGAACGCGCTGGAGGTCCCCTCCCCGTGTGATCTTCCGGAACTTCTCGGGGTCGAGGGTGTCCAGGCTGATGTTGACTCGGTTCAGCCCGGCCCGGGCCAGGGGCTCTGCAAGGTGCTCAAGGAGGATCCCGTTGGTGGTGATGGCAATGTCCCGAATCCCGGGGATCGCCCGGATGCCGGAGACAAGGTCGACGATACCTGGCCGGACTGTGGGCTCACCTCCCGTGAGGCGGACCTTCCGGACCCCCAGCTCGGCGGCGATCCTGATGAGGAGGAGGATTTCTTCGTCCTGCAGGAGCTCGGCAGGCGGACGGAAAGCAATTCCCTTAGCAGGCATGCAGTAGACGCACCGGAGGTTGCATCGGTCGGTAAGGGAGACTCTCAGGTCCACTAACTCGCGTCCATACTGATCGCGCACGGTGGACTCCTTCAGGGAACTTTCTTTCTCATTATAGCATGGTTCACCCATTTCCCCAAAGGAGAGAACCGAACTTCGGCGAACCTTTCACGGGGGGTAAAAGGGGCATGGGGAGGAAAAAGCGTGTTTTGTTCTTGTGCATAGGGAACTCCGCGCGCAGTCAGATGGCCGAGGGGTTGGTGAACCATTTCCTGAGCGATCGCTGGGAAGCCTATTCTGCAGGCACGGAGCCGGCAGGATACGTTCACCCTCTCGCGATCGAGGCAATGGCCGAACTTGGAGTGGACATCTCCGCCCAGCGGTCGAAATCCGTGGACGAACTTCACGAGGTCAAGTTCGACTTGGTGATCACCCTTTGCGACGAGGCCTCTGAGGCTTGCCCCGTCTGGCTGAAGGAAGACCCGGTAGTCCACATTGGCTTTCCTGACCCAGCCCAGGCCGGTGGGAGCCAGGAAGAAAGGCTGGATGCGTTCCGGAAGACGAGGGATGCGATCCGCGAGAAAGTGCTCGAGTACTTGGAGAAAGTGTAGGCTTCGCGGAGGCCTCGCATCAAACCCGATCTCTTGCCAGGTGACTGCGATCGCCGCATCATGGAAGCTGAGTGCCCCTCCAACATCCGCTCCGTATTGCGAGAGGAGCTTTGCCTTGACCATCCAAAATACATGGGGGACATCAAATGGATTCTTGAGGGGGAGGTCACGTCGTGGACGATCTCATTCGACGCGTGGTGCAAGAACAGATGCCAGAGACCCTGGGGATGCTCCGGGAGTATTGCAGCAAGCCGAGCGTCGCGGCCAAGGGAGAGGGGATCGAAGAGGCTGCAGGTCTTGTGCGCCAGTTCTTTGAGGATCTGGGCGCTTCTCCGAAGATCCTGCGCCTGGAGGGAGCCCACCCCGTTGTCTATGCTGAGTTCCCAGGCGCGAGCCAGAAGACCCTCTTGTTCTACAACCACTACGACGTTCAGCCCCCGGAGCCCCTGGAGGAATGGGCCTCCCCGCCGTTTGAGCTTGTAGAGCGTGACGGGAGGCTATTTGCACGCGGCGTCGCCGACAACAAGGGGGACCTTGTCTCCAGGCTGGCGGCCATCAAGGCCCTCCTCACCACCCACGGGCAGCTCCCATGCAGGGTCAAGTTCCTCGTCGAGGGGGAGGAGGAGATTGGGAGCGTCAGCTTTCCCAGGTACATCCACGAGTACAGGGATCTCTTCATGGCGGATGCCTGTATCTGGGAATACGGGGAGCGTGACCACAAGGAACGCTTCCATATCGTGGCCGGGGTAAAGGGGATCTGCTATGTCCAGCTGGAGATCCAGAACTTGCGCACCGACCTCCACTCCTCCCTTGGGGCTATCTTAGAAGGCGCCCCCATGCGCCTGGTATGGGCCTTGGCTGGACTGAAGGGCCAAGACGGCCGGATCAACGTCCCTGGCTTCTATGATCGGGTGAAAAAGCCCGGGGATGCTGAGTTAGAAGCAGCCAAGGCCATCCCGTTCGATGAAGAGGAGATCAAACAGTATGTGGGGGCGCGGTCCTTCATCGGAGGGAAGCAGGGATTCGATGCCCTCTATGACCTCCTCTTCTCTCCCACCTGCACCATTTGCGGCCTGGAGGGCGGGTACACGGGGCCTGGATCGAAAACTGTCCTCCCCCGCAAGGCCATGGCCAAGGTGGACTTCCGCCTCGTCCCCGACCAAGATCCCGAGGAGATCGCAGACCTCCTCCGCCGCCACCTGGACGCCCAAGGGTTCTCTGACATCACCGTAACGTTGATGGGCGGGGAAAAGGCGTACAGGACCGATCTCCGCCACCCCTTCGTGCGCTTGGTCATGGATGTCGCCCGCGAGGTCACAGGCCGGGAGGTCGTCCTCTATCCGAACTCCGCAGGGACGGGGCCGATGCATCCAGTAGGGATGGCTCTGGGGGTACCTATCGTGAGCATCGGGTGCGGCTACTGGGACAGTCGCGTGCACGCGCCCAACGAGCACATCCGGCGCAAGGACCTCGAGGAGACCATCCTCCTCATGGCACGGCTTATCGAGCGCTTCGCCGTGTAGAGTTAGGGCTGCGCTCGATCTTCGTTTCGCGGTGAGGTCCCCTCGCCCGGTGGGCGGGGGAGACTGTTCCCCCTACGAAGAAGCCACAACCCGGTACATCTGCTCTGTGAGTGCAGCGAGGCGGGGGCTCTGGAGGACAGGATAGGGGCTTGCCGCGTCGATGGTGCGGAGTTCTTCAGGGAGCATCGCAAGCCGCTCTTCAAACCGCTTGCGCATGGCGGAGAGAGGCTCCCCTGGTCCCACGACCTTGCCGTTTTCCATCACCTTTGCGAGGAGGGGGTAGGTCTCCCCTGCAGGAGGGGGCTCGTCACGGAGGGCGATGACATCCTGGAAGAAGCGGTCATCCCGGAGGATGCGCCACACCTGCTTGCGCCCAGGGAGCGTGGCCTTTCCGGCGCTCAGCTTGACCCGGTAGCCCATTTCGTCCTCCACGAGTTTGTACACGCCTCCCATCGAAGGCGCATCCGCCGAGGTTCCCATCTCTGTCCCGACCCCGAAGGCGTCTGCCTCCGCCCCCCGCGCCAGGAGGTCCGCGATCTTGTACTCGTTGAGGTCGCCGCTCAGGAAGATGCGGATGTGGGGGAAGCCTGCCTCCACGAAGATCTGGCGCACCGCCTTGCTCTGCACCACGAGGTCTCCGCTATCGATGCGCACCCCCCTGAGTTGGAGCCCTTGCTCAGCCATTTCCCTGGCCACGGTGAGGGCATGACGAGCTCCCTGGAGGGTATCATAGGTGTCGATGAGTAGGATCGAGTTATGGGGGAAATCCCTGGCGAAAGCGCGAAAGGCGGAGAGCTCGTCAGAGAAGGACATGACGTAGGAATGGGCCATGGTCCCGTACACCGGGATCCCGAACTCCATTCCCGCGAGGACGTTGCTCGTCCCCAAGCAGCCAGCAATGTAGGAGGCCCGGGCAGCCTTCATCGCCGCGTCTGCGCCATGGTCCCTTCGCGGGGAGAAGTCCACCACACCTCTCCCCTGGGCCGCCAGGACGACACGTGCGGCCTTGCTGGCAATCATCACCTGGAAGTTCAAGGTGTTGAGGAGGAAGGTCTCCACGATCTGGGCTTCAATGCGCGGCGCGGTAACCTCCACGAGGGGTTCCAGGGGGAAGAAGATTTCCCCCTCAGGAATGGCCCATACCTCCCCGGTGAACCGGAAGGTTCGCAAGTAGTGAAGGAACTCCTCGCTGAACAGCTTGAGGGAGCGCAGGTAGGCGATGGCCTCGTCGGTGAAGCGGATCTGCTCTAAATAGGCGAGGACAGTTTCTAGGCCCGCGCTGACCAGGAAATTCCTGCGCTCCACGGGTGCCCGGATGAACAGGTCGAATGTGGCCTTTTGGTTGAGCCCGTGGCGGAGGTAGCTATCGGCCATCGTCAGCTCGTACAGGTCCACCAGGAGCCCGATGTTCTCTGGCGTCACAAGGCCGAGGGAAGGGTATCGAGCCATGCGCGTCCTCCTTTTCACCCTACTATATTGCCTCGAATGGGCCGAAAAATCCAGAGGAGAATCCAGAAGATCTCCTCTCCGGAGCTGCCATGGTATAATAAAATAGCTTATCCTTTCGAAAGTCTCGAATAGACGTCCAACCATCGAGAAAGACGATGACACAATACGGAGGTGATCCCATGGCCGTTGACGTAGGAATGCCTGCTCCCGATGTGACCTTGATCTCCACGGACCTTGAACCAAAGCGCATCTCGGACTTCCGAGGGAAGCCTGTGGTCCTGGCCTTTTTCCCGGGCGCGTTCACGTCGGTTTGCACGAAGGAGATGTGCACCTTCCGCGACAGCATGGCCCGTTTTAACCAGGTCAACGCCCAGGTCCTCGGCATCAGTGTAGACTCCCCCTTCTCCCAGAAGGCATTCGCGGAGGCCAACAACCTCAACTTCCCCCTTCTCAGCGACTTCAACAAGGAGGCCATCAAGGCCTACGGTGTTGTCCTCTCCGATCTCCGTGGTCTTCGGGAACTAGCCCAGCGCGCGGTGTTCGTCCTGGATCGGGATGGGGTCGTGCGCTATAAGTGGGTCGCAGAAGTCCCAAGCCAGGAGCCTCCCTATGAGGAAGTGGAGCGAGCGGTCCACGCGCTCGGGTAGAGCAAGGCGCGAAAGCTCTCGGGGGTGGGGGCGCACAAGAGGTAGAGGTGCGCCCCCATTTTTGCGATCTCCGTGGGCAGGGGTGACCTCCATCCTATGGCGAAATCTTTTTCATTCGGTCCGTGGAATCCTTGAGAAAGGGGGAAGTGGATGGGAGATCTTTTCATCCATCGCCTGGAGAACGGTCTTATGGTGGTCCTCCGCGAGCACAGAGCCTCGCCTGTGGCCACCTTCTGGGTTTGGTACCGCGTGGGCGCCCGCAACGAGGTTCCCGGCCTCACCGGCATCTCCCATTGGGTGGAACATATGCTGTTCAAGGGAACCTCGTCCTACGGGAAAGGGGATCTTGTGCGTATCGTGGACAGGCACGGAGGGACGTGGAACGCCTTCACCTGGAAGGACTATACCGCCTATTTCGAGGTCTTACCCAGCGAGCATATCGACCTCGCCCTGCGCCTTGAGGCCGACCGGATGACCAACGCCCTGTTCGATCCCCGCGAAGTCGAAAGCGAGCGCACGGTGGTGATCTCCGAGCGGGAGGGGTTGGAGAACTTCCCCCAGTTCTACCTCCGGGAAGAGGTGGAAGCCCTTGCTTTCAAGGTCCACCCTTACCGGAATCCCGTCATAGGGTGGAAAGAGGATCTCCGGAGGATTGCCCGGGAAGACCTTTACCGTCATTACCGCACCTACTACCATCCTAACAATGCCCTCATTGTCGCAGTCGGAGACTTCTCTGCACCCTCCCTGCTCAAAGCCATCGAGGAGATGTTTGGTCCTATCCCTCCGGCAGAACAGATCCCGGAGGTGCACGTGCAGGAGCCTCCCCAGGATGGGGAACGGAGGCTTGTCCTGAGGCGTCCTGGGCCTACCGCCTACGTGCACCTTGCCTACCATGCCCCCCAGGCTTCCCATCCCGACTTCGTCCCCCTCCTCGTTGTAGACGGCCTCCTTTCCGGGTTCAAAGGGATCGGCTTCCAGGATGGGCGGGGCAGTGGCCGTAGCTCCCGCCTCTATAGGGCCCTTGTGGATAGAGGCCTAGCCACGGAGGTCTCCTCGGCCTACCCAGCACAGGTCGACCCCACCTTGTTCCACATCGAAGCTACCGTGCGGACCGGAGTCGACCCGCAGCGCGTGGAGCAGGCCATCCTTGATGAGATCCATAGGCTCAAGGAGGAACCGGTTCCAGAAGACGAGTTGGCCAAGGTGAAAAAACAGGCGAGGGCGCAACTCGCCTATACTTCAGATGGTGTGTTTGGGCAGGCCGTGTGGCTGGGAACGGCTGCCATCGTTTCCTCTGTGGATCTCTACACGGGGCTTTTGGATGCCATCGAGAGGGTCTCTCAAGAGGACATCCTGAGGGTCTGCCAGCGGTACCTCCGGTCCAATGCCCTGACTAGCGGGTGGTTCCTTCCGGAACCTGGTGGGGGAGGAGTGAGCGGGAAAGACGCACCGAGCGTTGTGGCATGGTGGAATCCCGGAACGCCCAAGTCTTCCCCTGCCCTGCATGTGCGTCTGACGCCCGAGACCGTGCGTCGATCTGTCCTTCCCAATGGCCTCGTAGTTTTGGTCCACGAGAATCCTGCCAGTAATTCCGTGGTGGTCCATGGCGCCATTCAAGCAGGGGCCATGGTCGAAGAACGGGCACAGGAAGGGGCGGCCAAGTTCGTGGCCGCGAGCCTATTGCGTGGGACATCCCGGCGGACCTCTCGCGAGATCGCCGAGGAGCTAGACCGGATGGGAGCTGGATTGGTCACGCGCTCTTCTCTTGAGGTAACGACGTTCAGCGGGCGTTCCCTGGCCGAAGATCTCCCGCACCTTTTGGACATCGTTGCCGATGTCCTCATCCATCCCACCTTCCCGGACGAGGAGGTAGAGAAGGTAAGGGGCGAGATGCTGACCTCCATCCGAGAGGCGGAG
>JAUQQG010000032.1:31001-36050 GCA_030550015.1 bacterium | reverse complement strand
CGCCCTGTGCTTCTGCAGGTGCGGGGCGGACAACCCAGGGTGATCCTTCCCACCCAATACTCCGAGCTCACGGCGGTCTTCCCCATTCCCAAGAGGAGGTGAGGGGGACGTACCTTCTCCAGGCGGTGGTCAACGGCATCCTCCTGGGTGGTGTGTATGCCCTGGTGGCGCTTGGGCTCACCCTCATCTTCGGGGTGATGCGCATCGTCAACTTCGCCCACGGCGCCTTGATGATGATCGGCATGTACATTGCCTACTGGATCTTCACGCTGTGGGGGATCAACCCCTATCTCTCCCTTCCCCTCACCATGGGTGTTCTCTTCCTCCTGGGCGCAGCCATCCAGAGGTTTCTCATCGATCCCATCTTGGATGCCCCACAACATAACCAGCTCTTGCTCACCCTCGGGGTGATGCTCTTCCTGGAGAACCTGGCCCTCTTCCTGTGGAGCCCTGATTTCCGCACCCTCCGCCTCCCCTGGTTGGAGGGCGCTGTGCGGGCGGGATTTTTCCTTGTGAACAAGCCAAGGCTCCTGGCGTTTTTGTTCGCCCTCCTCTCCACACTCGCCCTCTACCTGTTCCTGAAGCACACGGAGACAGGAAAGACCATCCGGGCGACGGCCCAGGATCAGGTTGGGGCTGCGCTTGTAGGAATCGATGTGCGGAAGGTCAATGCCCTGACCTTCGGCATCGGGAGTGCCTGCGTGGGCATGGCTGGCGCCCTCGTGACCCCCTATTTCTACACGGCGCCGCAAGTTGGACACGTCTTCCTCCTCATCGCCTTCGTGGTAGTGGTCCTGGGGGGCCTTGGGAGTTTCACGGGGGCGCTGGTGGGTGGGCTGATCGTGGGGGTGGGGGAATCCATTGGCGCGTTGCTCCTTCCTGGTTCTTTCAAGGAGCTGGTGATCTACGCCATCTTCGTGCTCGTCCTGTTGTACCGCCCGACTGGACTCTTCGGGGAACGCTATGAGTGAGGTCCTCTCTGCGGAAGTCAAAGCTTCCCGCCGATCCATCGGCGTCTTCCTCCTCGCGGGGCTCGCCCTTGGCATTGTGGTGGCCTTCCCGTTCGTGGCCAGCCCTTATGCCCTGCGTGTGGGGATCCTCATCGCCTACTATGCCTACCTGGGGCAGGCCTGGAACATTCTAGGAGGCTATACGGGCCAGTTCTCCTTTGGCCACGCCGCTTTCTTTGGCCTGGGCGCGTATACCTCCTCCCTCCTGTTCGCAAAGCTCGGAGTGACGCCGTGGATCGGGATGCTCGCTGGCGCTGTCGCCGCAGCCACGATGGGGGCGTTTATTGGTCTCCTTTGCTTCCGGTATGGGCTGCGGGGGCCGTACTTCAGCCTAGCCACGTTAGCATTTGCAGAGATCCTGCGGGTCATCGCCTTGAACTGGCGCGCCGTGGGAGGCGCCATGGGGGTCCTCCTGCCGCTAAGGGAGTCGTTCTGGGCGATGCAGTTCCCAGAAGGGCCTCCGTACTATGCGATCATCATGACCATGCTCGCGGGAATCACGATGCTGACTTACCTTCTCGAGCAATCGAGAGTGGGAGCGTATTTCGTGGCCATCCGGGAGAGCGAGGACGCCGCAGAGGCCATCGGCGTCGATACGATGCGGTATAAGGTCCTAGCCATGGCGCTCAGCTCTGGGCTCACGGCCCTCGGTGGGACCTTCTACGCCCAGTACTTTTCCTACATCGATCCCAACCTCGCCTTCGGGATCGACGTCTCCGTCGCTGTCTTGTTGCCTGTGATCATAGGTGGTGTGGGGACCCTGTTCGGTCCCATCGCTGGGAGCTTGATTCTGACTCCCCTCGGGGAGGTAACCCGCCGCCTCCTGGGAGGATACCGGGGAGTTCACCTGATGCTTTTCGGGGCCATCCTCGTTGCCGTGATCCTCTTCCTCCCCCACGGCATTGCGGGGGCCATCCAGGAGCGGCAGCGCATAGGGAGGAGGTTCTCCCATGACCCTCCTCGCTCTTCATGAGCTCAGCAAATCATTCGGAGGCCTGATGGCCGTGCACAACCTTTCCATGGCCATAGAGGAGGGGGAGATTGTCGGCCTCATCGGACCGAATGGAGCAGGCAAGACGACGGTGTTCAACTTGATTTCCGGGTTCCTCCGTCCTGACAGGGGGCGGATCTCCTTCCAAGGGAAGGAGATCCTCGGGCTTCCTCCACACGCGATCTGCCAGATGGGCATTGCGAGGACATTCCAGATCGTCCGGCCCTTTGCCAACCTTACGGTGTTCAAGAACGTTTTTATCGGGGCGCTCAACAGGGCAAAGGACAAAAGGGAAGCCCAAAAGATTACCTGCGAGAGCTTGGAGGTAGTTGGCCTCAAGGAAAAGCAGGGGCTCCTGGCCCGGGAGCTCACCCTCAGTGAGCAACGCAGGCTTGAGTTGGCTCGTTGCCTTGCCACAAAGCCTGTGTTGTTGCTCCTCGACGAGGTCATGGCGGGTCTCAATCCCCAAGAGGTGGAGGAGATGCTGCAGCTCCTGCGTACCCTGCACGCTAGGGGCCTCACGTTCATCCTGATCGAGCACGTCATGCAAGCGATTATGACCATCTCCCATCGGGTTGTGGTGCTCCACCATGGAGAGAAGATCGCAGAAGGTCCCCCGGACGAGGTTGCAGAGGATCCGAAAGTAATTGAGGCATATCTCCTTGGGGCCCCAAAGGGCGAGTGGTAAGGAGGTCTCGTTGATGCTCAGGGTACAGGGAATCCAGGCGGGGTATGGGAAGATCCCTGTCCTCCGGGGAATTGACCTGGAGGTAGAGGAGGGGGAGCTTGTCACCCTTGTTGGAGGAAACGGCGCTGGGAAGACCACGACGCTTCGGGTCATCTCTGGGCTCCTCCGCCCATGGTCGGGGACTGTCTCTCTCGACGGGGTGCGCATCGATCGGCTCCCTCCCCATGAGATCGTCTCCTTAGGCCTAGTACACGTCCCGGAGGGTCGGAGGCTCTTCCCCCGGATGAGTGTGATGGAGAACCTCGAGCTGGGGGCGCGCACAGTTGAGGGAAGGAAGCGGAAAACGGAGAACCTCCGCAGGGTCTTCTCCCTCTTCCCGATCCTCGAGGAGAGGAAGGGACAATTGGCAGGGACGCTCTCAGGTGGAGAGCAGCAGATGTTGGCCATTGCACGGGGATTGATGGCGGCGCCGCGGATCCTCATGCTCGATGAACCCTCTCAGGGGCTTGCTCCTCTTTTGGTGCGGAGGATCTTTGAAGCGATCCAGGAGATCAACCGCGAGGGGACAGCGATCCTCCTCGTAGAGCAGAACGTGCAGCACGCCCTCCGGTTGGCCCAGCGTGGTTATGTCCTCGAGAACGGGAGGATCGTGCTCCAGGGAAAGGGGCTGGAACTCTTGGAGCACGCTCACTTGAAGCGGGCCTACCTCGGTCGGTGAGAGAAGATGGGTGCGATGACCTTGACAGAGAGAATTATCGCAAGGGCCGCAGGGCTCCCTAAGGTAGCCCCGGGCGAGGAGGTTTGGGCGAACGTTGACCTGGCTGTGATGCATGACTCCTCAGGTCCAAGGCGGATCAAACCCACATTGGAGCAGCTCGGAGGATGGGTTTGGGACCCCTCACGGGTTGTCCTCGCCATCGACCACTTTACCCCGCCTGCCAACCTCCGCCACGCAGAGATCCTGACCACAACGCGCGCCTGGGCCAAGGAGTTCTCCATCTCTCACTTCTTTGATAGCGAGGGGGTCCTGCACAACTTACTCCTTGAGAGGGGATTGGCGCGCCCGGGGATGTTGATTGTCGGGGCGGACTCCCACACCTGTACGGCAGGCGCTGTTGGAGCGCTTGCCGTTGGGGTAGGTTCCACGGAGCTTGCAACGGTCCTGGCGACGGGACAGATCTGGCTCCGGGTCCCTCCCACTGTCCGCATTGAGATCCATGGACCGATGCCGCCCTACTTGACTGCGAGGGATCTTGCCATGGCAATCTTGCAGCGGTTGGGGGCAGATTTCGCCCTGTACCGCGCGGTGGAGTACGGGGGATCAACGGTCGACTCCCTTGACCTTGACGAACGCGCGGTCCTGACCAACCAGGCCATCGAGATGGGGGCGAAGAACGGGATCGTTCCCCCAAGCGAGTCCGTCCTCTTGAAGTTCCAGGGGGAGGGGACCCCCCTCCTCGAACCTCCCGTAAGCGATCCAGGGTGCCAGTATGAGTCCATCTACAGATTCGAGGCCCAGGCAATCAATCGAGCCACTCGTAGCCCTTCCCCCGCAGGTGGACAATGTGGTCCCTATCTCGGAGGTCGCGGGGAGACCAATCGACCGAGCGTATATCGGTTCATGCGTGGGCGGGAAGGCGAGAGATCTCCGTGAAGCCGCGAGGATTCTCCGGGGGAGGCAGGTGAAGGTTCCGTTGATGGTTGTCCCTGCCACCAGGGGAGTTGTGGAAGAGTGCCTTCGCGACGGAACTCTCCAGGTCCTCATCGAGGCAGGAGCGATCCTCGCAGCCCCTGGGTGCGGAGCATGCGCGGGGCTCCACACGGGGATCCTGGGGAAGGGAGAGAGGTGCATTGCAACGGTGACGCGGAACTTCCCTGGCCGGATGGGAGATCCTTCAGCGGAGATCTACCTCGCATCCCCCTTGACCGTCGCAGCCTCAGCGCTCGTGGGGAGACTGATCGATCCGAGGGAGTTCCTATGAAGAGTGTTCTTGAGGGAAGAGCTTGGGTTTTCGGCGATCACGTGAGCACCGACCAGATCCTCCCTGGCCGGTTCCTCGAGCGTCCCATCGAAGAGGTGGGGCGCTATGCAATGGCGGGAATCGATGAGTCCTTCCCGGAGAAAGTGGCGCCCGGTGACTTTGTTGTTGGGGGTGTGAACTTCGGGTGCGGCTCAAGCAGGGAGGCTGCGGTCCTTGCGTTGAAACTGGCCGGGGTAGGGGCAGTCATCGCCCGGTCGTTTGCCCGGATCTTCTTCCGCAATGCCATCAATAACGGCTTCCCTGCGGTGATCGTAGAAGACACTTCAGGGATCCGCACCGGGGACTGGCTTCAAATAGACCTGACCTCAAGGCTTCTGA
>JAUQQG010000032.1:0-30991 GCA_030550015.1 bacterium | reverse complement strand
GATGCGGCTTCCTATTCTGAATCTCACCGATACCTCTTTAGAGATCCTCCGCCACGGCGGGATCCTCGCCTATACCCTGGCGCGGCTCCAGAAAAGGGAGGGAGGATGAGGAGCGTGCGCCCTTCTACACGCTTGCGGCAGCGCCTCAGTCAGGGAAGGATCTTGATCGCACCCGGCGCCCATGATGCTCTCACGGCGAGGATCATCGAGCGAACTGGGTTCGAGGCCGTGTACTTCACCGGTGCGGGATTCGCTTACACTCACCTGGGTGCGCCTGACATCGGCCTCACCACCTTGACCGAAACGGTGTGGCGGGTAGCCAGAATTGTCGAGTCGACCCGCTTGCCCGTCATCGTAGATGCGGATACGGGCTACGGCAATGCCTTCAATGTCATCCGGACCGTAAGGGAGCTTGCGCGTGTTGGAGCTGCGGCCATCCAGATCGAGGACCAAGCCTTTCCCAAGCGGTGCGGCCACCTCACTGGGAAGGTCTTGATCCCGCCGGAGGAGATGGTCGGGAAGATCAAAGCGGCCGTGGACGCACGAGAGGACCCTGATCTCCTCCTCATCGCCAGGACCGATGCCCTGGCTGTGGAGGGCCTGGAGGCCGCCTTTGCTCGGGCGCATCGCTATCGAGAGGCCGGTGCGGATATCCTGTTCGTGGAGGCCCCGCGGAGCAGGGAGGAGCTGCAGGCAATCGCCCGGGCCCTTGACGCTCCCCTCATGGCCAACATGGTGGAGGGAGGGGTGACTCCCCTCTGTACCGCTGCGGAGCTGGAAGCCATGGGGTATCGCATAGTGATCTTTCCCGGGGCTGCTGTGCGGATGGCAGCGGCTGCCATCATGGAGCTCATGGCGCACCTGCACCGGGAGGGGACAACGGCAGGGATGCAGCAGAAAATGCTCTCCCTCGCACAGTTGAACGAGCTCGTGGGGCTTGGGGAGTTCCAGGAGATGGAAGAGCGCTACCTCGGAAGGCCAGCGCAAAACCCGTAGGAGATCCCCTGAACCAACGGCCCGCGAAGCTGAAACGAAAGGAGGAACTGGTCCATGAAGAACTATGACCTCGCCGTGCTCAATGGTATTGTGGTGATCCCCTATGTTGGCCAAGCCCGGTGTGATGTGGGCATTCGTGGAGGGAGGATCGCCGCCCTTGTGGATCGCATCGATCCAGCGCAGGCGGAAGATGTGATCGACGCGAACGGAAAGGTGATCATGCCAGGGGCGGTGGACTCGCACTTCCACCTGGGGATCTACCGGTCCCTCTCCGAGGATGCCGAAAGCGAGACCCGGTCTGCGCTAGTGGGTGGTGTCACCACGGTCATCAGCTACTTCCGCACGGGCCGGCACTACCTCAACAAGAGCGGCCCCTACCGTGAGATCTTCCCAGAAGTCCTCGCCGCCACCGATGGCCACGCCTATACAGACTATGGCTACCACATCGCCATTATGACGGCCGACCAGTTGGAGGAAGTCGACTGGCTTGTGGCAGACCAGGGAGTAGGTTCGTTCAAGTATTACATGTTCTACAAAGGGCTCAACTTGACCGCGGATTCTACCCGGGGAAGCGAGTACATCATGTCCGACACCTATGACCTCGGGCACCTCTACCTTCTCATGGAAAAGGTTGCCGATGTGGCCCAACGCTACGGGACAAAAGGGCGAGTCTCCCTCAGCCTACATTGCGAGCACGCAGAGCTGATCCGTGTCTTTATCGAGAGGGTGCAACGCTCCACCTTCAAGGGACTTGAGGCATACCACCACGCGCGCCCGCCGCTCACTGAGCGCCTCTCCATGGCAGAGGCGGTTCTCCTCGCCGATAGCACCCGTTGCCCGATCAACCTTCTCCACCTCAGCAGCAGGGAGGCTGTGGAAGCGGCGGTGGATGCCAAGCACCGCTACCGACACTTGGACATCCGCCTGGAAACCACCCTCCATCACCTCGCCCTGACCTACGCAACCGCAAAGGGGATCGGCGGGAAGGTCAACCCACCCATCCGCACCGAGGACGACCGCAACGCCCTCTGGAATGCCGTCATGGCGGGGGAGATCGACACCGTGGTCAGCGATCACGCCTGCTGCTTTGAGGAGCAGAAGGGCGAGGACTTGTGGAAGGCTCTCCCAGGCTTCGGCGGGACTGCTTTGCTCTATCCCTATCTCCTCTCAGAGGGCTTCCACATCCGGCGGCTCCCCCTTATGCGGGTGGCGGAGCTCGCCAGCGCCAACTCCGCTCGTGCTTTCGGCCTCTATCCACGGAAAGGAACCATCGCCATAGGAAGCGATGCCGATCTGGCCATCATCGACCTGGAACGTGAGGTCACGGTCACGCCAGAGGTGTTGCTTTCCGCTCAGGACTTCACCCCGTTTGAAGGGATGCGCCTCCGAGGATGGCCCACCCACACCATCCTCCGAGGGTGCTTGGTGTATGCAGAAGGAGAGGTCCTAGGGAAGCCGGACGGCCGGTTCATCCCCAGGCCGGTAGGGCTCCACTTTTGAGGGCACTGCGGCCCTACCCGTGATGTGCAGGGAAGAGGTGGAAAGGGACCGCTGCACGCGCCAGTCAGGCCGGATCCTGCGCTTATGGATGAGCCAGGTTTCCAGAGCCTCTACAACCTTTGGATCGAACTGGGTTCCTACATGGTCGTAGAGCTCGGCAAGCGCGTCCTGCTCAGGAATCCGGCGCCGGTAGGGCCGGTCGGAGGTCATGGTATCGAAGGCATCACAGGCTGCTAGGATACGCGCTCCAATGTGGATCTCCTCCCCGCTGACCCCATGGGGATACCCCCTGCCGTCCAGCCGCTCGTGGTGCTGCAGGAGGATGGAAAGGTGTGGTGTGTAGACGGTGAGGTGGCTGAGGATCCGTGCCCCGACCTCCACATGCGCCTGCATCATCTTGAGCTCCCCAGGGGTGAGGGGGCCGGGCTTCAAGAGGATATCGTCCCGCACCGCGATCTTTCCAATATCGTGTACCCGGGCAATTGCGCGGATGGCAAGGGCTTCGTCCTCGGGAAGCCCAAGGAGGCGGGCGACGTCGTAGCACATCTCGGCGACCCTCCGGGAGTGCTGACCGGTTACGTCATCCCGCTGGTCGAGGAGGTCGGCGAGGGTTGCGAGCATATCCTCCGCCTCGGTCCGCAACCGGGTGTACGCCTCGTAACCCATCTTGGCCATGAACAGGGGAGGGATGAGCACGACGGCAGCAAGAGGGTGGAGCTGCCAGAGCAGCGACATCCCCACCGCCAGGCTCACGAGCGCGAGGTTCACCATGACCGAATCGCGGAAGCCCCAGATGATCATGCGCAAGACCGGTACGCTCTGTACCTTCGAGAGGACGGCCATGAGCAGGGACAGGTTGACCAGATAGTAAGTCCATCCTGCGGCGAACCGCGCCAGGATCTCCATGAGGATCGAGGGGGGGAGCGCGGTGGGCGAGAGATAGTGGAGAGCATCATAGCTCACCCCTGCGGCGGCAGCAGCCAGGATATACATGGAAAAGTTGAAGAGCGCCTTGTAGTAGACCCTGTTCGCGATAATATCCGCAGTCAGCACGCTGATCCCTGCAACGAACACTGCTAGCGACCAGCCGAATGAGAACAGGACGAGCAGGACAATGGCGATAGTCAGGCTCTCCTCCTTCCCGGCACGCCCGAGAGTGTACGGGACAGGCTTCATCTCGGCGATGATGGCAAGCACCAGAAGCACCGAGAAAAAGAGGGCTTCGGCCTGTGTTTCAAACGGCCTGGATCGCAGGAAGACATATGCTGCATACCCCAGGGTCCCCAAGCCCAGGATCCAGGTAAGTACAATGGTGACCAGGAGCGAGCGCTTCATGGCCCTTTTTCCTTGGGCACCGACGGTGCGGCCATCAAACGCTGTACAAGGGCGAAGATCCCCAGGGCGATCAGAAGGTCTCCTACGCTGAACGCGCGCGCCAAAGGCCACCAAGCCGGCAGGTGGAGGATGTCGCCGAGAAAGAGCAGCCGCGCTTGCCCGTTGACCCGCACTGTATTGTTCAAGTAAAACCCCTCAGGGCCTCCCGGCACAGGCATGAATCCTCCATTCAGAAGGATGACCACCGCATTGGAGGCCAAGCCTAGCCCCACGAGCCAGAGCCAGGGTGTTGTCCTGTTCATCCAGACGAATGCCAGGAGGAAAAAGTAGGAGAGAACATGGAGGGTCGCTGTGAAAGCCCGGGCGAGGGGAGAAGCGTTCTCGTCAGGAAGGAAGGCGACGATCTGCAGGCTAAGGGCAAGGATGGGGAGGAGGGCAGAACGCCAGCGATACTCCCCAAGTGCCTCGATCCTGCCTCCCCGGAGGAACCCAAGGAGCAGGGAGAGAACCAATGGGGCGAGGAGCAGCATGGATTCTCTCTTCTTTTACACGGCATGCAAACGGAGGAAAGGGGGGGAGGGAATCACCCTCTTGTCCCCTTTCCTCCCGGCCCCTCCGCGTTCTACGACCACTTGCCTCCTGCGCCGCTTGCGATCAGGAGGGAAGCAAGCGCGAGCAGCGAGACCACCAAGTGAAATACCTTCGCCTTCCACCGCATGCGCATTCCCCCTTTCTCTCCGAAAAAGCAAAGCCCGCCCCGCGAGGAGCAGGCATTGGCGCACTTCCTTAACTCCGGCAACCCGGCCGACCCTCTTCCATGGGTCCCGTGGCTTTGCGCCCCCACCTCGCGGTAGGTTTGCCCTTTTTCGGAGTGGTTTTATCCATCTATTCGCTATGATCGGCAGAATTCCTCCTTTCTCAAAGGGCAATTTTCCAGCTTTCATAGGGTTTTGGACGATCCCCTTCGCGACCATGCTGATGAGGAGCGCTCGACAAGAAACAAGTTTTGGAGCTCTTCAAAGGATGATGGAAGGCGGGCAGCTTTTGCTCAAACCATAGAGCACATCACCGAATCCGGATGCGCACGGTGTGATAGCCCGTGGCGCCTTCCGGAAGAGGAGGCCTCTCCCGTTCAATCTGCAGAACCCCTGAACCATCCTTTGCGCGTACTTTCAAGATGTATTCCCCGGGTTTGGGAGGCTTCCAGAAGGCCCCCCACAGGACCCAGGTGAACTTCCCAAGCGGCTGCTTGATCTCCGCTTTTTGCCAGGACAGCCCGCCATCGATGCTGTACTCTACCTCACGGATGCCCCGATCGCCACTGTAGGCGACACCCCCAAGGGGAAGTTCTCCCATAGGAAGGATGCGGCGGTCCAGCGTGGTGAACTTCGACATCGTCTTCACCACGGCTTCATCGCTCCACCCCTGCTTCTCCCAGAACCCCTGAAAATCATAGTCCACAACCTCGATCCTTGTGATCCACTTGGGATTCTTCATGCCATAGAGGCCAGGGACCAGGAGCCTTATGGGGAAACCGTGCTCTCTGGGGAGCGGCTCCCCGTTCATTTCGTACGCGAGCAGGGTAGTTGGGTTCACGGCATCGACAAGGGGGATGGCGGTGGCGTAGCCATCGGCGCAGTGAAAGGCCACCTTCACGGCTTTGGGGAGGGGGCCTCCAGCTCGCTCCAGCACATCCCGTAGGCGAACCCCGCGCCACTTCGCGTTGCTGATGAGATCCCCGCCAACCTCATTGCTGATACATTCTAGCGTCTGGTACTGTTCGACAGCGGGCATTGCCCTGATCTCCTCGTACCTGAGCCGGATTGGCTTACCCACAAGGCCGGTGATCTCCAGGGCCCAGGTGCGGGAGTCCACGGCTGGGTCAAACCCAGGCGGGTTCTTGCTCACGACATAGAACTTGTCGTTCGGTGTGACCTCCGGTGGCAACCCCTTGATACGGCTGAATAGGTCCGACGCAGCTGCCCATGCGCGTCGCAGCCCCAGGAAAAGGGAACCTGTGAGGGCGAGAAAAGCCAGGAGGAGGGTCCTACGCGTGATCTCACCAAGGGGCGGGTCCTGGGCTTCGGATGGGAGATCCGGGGTGTGGTGTTTTTGGGATCCAGCCTTGTGTGCGAAATTCTGTATCGCCCAGAGGACGATGGCAAAGGTGACCGCGTAGAAACAACCATACCCGAGGGTTGCGGCGAGCACAGAGAGCTGGAGGAGACGCGGATCACGCACAATCCCCTTTGCGCTCAACTGGCCGGCGAGGTAGACCGCGGCGGAGGGGAAGGTGAGGAAGGCGAGGAACCCCGAGGAAAGGAGCCAGAGGAGGGCTCCGGTGATCCAAGGCCTTCGGGAGAACGGCTTTGCGCTCAGCGCCCCGCCCACTGCAAAGAGGAGGACAAGCCCGGCGAGCATCCCCCAAAAGGCCAGGGGTTTGGCAGCAAACTTCAGGTGTACAATGAGGAAAGAGAAAAGACGCATGGGGATGAGGCCCAGAACGCGCTCCCAGAGGGCGAGGGCTACCACGGGAGCCCCAGTGAAAACCCCCTGGGCGATGGCTAGAGTTGTCACGGCCCCCGCTAGAAGGCCTGCGGAGAACCCTCGGGCAAGAGGGAGATCTCGTTGGAATCGTTGCATGAAGGGCCTCCTTGCGGGACCTGGCGGGAGATAGGATGGGCTACCTCGATCTCCCGTACGGTCAGGGCTCGCTGTAGCGTTCCTCCTGCCAGGGGTCGCCCCGGATGTGGTAGCCGTTCCGTTCCCAGAACCCTGGCCTGTCGTGGGCCATTAGCTCTAGGCCGCGCACCCACTTTGCGCTCTTCCAGAAGTACAGCTTCGGGACCACGAGCCGGAGCGGCCACCCGTGCTCCGGGGTGAGATCCTTCCCATCGGCGCGATAGGCGAACAGAGCGTCATCCTCCAGCAAGTAGGAGAGGGGGAGGTTGGTTTCGTATCCCTGTTCCGCGTGGACCATCACATACTGCGCAGAGGGCTTGATCTTGACTAGCCCGAGGACCGTTCTCGCGGCTACCCCTTCAAACGTTACCCCAAGCCTGGACCAGCGTGTCACGCAGTGGATGTCGCAGGTGATCACCTTCTTCGGCAGAGCCATGAACTCTTCGTAAGAGAGGCGGAGGGGTTCCTCCACTTCACCAAAGATGCGAAAGTCCCATCGCTGCGGATCAAAGGGAGGGATGGAGCCGTAATGAAGCACCGGCCACTTCTCGGTTACGCGCTGCCCGGGAGGGACACGGATCACCATCGTCACTGAGTATATTATACATGGAAAAGGAAAAACAAGAGAAAGTGGCACAAGCGAGAAGGGCAGGTTTGGACCCTTCGCGCATGAACCCCAAGGGCCAAACCTGCCCCACGATCTCAGTTGCCAAAAGCTTGCTAATCGTCCTCTTCCTCGTGATCGTTGTCTTCCCTTTTCTCTTGCTCGTGCCTATCTTTTCCTTTTGCGTCCTCCCGGCTTCCCCGGTTGCTCCCTGACCCCTGGTTTACGCTTCCTGCGCTGTGATCGTCGTCATCTTCCTCATGCAATGCTTCCCGCTCTTCTCCCACCAGCGTCAACTTGCCGTTAATGAGCTTGAACTCCTGCTCCACTTTTACTCCGTTCTGAATGAATGTGACCTCCAGTTCGATGGTCTGGCCGTTCTGGAGTTTCTGCTCAACTTTTACAGGAGTTCCCTGGGGGAAGGAGATGCCAAGGGAGCCGAGGGTCTCTTGGATGGATGCCGGGATGGCGTTGGTCTGGACTGTAGCCTCCCGCTTGACGACCTGCCCGCTTGTCGGATCGTAGGAGATCTCCAGCTTGGCGATGAGGACGCCTTGCGGAGACCTTACCGTGATCTCCTCCTTGACCAGCTTCCCGCCGACGAACGTTCGCTCAGTCACGATGGTATTCCCTTGGGCATCGGTCGTCACCGTCCTCTCAACCACCTTCTGAGGTTGGGAACTTCCTGTGGGTGTCTGCGCGGAGGTGCCAGCGGTGCCAAGCGCTAGGGCAATCACAGGGATGAAAAAGACGATGAAGATCAAGAACCTACGTAACATATCCACCACCCCCATACGGTTCTTGGTTACTATATATAGAATACCCCGGTGTGCCAAGAAATAGTCGTGGGAGGCTTCTGCCCAGATTATGCTATAGTAGGAAGGTGATGGGGGCAGTGCGATGAATGACCGTCTGCTTCGGGCTTGCAGACGCGAGCCTGTGGACTATACCCCGGTGTGGTTCATGCGGCAAGCCGGGCGATATCTCCCGGAGTACCGGGCGCTGCGCAAGAGGTACTCTTTCACCGAGCTGTGCGCCCAACCCGAGCTGGCAGCGCAGGTTGCCCTTCTTCCGGTGGACCGCCTGGGAGTAGATGGGGCGATTGTGTTCGCAGATCTTGCGACCCCCTTTGGGGGTCTTGGAGTGCGCTACGAGTTGCAAGAAGGGATCGGACCTGTGGTGCAGAGACCCATCCGGACTGAAGCAGATCTGCAGACCCTCAAGCCCTTCGAGCCCGATGGGATGGTGGAGGCTGTCCTGGAGGAGATCCGCCTCTTGGCAAGGTCTTGCCCTGTCCCCGTCATCGGGTTCGCAGGAGCACCTTTCACTCTTGCGTGTTACCTCGTGGAAGGGGGAAGGACGCGGGAGTATACCAGGACGAAGGCGATGATGTACAAGGCTCCTGCGGCCTGGGAACGCCTGATGGAGCTCCTGGGCGACGCCGTAACCCTCTACCTTCGCGCCCAACTGGCGGCAGGTGCGCACCTCGTCCAGTTATTTGACTCCTGGGTGGGGACACTGAGCCCTCTCGATTATGCCACCAAAGTGTTGCCCTACCTCACCCGCATCCTGGCTCACTGCAAAGAGACTGGCGCGCCCGTCATCTACTTCGGAACAGGGACGGCGGGGCTCTTGCCACTCCTTGCAACCATGGAAGTTGACGTGATTGGAGTGGACTGGCGCATCGCTCTCGATGATGCCTGGGAGAGGATCGGGGACCACCATGCCATTCAGGGGAATCTTGATCCTGCGGTGCTCTTGGGTCCGTTCGAGGAGGTAGAGCGGAACGCGCGCGACATCCTCAGGAGGGCCGGAGGCCGCCCTGGACATATCTTTAACCTCGGCCACGGCGTCCTCCCAGAAACGCCCGTCGACCACCTCCGCAGGCTTGTAGAGTTGGTGCACACATCCTCTCCGGAAGGAGGCAATCCATGATCGGCGTGCTCCTCATGGCCTATGGCAGCCCGGGCTCCTTGGAAGAAGTGGAGCCCTATTACACCCATATCCGCGGAGGGCGCAAGCCTAGTCCCGAGCTCCTCAAAGAGCTCGTCGCACGGTATCAGGCCATTGGGGGGAAGTCCCCCCTGCTAGAGATCACGTACCGGCAGGCAGCCGCATTGGAAGCAAACCTCCGTAGCTCGGGTGTGGAGGCACGTGTCTATGTAGGGATGCGTCACAGCCCTCCTTTCATCTCCGAAGCCGTCTCCTCCATGGCCAAGGACGGGATCCGCAAGGCGGTCGCTCTCTCCATGGCCCCCCACTACTCTGCTATGAGCGTGGGAGAGTATATCCGCCTTGCCGAGGAGGCCAGGCGAGATTCCCCTTGGGACCTGAGCTTCCACTACATCCGTTCCTGGCACGATCATCCGGGATACATCGCCGCCGTTGCTGAGACAGTCCAAGAGGCCCTGGTCTCCTTCCCGGAGCGGGAGGTCACTGTGGTGTTCACGGCCCACAGCCTCCCTCAAAGAGTCCTCCAGGAGGGGGATCCCTATCCAAAGGAGCTCCTGCGCACCTGCGAGCTTGTGAGCAAGGAATGTGGGGGATTGCGCTGGACCCTTGCCTACCAGAGCGCAGGGAGGACACAAGAGGCATGGCTTGGGCCGGAGGTGGGGGAGGTATTGAAGGAGCTCAGGAGGGAGGGCGCCACCTCTGTCCTCGTTTGCCCTGTGGGGTTTGTCGCTGACCATCTGGAGGTCCTCTATGACTTGGATATCGAGGCGAGGGGAGTGGCAGAGGAGCTAGGGATGCGATTCCGGAGGGCACCCTCCCTGAACGACCGTCCCGCTTTCATTGCAGCGCTGGCGGACATTGTCCTGGGAGCCCTCCAAGAAGGGTGAGGAGATCGTCCCAGGGAATCCTCTTCTATGGCTATGCGACACGTTGTTATCGTCGGAGGTGGCATCACAGGGCTCTCCGCAGCACTGGAGGTGCAGTCCCTTGCTCGCCAACATCACCTCCCCGTGCGGTGCACCCTCATCGAAAAGGAGGCACGCTTAGGGGGTAAGATCCTCACCATTCGCCAGGACGGGTTCCTGGTGGAAGCTGGGCCGGATTCCTTCCTGGCCATAAAGCCTTGGGCAACCGACCTCTGCCACCGCCTGGGGCTTGGGGACCAACTCATCGCTCAGGAAAAACAACCGGTCTACATCCTCCATCGAGGCCGCCTCCACCCTCTCCCTGAGGAGTTCCTCATGGGGATCGTCGGAGACCTCAGATCCCTTGCTCAGAGCTCTCTGTTCTCCCTATTGGAGAAAGCCCGAATGCTCTTTGAGCCCTTCATTCCTCTTCGCCTCGATGAACAGGACACGAGTGTGGGAGCCCTCATTCGCAGGCGGCTAGGGCAGGCCGCCCTGGATCGCCTCGCCGGACCTTTGATTGCAGGGATCTACGCCGGGAACCCTGAGGAGTTGAGTGTGCTAGCCGCAGCCCCTTACCTCGTGGAGTTGATGCGCTCTGGACCAGGGTTGCTCCTTGGTGCCCTGCGCATGCAAGCGAGGAGAAAGGGAACGAGGTCATCCCCTTCCTTCCTCACCCTTGCAGGGGGGTTACAGGATCTTGTGGATCGCCTCAGGGCGTCACTTCACGATGTGGACATCCAGATAGGTGTTGCCGCGCGCTCTCTAAAGAGGAGATCCTTGGGGTATACGGTTGAGCTGACCGATGGAACCGCCCTCGATGCAGATGCCGTCCTTCTTACCATCCCTGCCTTTGCTGCCGCAGAACTCCTCTCCTCGTTAGCCCCTCATGTGGCAGAGATCCTCTGGACGATTCCCTATGCCTCTACAGCTACTATATCCCTTGCCTACAGACGGGAAGAGATCCAGCACCCTCTATCCGGTAGCGGCTTTCTCGTTTCGCGAGAGGAGAGGGGGGCTGTAACCGCGTGTACATGGGTCTCTTCCAAGTGGCCAGGGAGGGTACCAAGCGGGGCCGTGCTCCTAAGGGCTTATGTGGGAGAATTCGGAAGGGAGGAAGCACTGAACCAGGACGATGAGCGGATAGTCGCCATCGTCGAGGAAACTCTCGCTCCTCTCCTCTCCATCAAGGGCCGTCCACTTTTCTCCTGGATCACACGATGGCACCGGGCGATGCCCCAGTACACCCCTGGGCACCTTTCCCGGGTTGCACGCGTTGAAGAGGAGCTCACCCATTTCCCAGGACTCCACATTGCGGGCGCAGCCTACCGCGGGGTGGGGATACCAGATTGCATCCACCAGGGGCAACTGGCTGCGCAGAAGGTGGTCCAAGAACTGTGGCCGAACGTGAATATCCAACTTCCTCGTCAAGCCGATAAGAATGGAGAAATTTTTAGGCATAAACTTCTACAAAATTAGAGAAGGGAGGTCCAGGTATGGAGCTTGTGACGGTAAAGATCCAGAAACCGGATGAGGTAAATCTGATCCTCGGGCAGTCTCACTTCATCAAAACTGTCGAGGATCTCCACGAAGCATTAGTCACCTCCGTCCCTGGGATCAAGTTCGGACTGGCATTCTGCGAGTCCTCGGGACCGGCCCTTGTGCGGGCGAGCGGGACCGATGATGAGCTCGTCGAGCTGGCCAAACGCAACGCCCTGGAGCTGGGGGCCGGGCACTGCTTCTTGATCCTCCTTCGCAATGCTTACCCAATTAATGTGCTGAACACCATCAAGCAGGTTCCAGAAGTCTGCCACATCTATTGCGCGACAGCAAACCCCGTTGAGGTTGTCTTGGCAGAGACCGAACAGGGGAGGGGAATCTTGGGGGTTATCGATGGCCTGCGCACAAAGGGCATCGAGACAGAGGAGGACGTGGCCAAGCGAAAGGAATTCCTCCGGAACATCGGCTACAAGCTCTAAGTACCTGAGGGCCCCTCTTGAAACAACGGGGTCCCTAGCAAAATCTCGACAAGGGATTTTGCTGGGGTTGCAGAGCACAGTCGAAGAATCGGCAAAATGGACATCATCGAAACCTTCCTTCTTACCAAGGAGATCCGGAAGCTGGCGGAGGACCTCCGTCGCCTTTCCAGAGAGATTGCGTATACAGGAAAACGACCCTACCCGCAGGCGTCGTGGCAGGAATCGCATGCCCAGGGAGAGGAACTCCTCATCCCGCTTCTTGATGGTCTCAAGGTCAATGCGGGGTACCTGCTTGAGCCTATTGAGAAGATGAGGGAAGATTTCCCCACACATGAACTTGCACGGGGTCGAGCGACCTCGCTCGCTGAAGAGACGAGGGCGTTTATCCACCTGTGCATAGCCCTTCGTGAACGGATTTCCCACTCCCTTCCTGAGGCGCCGTTGGATGCGCCGTACGGAGCCAGTGCGCCAAAGGTCCCCCCACCTTCCGTCTCCGCGCTGATGGTCGCAGAGGCGGCAACGCGCCTGGCGAACGAAGTGACTTCCTGGCTCCTCTGGCAGGCGAATGTCGCATGCCGGAGGGGCCTTTGACTCGTAATAGGGTCTACCCGCAGTTGTCAATCGGTTCTTCACCCGATTTGAAATCCGTATTGGCCCTATAGGAATTTCAGGCTTGGAGCCGATGGTCCTTTGCACCTCTCCGGGATAGGGTGGAGCCGGAAGGGGTGAGGACCATGCGTGCTCATCGAGAAGCACTGATCCAGGCCAAGCGGCAGGTTGCCCGAGAGCTAGAGGCACACCGGCAGGTCCTGATTCACGAGCGGAACCTGCGCAAGAACCTCAAGCCGAGGGTCCCTCCCAACGGGAAGGAAAACCTTCCGCAGATGGTCCACAGAGAAGAGTTCGAGCGGGTCCGCCAACAGCTCAAGATGCACAAAGTTGCGTTGGCGCAGTTTGGAGGCTTTGCCGCGTTCGTCGCGCTTGCTGAAAAATTCACACGGTTCCTGCGCTAAGTTTTGAACAGACGTTCCCTATTGACGGCCTCCTGGAGACTATGCTAGGTTGTGCGTAGAGGCGCAGGCCTAACGGCGAAGTAGCCGATTCAAAAGCTACATACGTGGACTCCGAAAGCGGCTAAGTGTACTTCGGGGGTAACTCCGGAGAACGGCTGGCAGGCAGTAGGAACCGGCGGTGTAGCCAAAGACGGTGAAAAGTCGGAGAAAGCCTGCGTCTCTTTTGTTATGGCAGTCCAGAATCAAAAAGACCTCTCACGCAACCCGGCAAAAGGCACGTTTGCCGGGAATTTTCACTAAACCCCCGCGGCCGCTAGCGACACCCTTTCCATCCGTAACTCTGTAGGCCTGATTTTAACGTCTTCCTCCGACAAGTCCCTGGGCTCGCCACTTCTGGTAGATGCGGCGCATCTCTGCCGCGGCGCTGTCGAGGGCCCTTTCTGGCGTATCGATCCCTTGGGCAACCCGTGCGAACATCACGGGGATGATGAAGGTGTTGAACACTTCGTCAATGGCAGCGTTGGAGGGCCCGGGCCATCCCACATTATAGGCCCACTCGTAGGCTGTCTCGATAGTGGCGAGCTTGTCGGGGCGATCGCCGGCTGCTTTGGAGACAGGATCGTTGGTGAGGTAGGCCAAGCGCTTGGCCTTGGAGATGGCGTTCTGGAACGTCGGATAGTCGTAGGCCTGGCTGGCATGGAACTTCCCAGGGCCCCAACCAGCTCGCGTGGCGACATCCGGGTCATAGCTCAGGATCAGGTCAACGAGGAACTGCTTAGCCGCATCGATGACGCGGCGGTTCCCGCTCTTCCAGATAATGTAGACCCCCATGACATGCTCCAGACCCCGGGCGCCTGAAGGCCCAGCCGGTGCGCGCTCGGTGATCTCGGTATTCCTGGCGAGTTGCACCGCGGGGGAACGGTCAGGGTCCTCTCCGCGCTTCAGCGCCTCCGCCGCGAGCGCCTGTGCCGTTCGCGTGATGGAGATGGCATTCATCGCGATGGAGATTCTCCCTGCGAGGAACTCCTCGTTGTTGGAGGCGGCTGTCCAGGCGAAGACACCCGGGAACATGGCCTCCTCGTACAGGGCCTTGACGAACTTCAGGGCGTCGATGGTCCGCTGCCTATAGGGGGGCACATCGATGATCACGTTGCTCCCCTCGTCCTGTTCCGAGGTTCCCCAGGAGTACATCAGCGCACGGAGGAACATGTTGGTATCAATCTCCTGGGAGAGACCAAGGCCCACGGGATTCCCCAATTTCTTGAGCTCTCTTCCCGCCAAACGGACGTGTTCCCAGGTCACTGGACCTTTGGAAGGCACCCGTTCGGGACCGGTGACCCTAAACGCCGCGCGCCTCCACAGGTCCGCACGGTAGTGAATTGGATCCGGGACGAAGTTATCAGAGACCCCGAAGTACTTCTTGGTGACGGGGTTATAGGTACTCGCCCGGGCTAGGGGGATATAGGGTCCTACTTTCTTGTTGTTCACGAGCTCCTCGATCACCTCGCGATGGGCGTCGGTGTCAACCTGAGGCTCCAGGGCTGCAGGAGGGCTCAGTAGCTGGATGAGGTCGTGGCCGGGATCGGCACCGCGAGCGACGCGGGAGGCTTCGGCAGCCGCAATGGCCGGAAGATCCGCTAGTCCCACGTGTTCCACCACAACTTGAACCCCGTTCTTGGCGCCCCAGCGTGGAGCAAAGACCTTGTCAAACCACTCGTCGTATGGTGGAACGAAGTGCCGCCACAGGAGGACCCTGAGCCTCACTGGCTGGGCCGCGGTCTTCTCTGTAAACATGAAAGGACCGAAGCCTGCCGCAGCAGCGCCAACCCCAACGACCTTGAGGAACTCCCTCCTGGTGAGGCGCCGCCATTTCCCCTCCGAAACTTGCACCCATCGGACCTCTTCTTTCTCTTTCATGACATCCACCCCCCTTTTATCGTGCCTTTCTTCTGCTCGCATACCTCCTCAAGACGCCTTTTGCTCTTTGTCGTATCCCCCGGGCGAGATCTTGTCCAACAAGTTCCGCATGCGTTCCCTATCGAATCGCCCCAGCGGCGGTGAACCCTGAGACGAATCGGTCCAGGACAAAGTAGTAGAGGATGGCTACAGGGACACTTGCGAGGAATGCGGACCCCATCAGCGGCCCCCAATCGAAGATGTCTCCACGGACCATATCGGAGGGAACTCCAATGCTCACGGTCTTCTGTGCCGTAGCGGTCACGAAGGTCAGGGCATAAACGAACTCCTGGGCAGAAAGGGTAAAGCTGAAGATGACCACTGTGATGATCCCTGGGACAGCGAGGGGGAGGACGATTTTCAGGAATGCCCCAAGCCGGCTATAGCCATCGACGAGGGCAGCCTCCTCAAGGTCCCGGGGGATGGACTTGAAGAACCCCATCAACAGCCAGGTGGAGAAGGGAATCGTGATCGTAGGATAGGTGACCACGAGCGACCAGAGGGTGTTTTGCAGGCCAAGTGCTGTTACCACCCGCGCCATCGGGATGAACAGCAAGGTTGGAGGGATGAGGTAGACGAGGAAGATCCCAATCCCTAGCTGCTCCCCCCAGCGTCCCAGGAAGCGCGCCAGGCTATACCCGGCTGGGATCGCCAGGAGCAGAGTGATCCCCACGACCATGACCCCGACGAAGGCCGTGTTCAGAAGCCACCTAGCATACATCGTCTTTGTGAACACGTAGCGCCACTGATCCAAAGTGGGTGGCTCGTTGAACCAGAAGGGATTGTTCATGGGGTTATAGAGGTCGGTGTTCTGTTTGAACGCAGTGATGAGCATCCAGGCGAAAGGGAGGGCAGTAAAGACGACGAACGCTCCCAGCACAAGGAAGTGACCGCTCTGGAAACCAAATCGCTTTAGGCTGCGGGGAAGCAGCACTTGGTCCATTAGACTACCTCCACCCGGCGGGCGAGCCGCAAGATCAAGACCGCTACGAAGAGCAGCACCGGAAACAGAAAGAGGGAGATGGCTGCTCCCACCCCGAGATTCCCTCCCACGATCCCCTTGAAGAAGGCCAGACTCGACAGGACTTGAGTCGTGTCAAAGGGACCGCCGCGGGTCAGGACGTAGACCACAGCCATATCCGTAAAGGTGAAGATTGTTCCGAAGAGGATCGCCACGCTGATGACGGGGAGGAGGAGGGGGATGGTAATCTGGAAAAGCCTGCGCCAGAACCCCGCCCCGTCAACCTCCGCTTGATCCAGAATATCCCTTGGAATCGAGGTAAGCCCTGCGAGCAGAATCACCGTGGAGAAGGGCAGCATCCTCCAGACATGCACAGTGATCACAGCGATCATGGCGAGATCCGGCCTCCCAAGCCAGAACATGTTGGCGTTGGGAGGGAGGAGACCGGCGGCGCGGAGGATCCAGTCGATGATACTGAAGCGGGCGTGGAAGATCCATAACCAGCCAATGGTCGCTAGGGAGATGGGAGCTACCCAGGGGAGCAGGATAAGGAAGAGAACGATCCCCTTTCCCCGGAAGTTCTTACTGAGAGCGAGGGCCAAGATCTTGGCGAGTACAATAACGAGCACCTGGGAGGAAATCGTGAACACGAAGGTGTTCTTCAACGCCCTGCGAAAGACAGGGCTCTGCACAACCTCGATGAAGTTCTGTAGCCCAATGAAAGAGGCATACGGGTTCCCTGTGGTGGCATCGGTCATGCTGAGGTAGATGGCGAATATGAACGGGAAGCCCACTAGGAGGACAATATAGAGGAAAGCAGGGGCGATTAAGAGTGGCCCAAGGACCCGTTCCCGCTCGAACAGGTGACGTCCCTTGGAGAGCACTGCAGAAATTGGCTCAGCTAGGGCCATGGATAGTTCTCTTTCCTGGTTTATCGAGGGACCATCGCCGGAAGAGGGTGGCGCAGAGGAGGTGGATCCTGTGTTGAGGAATGTTGGTGTGGGGATTCTTATGAGGACAGGTACAGCATTCTCCCCTCGGCCATGGTTCTCATTGCCCCGACAAAAGGCTTTTTGCCTTTTGCCGGTCCCCCTTCGAGATCTGGATCCCCAGCAAATTTTTGCTGAGGCCATTTCCTTGCTCGATTTTAGGATGAGGATCTCCTACCGTCAAGTGGACAATTTTCCTTACCTTGACGGTGAGAATGGGAGGATGCTAGCATGTCAGTAAACAAGGAGGGAGGACCATGGACCTTGAGCCTGCCCAGATGGAGTCCCCGCTTGTAAGCCCAGCGAAACCTACTTATCCTCTCGATGTGTACATCCAGAGCTCCGCTACCATGCGTCAGGTCCTCTATGAGATCAAAAAGGTGATTGTAGGACAGGATCTGATGCTGGAGCGCATCCTCGTAGCGCTCCTCGCACGGGGACACATTCTCATCGAGGGCGTCCCAGGACTGGCCAAGACGCTGGCCATCAAGACCACCGCCAGGGTTATCGACTGTGAGTTCAAACGGATCCAGTTCACGCCCGACCTTGTTCCCGCAGATCTCATAGGCACGCGGGTCTTCAACCAGAGAGCCGGAACCTTTGAGACAGAGCTCGGTCCCATCTTTGCGAACCTTATCCTCGCCGACGAGATCAACCGTGCACCGGCCAAGGTTCAGTCGGCGCTTCTCGAGGCAATGCAGGAGCGCCAGGTGACCATCGGCAAGCAAACATTCAGGCTCCCCGACCCTTTCCTCGTCTTGGCAACCCAGAATCCCATTGAAAGTGAGGGGACCTATCCTCTCCCCGAGGCACAGGTGGATCGGTTCATGTTCAAGGTGGTGATCACCTACCCGAGCTTCCATGAGGAGGTCTCAGTGGTAGAGCGTGTCACGTTGGAGATGCCCGAAGTCCAGCCGGTGATTCGAGCCCAAGACCTCCTGCACCTGCAGAAGGTCGCCGATGCGGTATACGTGGACCCACGGGTCATCGAGTACGCTGTCACCCTCGCCAACGCCACGCGCTATCCCCACCAGTATGGGCTCGATAGCATCCGGAAGTACATGAGCTACGGGGCTAGCCCACGGGCGTCTGTGAACCTTATCCTGGGGGCCAAGGCACTGGCGCTCATCCGGGGAAGAGAGTATGTGCTCCCCGAGGATGTGAGGGATCTCGCCCCGGAGGTCCTCCGCCACAGGTTGGTTCTCTCCTACGAGGCTCTTGCCGAGGAAGTTTCTCCCGATCACCTTGTAGAGCAGGTACTTTCCGCCGTCCCGATGCCAAAGGTTCACCTAGGGGATCCTTATGGAGACACCAGAGCAGGTGCTGAGGCGCCTCGAGTTTAAGGTCATCCGACGCCTGGATGGCTTCTTTTTCGGGGAGTACACTGGCCTCTTTTACGGCCCCAGCCTCGATCTCGCGGAGGTCAGGGAGTACCAGCCTGGCGATGAAGTCCGTCGCATCGACTGGAATGTCACTGCGAGGATGGACCGTTTGTTCGTCCGTCAGTACCGGGAGGAACGTGAGATCACTGGGTGGCTCCTGGTGGACCGGTCTCCCTCCATGGAGTTCGGTACGCGCCGCCGGTTCAAGGCGGACCTGGCTACAGAGTTCGCGGGTGTTGCTGCTTACCTCATGACCCGGCATGGGGACAAAGTGGGATTGCTGACCTTTCCAGATCGACGGCTCCTCCCGCCGCGGACCGGGCGACGGCATGTGCTGCGCATCCTTGATATCCTGGGCCAACCGGCCCGTCCTGCTCTCCCCGAGAAGGGGCAGGAGAGGGAGAGAAGTAGACAGTTAGGGGACTTCCTGCGGGAAGCTGCTCGTCTATTCCGCCGCCGTGCCCTCCTCTTCCTCGTTTCGGATTTCCTCGACTCGGGCGACTGGGGGAGCGCCCTCCTGGAACTCTCCCGGCGCCATGATGTGATCGCCGTGTGGATCATCGACCCTGTGGAACGGGAGCTTCCAGATGTGGGCGGGTTGACTTTGAAGGATCCGGAGACGGGGGCCATGGTGTGGGTGGATACTAGCGATCCTGCGGTGCGGGAGGCCTACCGGAATGCCGTTGCCGCCCAGGAAACTGCCATCTCAGACGTCTTCCGCAGATCCGGGGTGGACGTCCTGCAATTGGTCACTTCGGAGTCTCTCTTGCACCCGCTGATCCATTTCATCAATTACCGGAAGGGACGCAGGCCAGTGCCTGCAAGCCGCTTGAGGGCCGGCTGAATCCACCGGGAGGGTTTTTCACATGGAGTTCACTTGGCCTCGAATGCTCTGGAGCCTTGGGAGTATCCCTCTTCTGTTGTGGGGGTACATCTTGCTCGGCCGCCGGAGAGAGAGGGTCCGCACCCGGCTTGCCGACACCCACCTCTGGCCCAAGCTATGGTCATCCTCCCTCCGTATACACCGGGACCTCCCAGACATGTTCTACCTTCTTGCAGCCATCCTCTTCCTCATTGGCCTAGCCAGGCCGGTGGCGGCGATCCCCCTACCTGCGAATCGTTCCGCAATTGTCATAGCAATCGATACGAGCAAGAGCATGATGGGCCAGGACCTTCAACCTGACCGCCTCGGAGCGGCCAAGAGGCTCGTGGAGGAGGTGTTGAGGACGATCCCTAGGTCGGTGAAGATCGGTCTCACCTTCTTCAGCGACTACGGAACAGTTCTCGTCCGGCCCACAGACGACCGCTCGAAGGTCCGGGAAGCCCTAGAGCAGCTCAAGCCGCTAGAGGGGACGGCCATCGGGTCCGCGATCCTTCAATCCCTTCGCGTTCTCCCTGACCGCGGGCAACTCTTAGAAGAGATGGGAAGGACTGGTGCACTGAACCTCCCGACAGGCGAAGACCTACCCAAGGCAGCGATCCTCCTGTTGTCAGATGGGGTGAGCAATATCGGGCCGAACCCTGTAGAGGCAGCTGAGCTTGCCGCCAGGGTGAAAGTGCCCATCTACACGGTTGGAATCGGGACCCCTGAGGGGAGTGTGATGCCCTACAACAACCAGCTCGTCCTAGTTCCCTTCGACGCCACCACCCTTCGAGAGATCGCCAAGAGGTCTGGTGGGGGATACTACCCGTACCAGGAGGGAGAGAGGTTAAAGGAAGCCCTCCGTCAATTCCCTTGGACCATCCGCTGGGAGCGGAAGAAAGCGGAGGTCACCCACCTGGTTGCTGGGCTCGCCGGGCTCTTTGCTCTTGCAGGAGGCGCGCTCTCCTTGATGTGGTACCGGAGGATCCCCTAAGGGAAACGGAACCAAGGTGGTGAGGGAGATGGAGCTACAGAGCCCACAGATGTTGTGGTTGAGCCTCCTCCTCCTACCCCTAGCGGGAGGATACTGGTGGGCCCTTCGCACTCAGGGGAGGGCAGCAGTGCTGCACACTCAGGTGCCGCTCCTTACCCTTGCCATGCAGCAGCGGAGGGGCCTCCGCCGTCATCTTCCGGCCGCAACCTTCCTGATGAGCTTGCTTGCCGTGCTCTTCGCCCTTGCAAGACCAGTGGCTCCTCTTCCCATCCCTTCCACGAAGACGACGGTGATGCTCTCGATCGACATCAGCCGGAGTATGCTTGCGACGGACATGCGCCCGAACCGCATAGAGGCGGCGAAGACGGCGGCAAAGGAGTTCGTCCGTGTCCTCCCCAGGGGACTGCCTGTAGGACTGGTTACGTTCAGCAGCTACGCTACGCTTGTAGTCCCCCCCACCACGGATCATGACCGGGTCATCGAGGCTATTGAAGGGTTGTTCACAGAGTTCGCCACCGCCGTGGGGGATGGGTTGCTGGAGGCCGTTTGGGCAATGCCCGGGAGGAACAGGCCGGATGACCCCCTGACTCCGCCCTCCCCACCACAGGGCGATGTTCCCCCAGGAGTCGTTGTGCTCCTCTCCGACGGCCAGAGTAACCGCGGGATCCCTCCCAGGGATGCCGCCCAGATCGCCAGGGAACAGAAGGTCAAGGTATATACCGTGGGTATCGGGAGGCCCGAGGGGACCCTCCTGGACTTAGGGGGGAGGGCGATCTGGGTTCGCCTCGATGAGGAGACCTTGAAAGAGATCGCCGAGATCACCGAGGGGAAGTACTTCCATGTCTCCTCCGCGCGCGAACTCCGGGAGGTCTACCGGCAGCTCGGGTGGGTGGTAGGGTGGGAGCGGAAGCCTACAGAGGTCAGCGCCCTGGCAGGGGGAGTGGCGTTGACACTCCTCTTGGGCGCCCTTCTCCTCTCCCGGGCCTGGATTCACCAAATACATTGACTCGCACAGAAGCCTGATGGATGCTTGTAGCTAGCCGTGACCTGTACATCAGGGAGGGAGATTTCCTGGAATGCCTAGGGTGATGCTCATGCGGTGGAAGGTATTGCTTGTTTTCCTTCTCGTTCTTGTGCTGGTGAGTTCTGCAGCTCTTGGCCAGGGCGTGTCCTCGGAGGCTGACCTTGCCGTCAAAACCTTCGATGAGGCCTATCGTCTGATTCTCGAACAGCACCTCCACCCACCCACCCCCGCAGAGCTCGTCCGGGAGGCATACAGCGCCTTGCGTAGCCATGGTTACATGATCGCCGAAAACTTATCAGGCCAGATCTCCCGAGATCTCGAGCTCATCCATGCGTTGATCCGCCAGGCCCTGACAAGAACCTCTGGAAGGATCACTCCCCAACGGGCCGCGCACATTGCCATCATGGGGATGGTGTCCGCGCTCAACGACCGGTACAGCGCTTTCTACCCAAGGATCGAGCTCGGGGAAGGCCCGGTGGACCGGAGTTACGGCGGGATAGGTGTTGTCCTCTCCTTTGACCGCCCCCAGCCTAGGGTCATCCAGGTCTTCGACGGGAGCCCAGCCGACCAAGCCGGGATTCAACCGGGAGATGTCATTCTGGCCATTGATGGGATTCCGACAGACCAGATGGATCCCCAGGAAGTTGTCCAGAGACTCCGGGGGGCCCCTGGAACTGCCGTACGACTCAGGGTAGGGCGGCGGGCCCAGATTTGGGAGGTGACCATTGTGCGGGCAGTGATCACGCCACAGGTCGCTTCCTCTCGCATGCTCACAGAGTCCATTGGCTACATCGCCCTTCCTGAATTCGAAGAGGGCGCGGGGGAGGAGATCTCGCGTCTCGCCCAACGGCTGGCTTCCAAAGGGGCGAGCGGTATGATCCTGGACCTGCGAGGGAATCCCGGCGGAATCCTTGAAGAAGCTGTGAAGGTGGCGAGCGTATTCATTCAGCAAGGGGTTGTGACGACCCTGGTCGATGCAAGGAATACGAGGAAGTCCTATATGGCGACCAAGGAGGTGTTCAAATTCGCAGGTAATGTGGTGGTCCTCGTGGATGGGGGGAGCGCGAGCGCCTCAGAGCTTGTGGCAGGAGCCCTGCAGGATGCTGGCTTTCCCATCGTGGGGACCAGAACCCTGGGGAAGGGGACGGTGCAGGTCATCCGTCGGCTCCCAGACGGCTCAGGATTGAAGCTCACCGTGGCGAGGTTCCTAACACCCCGAGGAAGGGAGGTAGATGGCGTCGGGATTCGTCCCGATGTGGTTGTCACGACCCCGCCGGAGACCATTGGCACAGAGTTGGATCGGCAGATCCAGGAAGCGATTCGGATCCTCCGTGGACGGCTCAAGGTAAGCCTCCTCGTAGCCTAGTTCCCACCTTCGGTATGCTCGAGAGGAATTCGGGGCCGAAGGCCGAATACAATGAGGGATGTTCCTGAGGCGCTTCTTCATCGCGTTATCCGTGAATGCTCGTGTCCAGTCCTTCGTCCTCCAAAACGGCCTGGCCCGCCGGGCATCGCGCAGGTTCATCGCAGGGGAAAGCCTAGAGGACGGAGTGGAAGCCGTTCGTTCGATCAACCGCCTTGGGATCCATGCAAGCCTGAACTACCTCGGGGAGAAAACCACGAACGTGGAGCTGGCGGAGAGCGCCGCTGCGATGTACATCCGAATCCTCGAGGCGATCCACACTCACAAGCTGGACTGTAACCTCTCGGTCAAGCTCTCCCAACTCGGTCTGGCCATCGACGAATCTCTTGCCGAGCTCCTCCTGCGCCGGATCCTTGAGGCGGCCCGCCACCGCAACCTGTTCGTCCGGATCGACATGGAGGAGTCTCCACTTGTTGAACCGACGTTGCGGATCTGGCGTCGCATGCGGAGCGAGGGGTTTTCCAACGTGGGGGTGGTCATCCAGGCCTATCTCTACCGGAGCGCTGCCGATGTGGAGGCACTCGTGAAGGAGGGTGCCAGGATCAGGCTGGTCAAGGGAGCATACCTGGAACCTCCCTCCATTGCCTTCCCCCGCAAGAAGGATGTGGACGAGAACTACCGTCGCTTGATGGAGTTCCTTCTGCGCTTCGGAGACTACCCAGCCATCGCAACGCACGATGAGAAGCTCATTGTCCACGCAAAATCCTTCGCTGCACAGGAAGGGATTTCGCCTTCCCAGTTCGAGTTCCAGATGATCTATGGGGTACGGCGGGACCTCCAGCGGGCCCTCGCCCAAGAGGGATACAACGTGCGTGTGTATATCCCCTTTGGGGAGCAGTGGTATCCTTACTTCATGCGCCGCTTGGCGGAGCGTCCGGCCAACGTCCTCTTCCTCCTCCGGAACGTTCTTGTAGAGCGGGTGTAAAGGTTTTCCCAGAAACCCCGGTATTTCAAGGGGGCCCGGGCAAGAGTCAAAAGACTTTTGTCGGTGTACTGGGGCCCCAGAGAAAGAGGAGCAAGGTGATGGATCGGCGTGACGGGAGAAGAACTGGTCATCGAGAACGTCGACCCTCGTTCAATGATCAAAGTGCTCGTGGAGATTTATCGGCGTGCCTATGCGGGGATAGAGGTTTACGCGTATCGAAGGACGCCAGACATTGTTGGGTACATGAAGTGGCTTTATAAAAGGGCCCCTGATGGATTCCTCGCCGCGTTTTTGGGAGGGGAACCCGTTGGGTTTATCGCTGTAGATGATCGCTGGATGGATCATCACGGAAAACCTATCGGGGAGATCCACGAGTTCGCCGTGGATCCTCCTTTCCAAGGCCAGGGAATTGGGACCCGCCTCTGCCTCGCAGGACTGGAGGTTCTCCGGAACAAAGGACACCGCAGGTTCGGGCTCTGGGTGGGGGAGTATAATACGAAAGCCCAGAGATTCTACGAAAAGCTTGGGTTCCGCAAGGTAGGGCAGTGGGGGATCTGGATCAGGATGGAGAAGGAAGAAGAGCCGTCTTCTCCATAGCCCGGGCGAGGACGCGCGCTGCTTGCACGACTTCCTCTAGGGAAACATGTTCCCAAGGGGTATGGCTGACAGCGAGATCTCCGGGTCCAAAGATCACCGCAGGGATACCCGCAGAATAGAGGTGCTGGGCGTCGGTCCAGCTTGGCATCCCCCGGAACGGCGCTTCCCTCCCTAACACCTCCTTGCAGGCCTCCTGAAGGAGCTCTACGATCATCTCGGTTCCCCGCAACGCATAGGGTGGGGATACATCGAGGACCTCAAGCGCCGCCTCCTCCTGGGAGAGGAGGGTACGGACCTCCTGCTCGGCCAGGGCAATGTCCTGCCCTGGGAGGATCCGGAAATCCACGTAGAGCTCGCACCGGTCTGGGACCACAAGAAGATGCTGTCCTCCCCGAATCTCCATGACGTTGAATCCTCCGCTCCCAACGAGGAAATGGGTTGCCTGGACGAACCGCAAGGAGCGGAATTTCTCAATGAGCGCTGCAGCTTTGTGGATCGCGTTCTCCCCTGCCTCGAACGCACTCCCGTGAGCAGAACGGCCCATCAGGGTGATGCGAACCTCAAGGCTTCCCGCCTGTGCCGTACACAACGCGAGTCCTGTCGGCTCTAGCACGACAGCGCCCTCAGCCTGGATTGCCTCTGGGAGTACCCTCGAACCCGCTCCTCCCTGTTCCTCGTCCACAGTGAAGGCGACGGCAATTGAGGCGGCTTCCAGCCCCTGGCCTGCCATGGATTCGAGCGCAAGAAGAAGGGCGGCGATCCCTCCCTTTACATCGGCGCTCCCTTTGCCAAACACATAGCCATCCTCCACCCGCTGCTGCACAAGCCCCTGCTGTTCTTTTAGAGGGACGGTATCCACGTGGGCTGTAATCAAGAGTTTGGGGTGTGGATGGGAGGTCCAGATCAGATTCTCCCGACCCTCTGCCACCTTCTGACGAAACGTCTGGAGTCCCAGAGCTTCCAGCCTACTCTCCAGGTAGGCAATGATCGCTTGCTCATGACCTGTTTCGCTGGGAATGGCTAAGAGCCGCAGAAGCTCTGCCTGTGCCTTCTGTTCAGAAAAGGGACCTCCCGGGAGCATGGCCTTTTCCCGCTCTCACTAGTTCCAGTTTGGATCCCCACGCCCTCCGCGTCAATCCTCTCCATAGCTCGAGCGAAGTCTTTGCAAAAGACTTCGCTGGGATCCAGATTTTTGCACACATTGCTCCGCTTGACAAGGGATTTAAGTACCCCGACAAAAGTCTTTGGACGCTTGCTGGGAGCCCCTCTTGCATAACGGGTCCCCAGCAAAATCTCGACAAGAGATTTTGCTGGGGTTACATCGATGGATGGCGTTTTCTCACCTCTGGAGAAACTCTCTCAGCGTATCCTCTCAAGAAAGTGCATCACAAACCCGGCCAGGAATGGAACAGTGAAATTGTCGTCAAGGGGAAGGGGGATAAGCTCTACCACCGTTGCCACCAATGCCCCAGCAATCGCCACGGCGAGTGGGAACTCGAGCGAGGGGGAGACAAGCAAAGCGAGGAAAAGGCAGGCCAGCAGGTTGGCAGTAGTGCCCTCAAGCGATTTCTCCCCCTTGCGGTGCTTTCCCCAGCGCGTGCCCACAACTGCTGCCATCCAATCCCCGAAGAGGGCATACAGCCACGCGGCAATTGCTGCTTTCTCTGAAGCGAACAACGCAAGGAGAAAGGAAGCGAGCACGAACCAGGTAATTGCGCTGAGTTTTCTTCGCTCCCTCTCCCGAAGGATCCCACATCGGAGAAGGAATTCGTTGAACTGCACATAGAAGAGCCTTCCCCCCTCCAACATCAGGAGGATTCCCAAGAGCGCTCCCGCGACGATTGCAGGAATCCCCCGAGGCGTGAAGAGAGCAAGGAGAGGGAAGAGTAGCCCTACTAAGCGGAGAACCTTCCGGACACCGCTCCCTCCTTTTTCTTGGCGTGCTCCACCTCCAAATACTCCCTCCTCCAAATGGGATCGAAGGCTTCTGCTAGTGCTCGATCGTATGCCAGCATCCCCTCTAAGTATCCCTGATCCTGGAGGGCTTCGGCGGCGCTCACATCCTCGGGCTCCGGGTGGTAGGTATCGAGGAGGCGCCGGCACACATCATAGTGATCCCGGATGGAGCAAGGGATGAGCCAATTTCCATGGTCCTCGAGCCTCTGTTTGCCGAGGGCATACTCCCACTGCCACCGCCGGATCGCCTGGAAGTAAGGCGCTTCCCAGGCATCGTTCAGGGTACCTCCCTTGCGGTAGATCTCGTGGATGTTCACGGCGGAGTAGGGAACGAAGACACAGGGCATCACCTTGCCGTTCCAATCAATATAGAGATACCCTCCTTCGCGCCCCCCGGCGATACACCCGTTGGATACGGTCCCGCAGTTCCAGAAGTCTGGCAGGAAGTACCCGCGTTCCCGGATGAAGTACCATGTTCTCTGCCACATCCACACCCGCTGGGCAGGCGTGGGCAGGAGGTCAAGGGTATAGGAGCGGCCGATGGGCATGTACTGGAAAAGCCAGCCGTAGAGCGCCTTCTGCTCCTCGAAGAAGAACTCCAGGAACTCATTGGAGAGAATCTCCTCGCAATTCTCCTTTGTGGCGGTCAGGGAGATGCCGAAAGGAACCCCTGCTTCCCGCAGCCTTGCCATCGCCTGGAGGACCTTTCGATAAACCCCTGGACCCCGCCGTGCATCTGTCCGGGCCTCCCATCCCTCGAGCGAGATCGCGGGAGTGAGGTTGCCCACCTGCGCCATCTGGGCTGCCACACGGTCGGTGATCAGGGTCCCATTGGTGAACATGAGGAAGAAACAATCCGAGTGCTTTTTGGCAGCATCGAGGATGCCTTTCCCCTGTGACTGGTACATCAACGGCTCGCCACCGGAGATAGTAAAGAAACGCACCCCCCACAGCGACTTCGCTTCCTCGATGATCCTGTCGAAGACCTCCCATTCAAGCTTCTCAGGGGATGGACCTGCGTTCGCGTAACAACCTGTGCAGCGTAGGTTACACATCTTCGTCGGGCTGAGTACAAGGAAAGCCGGTGGTCCGTAGCCACCATGCTCTGCAGAAAAACGGGCGCGGGCCTCTGCGACCTCCCTGGTGCTGCGGGTGATTACGTTGAAGATTACAGTGCGGAGGAGCGTGCGGCTGACGTGAGGAGAGATCACCCCCTCCCGCAAACCCCGGTCAATGGAGCGAGCCAAAGCAAGGAGCATGTCCCGCTTGTCCTCTTCCACCCTTCTGGGATGGGGGGAACCGCGGGTCTGCTCTTCCAGGTAGCGGATCAAGAGCCGCTCGACCTGACGCATGAGGAGCGAGCGTAGGCGGTCATTGCGCAGGAGATGATCCGAAAGGTCGACGAGACGATCAACAACAAGGGTGTGGAAGTACCCCGGCAGACGTCCTTTGGTTTTTGCCAGGGATCCTCGCTCGATCTCATGGGAAGTTTCCACTGGGCCACTGAAACGGGATGGATGAAGAATGAGTCCGTTTGCCATCTCTGGAACCCTCCTTTCCCAATGATTTTTCACCCCATTGCCGTGCGCGCATGATCGGCAAGGTAGCTGCGCGGGTTAAAGAGGTTCCATCCGGCGAGGACACTGTCTTTCACACGTCCCAGAGAGATTCGGCCACGCACCAGTCCTGCAGTTAACGCACGAGCAGTGCTCAACCAATTTGCAAACTGGCCAAGGTAAGCAGAACGATAGAGCCTGGCCATCTCCCGGTAGAACTCCGGGAGGGGGAGGCGCGTGGGAAGTACTGCATGCAGGAGATCGAAGAGTTCATAATTGGTGGTGGTCAAGCGCTGGCGGAGTGTTTCAAACAGCTGTGTCCCAGGAAGCGGCGTGAGCACAGAGAATGTGGGTGTTCGGATGCGGAGCCGTCGGACGTACGCGCGCAACCGTGAAAACTCGTTTGGCCCGTCATTGGGGTCCACAATAAAGGAGGCAACGACACGGATCTTGAGACGACGAAGGATCTCCAGGGCACGCTCATTGTTCGCCACGCTGTTGCGCTTCTCGACACTCTCCAGGGCCTCATCGTCGATCTTCTCAAAACCGATAAAGACGCTGGATAGACCTGCCTTGCGCCACTCCGTGATGACCTCAGGATGCCGCACGATGCTGTCGCTGCGCGCCTGAAAAAGGAACTCCTTGCGGATCCTATGCTGCCGCACCAACTCCGCGATACGGAAGGCCCGACGGATATCCGTGAGGAAGTTGTCGTCTGTAAAAAGGACCTGAGATCCTGGCGTAGCGAGCAACTCGGCGATTACCCGTTCTGGGCTCTTGGAGCGAAAGCGCTTCCGGTAGAAGCGCCAGACGCTACAGAAGTTGCAGCGATACGGGCACCCCCGTGCCGTCTCCACAGTGGCGATGGGATTGAGTCCTAAGTGATAGTGACGGCGGTAGGGTGCGGTGAGGTGACGGGCTGGGAACGGTAGATGATCGAGATCTTCGAGGAGCGAACGCAAACCTGTGAAGTACGGCCCTTCAGGGGTGAAGAGCATGAGGCCGGGAACGGTCCGAAGGTCTTCACCTGTCTGAAGGGCCCGGAGCAACGCAGGTGCTATCGTCTCGCCCTCTCCCAGGATGACAGCGTCCACGGATCCTTGGAAGAAATCCATAGGGTTCAGTGTAGCGTGGTGCCCACCGACAAAAACGAAGCAGTGAGGAAGGATCTCTTTGATCTTCGCTGCGATCTCTAAGGTTCGATAAACGTCCACGGTGAAGGTACAGCTGATCCCACATGCGTCGGGGCGGAAAGACTCGAGGGCGGCTTGGAGGTTCTCTGAAGGAAGGAGGTCCAGGATACTCACTTGATGTGCGTCGAGCGCGCCAGCCACCATTTCGAGCCCAAGCGGCTCGACGAGGGCATGGGGGTGAAAGCCTAAACCTGAGCTCCGCCTCGGTTGGATGAGAAGGATCTTCATCGTCCCGCGCGTAGCTCTCGTTTATTTCATTATACCATAAGAACACGTGCCAAGGGATTGTGAATCTTTTTCTCTTTCTCTCCAGTGAGAGAAGGAATCCGGCAAAATTTCAGGTTAAAAGACGTTTGTCGGGATACTCAGCAGAGGTTTTCCAAGGGATTTCAGATCGACTTGGATCCCTAATCCCGGACCCATAGGCACCCTACCAAACCCACCTACAGAGCGAGGTTCGTACCCTGCTATATGCTCCTGAACCCAATCGTTCATAAAGGAAACGGTAAACAAGAGATCAGGGCGCGTGCTAGCAGCCAAGTGGCTTACTGCAGCAGTTGTGATATCTCCACCCCACATATCTTCAATGGTAAGGGAAACCCCCAGGGCTTCAGCGAGGTCTCGGATTTGACGTGCTTTCGTTAGGCCACCGACCCTGCTGATCTTCAAATTGATACCGCTGGCACCACCCTCCTGGATCGCGACCAACAGGGAAGGGATGTCCGTGACAAGCTCATCGTAGATCATTGGAAGGGTAGTCATCCTTCGGATCGCCCGGCATTCCTCCAGAGTAGGGCAGGGCTGCTCCAAGAAGAGCCGGGGATATCCTTCCATCATCCGCACTGCTCCAATCGCGTCTTGAAGCCTCCACCCGCCATTGGCATCGGCGATCACGAGATCCCCCTCGTCTGTTCCCTCGATCACCTTCCGCACGCGTTCGGCGTCCTCCCGTGGGTTGCCACCTATCTTTAACTGGAACCTTCTGATTCCTTCTGCTTTGCGGGATTGCACGTAGGCCCGCATCTCCTCCGGGGACCCCATAGGGACAGCCATATACAAGGGGAACCGATCCTGCCTCCTGCCACCCAAAAGGGTTACGACGGGCTCGCCAGTCACCTTCCCGAGGATGTCCCAACACGCAATGTCAAGTGGGCTCTTGGCATACGCGTGGCCTTTGAGAGCTGATTCCATCCGCTCGTGGACTTCAGAAAGGTTCCTAGGATCTGCGCCAATCAGGGCGGGGGCAAGTAGGCGCAGCGCGGATCTCGCCCCTTCTGCGAAGGCAGGAAGATACGTGGAACCCAGCGGGCATACCTCCCCCCAGCCCTCTACGCCGGTATCTGTGAGAACCCGGACCACCGTGGATGGGAGTTCCCGAACACTGCGGCCTCCGGACATCCTGTACTCACCATGGATGTATGTCAACGTGTAGCCATAGACTTCGATCCGTGTGATACGCATCTTCCCTCCTCGACAACTTCCGTTGGTTTGAAGGAAATTCGATGATACAAGAACCCTTTACGCTGGGGACCTGTGTAGGGCGAAAACCTGAAAACCAGGTTCACGAATTGGCGCGCCCGGAGGGATTCGAACCCCCGACCCGCTGCTTAGAAGGCAGCCGCTCTGTCCCCTGAGCTACGGGCGCACTACTCCTGCCCTATTGTACCATATCGTCATCCTGAACGGAGTGGAGGATCACGATTTCCACTTGATCGTGCACCCCACCGGAGGGGTTTGGGCAGGCTGGGGGGATCTGCCCGACAGGACGGCTTCCAGGGCGTCCCTTAGGTAGTGCTTCCTCACCGCTGCGGGGTTTTCGTAGTTGTCGTCCGGAGCTCCGTGATATCTTAGCACCCGATCCTGGTCGAATAGGAAGATCTCTGGGGTCCTTGTGGCTCCGTAAGCCCGGGCGACGGTCTGGTCCTCATCCCTGAGGTAAGGGAACGGATATCCTTTCTCTTCTGCCCGGCGGACCATATTCTCGAAACTATCTTCCGGGTACTTGGTAGCATCGTTGGGGTTGATCAGGAGGAACTGAACTCCTCGGGAAGCATACTCTCGTTGGAGTTGGATCAACCGTCCTTCCCAGGCCTGGGCGTAAGGGCAGTGGTTACAGGTGAAAATGACTGCGAGCGCTCGCTTATCCTGGTAGTCCTCGGTCCGGTGAATCTTCCCGTCGGTTCCGGGAAGGGCGAAGGGGATGAGA
>JAUQQG010000076.1 GCA_030550015.1 bacterium | reverse complement strand
GAAGATTCGCATCAAACTCAAAGCATTCGATCACAGGGTGCTGGACCAGTCCGCGGAGAAGATCGTGGAGACCGCGCGCCGGACAGGCGCACAGGTCTCTGGACCGATCCCCCTCCCCACGGATAGGAGCGTCTTCTGTGTATTGCGGTCGCCGCACATCGATAAGACCTCCATGGAGCACTTCGAGATTCGGACGCACAAGCGGTTGATCGATATCTTGAACCCGACGCAGAAGACGGTGGATGCACTCATGCACCTGGACCTCCCAGCGGGGGTCGATATCGAGATCAAGCTCTGAGAATTTCGGATTTCGAATTTCGGAATGCGGATTTGAAAATCCGAAATTCGAAATCCGCAATCCGAAATCCGAGGTCAGATATGGCTGGGCTTTTGGGTAGAAAAGTTGGGATGACGCAGGTCTTCGACGAAGAGGGGAACCTCGTTCCTGTGACTGTGATCCAGGCTGGACCTTGCGTGGTGGTCGGGGTGAGAACGCCAGAGAAGGATGGGTATACCGCCGTCCAGCTGGGCTACGAGGAGATCCCCCGCCGGAAGGTTTCCAAGCCCCTGCTCGGGGTCTTTGCCAAGGCGAAGACAGCACCCCGCCGGGTGATCCGCGAGTTCTCCCTGGACGAGGGGGAGCACCTCGAGGTGGGTGCCGAGGTCAAGGTGGACCTTTTCCGGGAGGGGGATCTGGTGGAAATCACAGGGATCTCGAGGGGGAAAGGGTTTGCTGGAGCCATGAAGCGGTGGGGGTTCGGCGGCCAGCGCGACTCCCACGGCGTCAGCCTCATGCACAGGGCAGTGGGATCTATCGGATCCTCGAATGTGGGACGGGTGTGGCCAGGGAAGAGAATGCCCGGCCATATGGGTGGTGAACGGGTAACCGTGAAGAACCTTCGTGTCGTAAAGGTGGACACAGGCCGAAACCTTCTTCTGGTTAAGGGAGCCGTCCCTGGCCCTCGGGGCGGGCTTCTGGAGATACGGAAGGTAAAGCCTGCGGGGGCGTAGCAGGGGGAGCGCAATGGTGACGGTGCCGATGTACAACACCAGTGGAAACCAAGTCGGGGAAGTGGAGCTTCCTGGAGAGGTCTTCCAGGTTCAGCCGAAGCCTGCGGTAGTTTATCAGGCACTCGTGTGGCAACTCGCCGGGCGGCACCTGGGGACCCACAGTACGAAAACCCGCGGAGAGGTGGCTGGAGGAGGGCGCAAACCTTGGCGCCAGAAAGGGACGGGGAGGGCAAGACACGGGAGCATCCGCTCCCCGCTCTGGGTTGGTGGGGGAGTCGTCCACGGTCCGAAGCCCCGCTCCTATGCCTTCCCCTTGCCAAAGAAGGTCAGGCGCCTGGCGATTCGCTCCATTCTGTCCGCAAGGGCGAAGGAAGGGCGGATCAAGGTGGTCGAGGAGCTTCGCTTCCCCGAGCCGCGCACAAAAGAGCTCGTGGAAGTCTTGGGACACCTGGGCGTGAAAGGGAAGACGCTCCTCGTCACGGCGGAGCATGACGAACGGGTGGAGCGCTCCGCCGCCAACCTCCCTCACGTCAAGGTACTGAGCGCAACCACCTTGAATGTGCATGATCTCCTTTCCTATGAGAACATCGTGGTCACCCGGGATGCGCTCTCCCGAATCGCAGAGGTGTTCGGCCGATGATGGACTATCGAGAGGTGATCCGACGCCCAATCGTCACAGAGAAGAGCATGCGGCTGATGCAAATGGGGAAGTACACCTTTGAGGTGGATCCCCGGGCGAACAAGGGGATGATCAAGGAGGCGGTTAAGCGCCTCTTCGGTGTGGACGTTGTGAAGGTGAACACCATCACCATCCCCGGCGTCACCAAGCGGCGTGGGCAGCACTACTACCGCCTCCCGGGGATGAAGAAGGCGATCGTCACGCTGAAGCCAGGGCAGAAGATCGAGATTGAGGGGTTGAGTACATGATCCTCAGGCCCCACGGCAATGCGTGGGCCATGAGGGGGGATGCCTGAGATGGGGATCAAAAAGTTCAAGCCAATCACACCTGGTCGCCGGTTCTTCACCGTCTCCACGTTTGAGGAAATCACCAAGGAGGAGCCGGAGAAGTCCTTGCTCGCCCCGCTCAAGAAGTCGGCGGGGAGGAACGCGCAGGGTCGGGTGACCGTCCGCCACCGGGGAGGCGGGCATAAGCGCATGTATCGGATCATCGACTTCAAGCGGGATAAGGATGGGATCGAGGCGAAGGTGGCAGCGATTGAGTATGACCCGAACCGCTCCGCGCGTATTGCGCTTCTCCATTATGCGGATGGAGAAAAACGGTATATCCTGGCGCCTGATGGGTTGAAGCCAGGGGATAAGGTGATGTCTGGGCCCGATGCAGAGATCCGGGTAGGCAACGCCCTTCCCTTGCGGAACATCCCCGTGGGCACGATGATCCATAACATCGAGCTGGTCCCAGGGAAAGGGGGGCAGCTCGTCCGGGCAGCAGGGACCGCGGCGCAGATCCTGGCCAAAGAGGGGAACTATGCCCACGTGCGTCTTCCTTCAGGCGAGGTCCGGTTGATCCACCTTGCCTGCAAGGCCACTATTGGGCAGGTAGGCAACATCGAACACGAGGCCATCACCCTGGGCAAGGCGGGCCGCTCTCGGTGGTTGGGGTGGCGCCCGGCTGTACGAGGTGTGGCCATGGATCCGGCGAGTCATCCCCACGGGGGAGGAGAGGGGCGGTCCCCGGAGGGAATGCCCAGCCCCGTGACCCCATGGGGGAAGCCAACAAGGGGATATAAGACCAGGCGGGGACGCCGCCCCAGTGATAAGTTCATTGTGAAACGGAGGAAGTAAGGAGGCCGGGTGGCGTATGGGCCGTTCGAAGAAGAAAGGACCGTTCGTGGATGCGCACCTTCTGGAGAAGATCCAGGAGCTCCGGAAGAGAGGGGAGAAACGGGTCATCAAGACCTGGTCCCGGCGTTCAACGATCATCCCGGAGATGGTGGGGTTCACCATTGCCGTGTATGACGGCCGAAAGCATGTTCCCATCTACATCTCCGAGCAGATGGTGGGACATAAACTCGGGGAATTCGCCCCCACCCGGACCTTCCGGGGACATGGCGCACACACCGAGCGGTCAACGGCATTGAAGTAGAAGGGCAGGCCTCTGTGCTGCCCGCAGGCTGAGGGAGGCTAAGTGATGGAGGCCCGTGCAGTTGCCAAATACATCCGAATCTCCCCCACGAAGGTGCGCCGTGTGGTGGATCTTATCCGAGGCAGGGATGTAGAGGAGGCAATGGCCATCCTTACGCACCTGCCGAACCGGGCGGCCCAGGTTGTCCGGAAGGTCGTGCACTCCGCGGTCAGCAATGCCGTGAATAACTATTCCATGAGCCGGGATGAGTTGGTGATCGCCGAGGCCTACGTCGATCGCGGGCCTTCTATGAAGCGTGTGATCCCGCGAGCACGCGGGCGCGCGGATATCCTGACGAAACGGAGCAGCCACATCACGATCGTGGTGCGAGAACGGGAGTGATTGCCCTGTCAAAGGGCCGTAGACGGCAGGCGAAGATCTGGAAGGGGGTTTGAGAGTGGGTCAGAAGGTACATCCCGTTGGGCTCAGGCTAGGAATCATCCGGGAGTGGGAGTCTAAGTGGTACGCGGAGAAACAGATGGCCGCCCTCATCCAGGAGGATCTGAAGATCCGCCAGTACATCCGGGAGAAGCTTCCCCGCGCGGGGATCTCCCGGATCGAGATCGAGCGGGCGGCAAACCGCGTGCGGGTGACAGTGCACTCTGCACGCCCGGGGATTATCATCGGGCGAGGGGGCACGGGGATCGATGCCCTGAAGAAGGAGCTGGAGGACCTGACGGGAGGGAAACAGGTTCAGGTGAACGTGCAGGAGATCCGGCGACCAGAGCTGGAGGCAATTCTGGTCGCCGAGAACATCGCCAGCCAGATCGAGCGCCGTGTCGCCTATCGCCGGGCGATGAAACAAGCGGTCCAGCGTACCCTGCGCGCGGGGGCGAAGGGCATCCGGGTTGCCGTGAGTGGGCGCCTCGCCGGGGCCGAGATCGCCCGGTACGAATGGTACCGGGAGGGAAGGGTCCCCTTGACGACCCTGCGAGCAGACATCGACTTCGGTATCGCTGAGGCAGCGACGACCTACGGTCGGATCGGGGTCAAGGTGTGGATCTACCGGGGAGATGTGCTCCCCGAGCCCAAGGTCCAGGTGGAGGCAAAACCTAGGATCGCGACAGAGGAAGAGCTGCCAGAAACAGTGGTCATTCCCACGAAGGCTCCCCGCGTGGTCGTGAGGAGGGCGTCGGAACATGTTGATGCCTAAGAAGGTCAAGTACCGCAAAGCACAGAGAGGACGCATGAAAGGGAAAGCGTACGCCGGCTCCACGATTGCTTTTGGGGAGTATGGGCTCCAGGCACTGGAGCCCTGCTGGATGACCAGCGCCCAGATCGAGGCGGCTAGGCGCGCGATCACCCACCACGTCAAGCGTGGAGGGAAACTCTGGATCCGGATCTTTCCCGATAAGCCCGTGACCAAGAAGCCAGCCGAAACCAGGATGGGGGGCGGGAAGGGAAACCCTGAGGAGTGGGTCGCCGTCGTGAAGCCAGGGAGAATCCTGTTCGAACTCGCTGGGGTTCCCGAGGAGATTGCCAGGGAGGCGATGACCCTCGCCTCGCACAAGCTTCCCATTAAGACGCGGTTCATCAAACGCAAGGAGTTGGTAGGAGCTGTCGTATGAAAGCAGCGGAGTTACGGGAACTCAGCGTCGAAGAGCTCCTGAAGAAGCTTGATCAGTCCATCCAGGAGCTGGTGAACCTCCGGATCCAATCGGCGGTGGGGAAGGCTTCGAATCCATCGCGTGTCCGGGAGGTCCGGCGGACCATCGCCAGGATCAAAACGGTTCTGGCCGAACGGGGGGTCCGGGTGTGAGGAAGCAATCCGTTCTCTCATATAGGTTGTAGGATTGCTGAGAAGGAGGGTATCCCGGTGTCCGAAAGGCGGAAAAAGCGAAAGACAATGGTGGGCACCGTCGTGAGTGACAAAATGGACAAGACGGTGGTCGTCAGGGTGGAGACGTTGCGTCGCCATCCCCTGTATAAGAAGACCATCCGCCACATCAAGAAAGTGAAGGCCCACGATGAGGAAAACGCCTGTCGGGTCGGGGACAAGGTCCTCATTATGGAAACCCGCCCCCTGAGCAAGGAGAAGCGCTGGCGGGTGGTTCAGATCCTCGAGAGAGGGAGGGAGGCAATCCCCGTCGAGGCGGTGGGGTCCTTGACTACCCCGCCAACAGAGGTTTGACTGTTGCCGGAGCTCTTCTGGAAATAAGGGATCCCCAGCAGAATCTCGACAAGCGATTTGCGAGGGTTCCTGAGAAGGACAACCAGGAGGATGACCCGATTGATGGGAAGGGCAGGGGTTCTTTATGATCCAACCATACACGCGGCTGAAAGTAGCGGATAACACGGGAGCAAAGGTGATCATGTGCATTCGAGTCCTTGGGGGTTCCAACCGGCGCTATGCCGGGGTTGGGGATGTCATTGTTGCGACGGTGAAGGACGCGATCCCCAATAGCCCGGTCAAAAAAGGGGAAGTGGTCAGGGCAGTCATCGTCCGTACCAAGAAGGAGATCCACCGTCCCGATGGGACGTACATCCGGTTTGACGACAATGCCGCCGTACTCATCAACGAGCAGGGGAACCCGCGGGGGACCCGGATCTTCGGACCCGTGGCCAGGGAGCTACGGGAGAAGCAGTTCATGAAAATCGTTTCCCTCGCTCCGGAGGTGCTTTGAAGATTTTGCGAAGGGGTGGGGAGAGAGGAACCATGGTCGCAAGAGAGAAGGTGCATGTCAAAAAGGGAGACCTGGTCGAAGTCATTTCCGGGAAGTACCGGGGGAAGCGAGGGAAGGTCCTTCGTGTCTTCCCGCAGGAAGGCCGCGTGATCGTGGAAGGGGTGAACGTGGTCAAGCGCCACGTCCGTCCCTCGCAGAAGTTCCCCCAGGGAGGGATCATCGAACAGGAGGCTCCCATTTATGCCGCAAAGGTGATGCTGGTGTGCACCAAGTGCGGCCGTAGGACCAGGGTGGGGAGGGCCTTCCTGGAAGACGGGACCAAGATTCGAGTGTGCAAGAAGTGCGGGGAGCAGATCGATAGGAAGTAAGGTGAGGGGAATGGTGACTGGGCAGGTCGTAAAGCTCCAGGAGCAGTACCGGAGGGAGATTGCCCCACGGTTGCGAGAGCGCTTCGGGTATCGGAACGTGATGGAAATCCCGAAGCTCGAGAAGATCGTGGTGAACATGCGTGTGGGGGCAGCAGTACAGGATCCGCGACAGATCGACAAGGCGGTGGAGGAGCTTAGCCTCATCACCGGGCAGAAACCGGTGGTGTGCAAGGCGAAGAAGTCGATTGCCGCGTTTAAGCTGCGCGCGGGGATGCCCATTGCCTGCAAGGTCACCCTGCGAGGTGCCCGGATGTATGCGTTTCTTGAGAAGCTCATCAAGGTTGCCCTTCCCAGGATCAAGGACTTCAAGGGGATCTCCTCGCGCTCCTTTGACGGGAGAGGGAACTTAAACATTGGCATCCGGGAGCAGCTCATCTTCCCTGAGATCGACTACGATAAAGTAGATCGGATCAGAGGGATGGATATTACCATTGTGACGACGGCACGGACAGACGAGGAGGCGAAAGAGTTACTCGCACTGTTTGGGATGCCGTTCAGGGAGAATTGATCGCACGTTGTGTGCCTACATAGTGCGTTGTGAGGAAGGAAACCAGATGGCCAGATAGGCCTGACTGAGAACAGATGGAGCCGAGATGAGGGGATCATGGCCAAGAAGGCGTTGATCGAAAAGTGGAAGAGGGAACCGAAGTTTAAGGTCCGGCGGTACAGCCGCTGCCAGAGGTGCGGGCGGCCAAGGGCTGTCTTCCGGAAATTCGGCCTCTGTCGGATCTGCCTACGCCAGCTGGCACACCGTGGTGAGCTTCCTGGGGTGGTCAAGGCGAGCTGGTGAACCCCCAGCGAAATCTTGTCAGAGGATTTCGCGAGGGCACCTGGAAGGCCAGGGGGAATGCTGAAGGAGGTTTTTATTGTGGGCGTGATCACCGATCCCATTGCAGATATGCTGACGAGGATCCGGAATGCCCTCCAGGCCAGGAAGGCTTCTGTGGAGATCCCGGCAAGTAAGATCAAACGAGAGATCGCCAGGATCCTCAAGGAGGAAGGCTACGTCGGGGATGTCCAGTTCATTGAGCGGGGACCACAGGGAGTGATCAAGATCCAGCTCAAGTACGGTCCAAGACAGGAACGGGTCATCTCCGGGCTCCAGCGGGTAAGCCATCCAGGACGGAGGATCTATGTGAAAGCGGAGGAAATCCCCCTGGTGCGCCGGGGCCTTGGGATCGCCATCCTCTCCACCTCTAAGGGCATCATGACCGACCGGGAGGCGAGGAAGCTCAAGGTGGGGGGAGAAGTGATCTGCTACGTGTGGTGAAGGGACGAGGAGGTCTCTCCATGTCGCGCGTTGGGAAGATGCCAGTTTCCATTCCGCCTGGGGTTCAGGTGCAGGTGGAGGGTAACCGCGTCCTCGTGAAAGGTCCGAAGGGAATCCTGGAAAAAGAGTTCCATCCGGACATGCAGATCCAGGTGGTCGATGGAACGATCGTGGTGCGTCGTCCTACGGATTCACGCGTCCACCGGGCCCTTCACGGCCTGACCCGAGCCCTCCTCAACAATATGGTCCTGGGTGTAACCCAGGGTTTCCAGGTGGAGTTGGAGATCCAGGGGGTTGGGTACCGGGCCCAGAAGCAGGGGAGGAATTTGGTACTTCAGGTGGGTTTCTCCCACCCTGTGGAGGTGGCACCTCCAGAAGGGATCGAGTTTGAGGTTCCTTCGGCGAACCGGATTGTCGTGCATGGGATCGATAAGGCCCTCGTTGGCCAGGTTGCTGCGCAGATCCGGGCGATCAAACCTCCTGATCCTTACAAGGGTAAGGGGATCCGGTACGTCGATGAGCATATCAAACTCCGCCCCGGGAAGGCCGGGAGGGCGGTAAAGTGAGCGCGGTGGGAACGATGCTGATCATCAAGGAGAGCAGGAACCTCTTGAGGAAGCGCCGACACCTGAGGATCCGGAAGCGCATCCGGGGTACCCCTGAGCGACCCCGCTTGTCCGTCTTCCGGAGCCTCCGCCATATTTATGCCCAGATCATCGATGACACTACGGGGCACACCCTAGCGAGCGCATCTACGCTGGACCCTGAGCTCCGGGATAAGGTCAAAGGGCTCCGCAAGACCGAGGCGAGCCGTCTGGTCGGTCAGCTGGTCGCTCGGCGCGCCCTGGAGAAGGGAGTTACAAAGGTTGTGTTCGACCGCGGGGGATACCTCTACCATGGACGCGTGAAAGCCCTGGCAGAAGCCGCGCGCGAGGCGGGGTTGGAATTCTGAAGCGAACGAGGCCAAAAGGATGGAGGGTAACGGTGTCCAAAAGGTTGTTGATTCGGCGAACAGATCCCAGCAGGTTTAACCTCACCTATGAGAAGACCGTGTGGATCAACCGCGTAGCCAAGGTCACCAAGGGTGCGAAGCGCATGAGGTTCACTACCCTGGTGGTTGTGGGGGACCAGCAGGGACATGTGGGCGTCGGCCTGGGCAAAGCAGCGGAAGTTCCTGATGCTATCCGGAAAGCCATTGAGGACGCGAAGAAGCACCTCATTGAGGTCCCCCTTGATGGAACGACGATCCCCCACGAAGTGGTGGGGGAGTTTGGGGCAAGCCGCGTGCTCATGCGTCCTGCCTCTCGGGGCACGGGGGTCATCGCGGGCGCGGTGGTGCGGGCTGTCGTGGAAGCGGCTGGGATTAAAGATCTTCTGACGAAGGCTCTCGGTTCTACCAATCCGGTGAACCTAGCCCGCGCTGCGATTCACGGGCTTCTCCAGCTCAAACGGCCTGAGGAGGTAGCTCGCCTGCGCGGGGTACCTGTCGAGGAGATTCTGGTCGGGAGTGAGTAAGGAGGTTCTGGAGGGTTTTGCCATGTTCACCATTGGAACCCTGAAGGCGCCGAGAGGCGCGCGGAAGCGTAGGAAACGCGTTGGGAGAGGGATTGGCTCCGGCCATGGGACCTACTCCACGAGAGGGATCAAAGGGCAGAAAGCCCGGTCAGGGCCAGGGCCACGTCCCGGGTTCGAGGGAGGGCAGACTCCCCTGATCAAGCGGCTTCCCTTCCAACGAGGTGTCCGGGGGGCGGGATCGAATATGACCGGCGGACCTCCACGCCCGGAGGTCGCCGAGGTCAATGTTGAGGATCTCCAGCGGTTTCCCCCAGGGACGGTGGTCACCCCTGCCTTGTTGCGCAAGGAGGGGTTGATTGAGGGGGGTCCTGTCAAGATCCTGGGAGAGGGGAGACTGGACATCCCACTGGAGGTCCATGCTCATGCATTTTCCCGGTCTGCCAGGGAAAAGATCGAGGCGGCCGGCGGGAAGGTTGTGATTCTCGGGACCGGGAAGAGGTGATCTCCTGTGCTGGGTGGGTTGGTTAACGCGCTGCGCATCCCGGACCTGCGAAGGCGAGTGCTGTTCACTGCCTTCATGCTCATCCTCTACCGTCTAGGAGCCCATATCCCTGTTCCGGGCGTTGATGTGACAGCGATCCAGCGGCTCTTCCGCCAGCAGGGGAATATCTTTAATCTCCTCGATCTGTTCGTCGGGGGCGCCCTTTCCCGGTTCGCCCTGTTCGCTCTAGGCGTCTTCCCTTACATTACTGCCTCCATTATCATGAGTCTCCTCCAAGTGGTCTTCCCCCAGCTCAAGGAGATGGCGACCGAGGAGGGGGAAGCGGGGAGGCGGAGGCTTGCGCAATACACGAGATACCTGACCGTGGTCCTGGCAGTGATCCAGGCGATCGGCCAGACCTTCCTCATCCGGAACCTGGGGGCTCTCCCGGATCAGCGGCCACTGACCTTCGCCCTGATTGTGAGCACCCTCACAGCCGGGACGATGGTGCTCACCTGGATGGGCGAGATCATGACGGAATATGGAGTGGGGAACGGGGTCTCCCTTCTCATCTTTGGGGGGATCGTAGCGAGGCTCCCCGACCAGACAGCGCGGACAGTTGCCCTTATCGGTGTGGGCGAGCTCGCCTGGTGGCAGTTCCTCCTGGACATCGCTGTGGTCCTGGCAAGCGTTGTCGTGGTGGTGGGCGCTACACTTGCAGTGCGCAAGATCCCGGTGCAGTATGCCAAGCGGGTGGTTGGGCGCAGAGTCTATGGCGGGCAATCTACTCACCTTCCCCTTCGCCTCATCCAGGCCGGGGTCATCCCCATTATCTTCGCCATCTCCGTCCTGCAGTTCCCTGGCACTATCGCCCAGTTCACCAACATCCCATGGATCCAGCGCGTTGGCCAGGAGATCCTTCCAGGCCGGCCCATCGGCGACCTGCTCTATTTCGTCTTGATCATCCTGTTCACTTACTTCTACACCGCTGTGAGCTTCGATCCGAACGAGATCTCTGAGAACATCAAGAAGTACGGGGGCTTCATCCCCGGGATCCGGCCGGGGAGGCCGACCACGGAATATCTCTCCAGGGTTGTGGACAGGTTGACCCTGGTGAGCGCTCTCCTCCTCGCGGTAATCGCCATCGCGCCTGTTTACCTTGTCCGCGGGACAGGAGTGTTGACGTTTTCTCTCTCTGGAACCGCCATGCTCATCGTCGTAGGAGTAGCCCTTGAGACCATGAAGCAAATCGAAGCATACGTTCTCATGCGTCACTACGAGGGGTTCATGCGGTGAACCTGATCTTCCTAGGGCCTCCAGGAGCAGGGAAGGGAACGCAGGCCAGGCTCCTGCAGGCGCGGCGGGGGATTCCCCAGATTTCTACCGGAGATATCCTCAGAGAAGCCATCGCCCGGGGGAGCGAGCTCGGTCGTAAAGCTAAGGAATACGTGGAGCGGGGGAATCTGGTGCCAGACGAGGTGATGGTCGAAATCATCGCCGAACGTCTGGCGCAGCCCGATGCCCAGGAGGGGTTCGTCCTCGACGGATTTCCCAGGACCGTGGCCCAGGCCAGGTCCCTGGAGGAGCTTCTCGCACGCCAAGGGCGGAGGATCACGGCGGTGATCTACTTTCACCTTCCGGAGGAGAAGATCGTGCAGCGCTTATCCGGGAGGCTGATCTGCACGCGGTGTGGGGCTATCTATCATGTAGACCATCATCCTCCTCGGCAACTGGGGAGATGCGACATATGTGGGGGCCCCCTCTACCAGAGGGACGATGACCGACCTGAGGTGGTGCGGAGGAGACTCCAGGTCTACCGGCAAGAGACGGAACCCCTCGTGGAGTTCTACAAAGAGAGGGGACTCCTGTTCCTCGTGGATGCTTCCCAGGGGGTGGAAGCGCTGCACCAAACGATCTTGCGTATCGCCGGGGCTTCCCCTGAGGGCCAGGAGGGACAGGCTGAGACTCGGGAGGCCCGGGCGGACCGATGAAGGGGCAGGCGCGGATTGTCCTGAAGAACAAGGAGGAGATCGCTCGGATGCGGAAAGCTGGCCGTCTGGCGGCAATGGCCTTGCGCGAAGTGGTACAAGCCGTAAGGCCTGGGGTTACCACATTAGAGCTGGATACCATCGCCGAGACGTATATCCGAGCGCACGGGGGAGTCCCTTCTTTTAAGGGCTACCGTGGATACCCGGCGAGTATTTGTGTCTCCATCAACGATGAGGTGGTCCATGGGATCCCCTCTCAGCGCAGACTGAAACGGGGAGAGATCGTCTCCATTGATCTTGGGGTGTTTGTGGATGGATTCCATGGGGATGTTGCTGTGACCGTCCCTGTAGGAGAGGTGAACAAGGAACTCCTTCGCCTCCTGGAGTGTGCGCGGGAAGCTCTCTACCAGGGGATCGCCCAGGCCAAACCAGGGAACCGGTTGGGGGATATCTCTGTTGGAGACCAGGCGTGTGCCGAGAAGTGTGGCTTCTCGGTGGTGCGGGAGTATGCCGGCCATGGAATCGGCCGCCAGCTCCACGAGGATCCCCAAGTCCCAAACTACGGAGTGCCTGGAACGGGAATTGTCCTGAGGTCCGGGATGACCCTGGCCATTGAGCCCATGGTAAACCTGGGGGGTGCGGAGGTCGTGGTCGGGCCTGACGGGTGGACGGTCCGGACCCGGGATGGCCTTCCCTCCGCACACTTCGAACATACCGTGGCCATCGGGGAGGAAGGCCCGGAGATCTTGACTAGACTCCCTGGAGATAGTCTGATATAATAACCTGTTGTCACGCCAGGGGAGGGCCTTTTCGCAAGCAAAGTGGCCTCAGAACACGCTCCTTGGGAAGAACTTGCTGGGGACCTGTTCCATGAAGGGGCCCCGGAGGAGTCAAAAGACTTGCCGGGGTACAAAACGATGGGGCGTGCGGACGAGCTGCTGGGAAGCATCGTGGTCTCCCGCGCGGGCCGGGACGAGGGGGAGCACTACCTGGTCATCGGCACGCTTGGCGAGGGTATGGTCCTGCTCGCAGATGGGGACCGCCGCCCTGTGGACCGCCCCAAGAAGAAGAACATCAAGCATGTTCGCGTGGTCGAGGTGGACCCTGCGCTCAAGGAGAAGCTGACCTCAGGCGGGCAGGTCACCGATGCGGAGGTTCGGGCTGCCCTGCTACGGAGCCTGAGCAAAATCTCTTGAGTGGATCTTTCTAGGACGAGGCTCGTACTTTACACCCTGAAATGCTCTGCGTTGTGGGGAACTATTGAGAGAGGCCCGGCAAAAGTCAAGGAGCCTATTGCCGGGGTACTCAAAGGTGGATCTCGGGAGGCCTATGGTCAAGCAAAAGAAGGACGTTGTGGAGATCGATGGGACGGTGGTGGAAGTCCTTCCCAACGCCATGTTCCGGGTAGAACTCCCGAGTGGACACCGGATCCTTGCACACATCGCTGGGAAGATGCGCATTCACTTCATCCGGATCCTCCCAGGGGACCGGGTGAAGGTAGAGCTCTCTCCCTACGACCCCACGCGGGGCCGGATTGTCTACCGGTATCGGTAGGTCGGGTGAAGCTTTTTCCTTGGCGATGCCGGGGCCTTGATCTTGGATAGGAGGTTTTTGGAGTGAAGATCAAAGTGTCCGTGAAGAGGATATGCGAGAAATGCAAGATCATCCGACGCGGTGGTCGTGTCTACGTGATTTGCGAGAACCCCAAACACAAGCAAAAGCAGGGGTAACGGGTGCAAGAATCGGCGCCCCGGTGAAATCGTTCTGAAAGATTTCTCACCGGGGGACCTTGGGAGGAGGAAATATGGCGCGTGTTGCTGGTGTGGACCTTCCACGGGATAAACGGGTGGAGATCGCTCTGACGTACATCTATGGGATCGGGTTGAGCCGGTCAAGGGAGATCCTGCGCGCGACTGGTGTGAACCCAAACACTCGTGTGCGCGACCTGACCGAGGACGAGGTCAAACGGATCCGGGAGTTCATCGAGCGGAATTACAAGGTGGAGGGTGATCTCCGTCGTGAAGTCGCCATGAACATCCGCAGGCTCGTGGAGATCGGCTGCTATCGGGGAATCCGGCACAAGCGAGGACTCCCTGTGCGGGGGCAGCGCACGCGCACGAATGCCCGAACGCGCAAGGGTCCACGGAAGACCGTTGGGGTTATGCGGAAGAAGAAGTAGTCGGAAACGTAGGCTCAATGGAGCTCGGGAAAAGTCTAGAGAACGATGGGTGTGTACTTCCTGGCGTGAGGAGGATCAGAGATGGGTAGGAAAGCAGGCCGGGGACGGCGTGAGCGGAAGAACGTTCCAATGGGGATTGCGCACATTAAGTCGACGTTTAATAATACCATCGTGACCATTAGCGACCCTCAGGGAAACGTCCTTGCCTGGGCAAGTGCAGGAACGGTGGGGTTCAAGGGTTCCCGGAAGGGGACCCCCTACGCTGCGGGTTTGGCAGCGGAGTCAGCGGCGAAGAAGGCGATGGAGCATGGGGTTCGCCAGGTAGAGGTATACGTAAAAGGTCCAGGAGCGGGGCGGGAGGCTGCCATCCGATCCCTGCAGGCGGCCGGGCTGGAGATCAGCCTCATTAAGGATGTCACCCCCATTCCTCACGACGGCTGCCGTCCCCCCAAGCGCAGAAGAGTATAGGGAATAAGCAGGAGAAGGAGCGAGGAGGAAGGTATGGGGAGATATACTGAAGCAGTCTGTAGGTTATGCCGTCGTGAGGGGATGAAGCTTTACCTCAAGGGGGAGAAGTGCTTCACCGAGAAATGCCCCGTCCACAAGCGCCCCTTTCCACCGGGAATGCATGGTCAGGGGGTCCGGCACAAGACCAGCGAGTTCGGGTTGCGCCTCCGGGAGAAGCAGAAACTTCGCCGCATCTACGGCGTCCTTGAGCGGCAGTTTAAGCGTTACTTTGAGATCGCCTCCAAGGCAAAGGGGGTCACGGGAACCCGGCTGCTCCAGATCCTCGAATCCCGGCTGGACAACGTGGTGTACCGGCTTGGCCTGGCAGCCTCTCGGAAAGAGGCCCGCATGCTCGTCACCCATGGCCATATCGCTGTCAACGGTCGCAGGGTGAACATTCCTTCCTACCTGGTATCGCCTGGTGATGTGATTACCTTGACGGCGAGGGGAAGGGAGAATGCGCGGGTGCAAAGCCTTCTCGCTGAGGCTGGTGCTCGCGGCCGCCCGGGCTGGCTGGAGTTCAACCCTGAGACCCTTGAGGCAAGGGTCCTTGGCCTCCCCTCCCGGGAGGAGATCGATGTGCCCGTCAACGAGCAACTCGTTGTAGAGTACTACTCCCGCTGAGATGGTGGGGAGGAGGTCTGGTATGATCTGGGAGATTGTGTCGAAACCGAGGGTTGAGTTTGTCGAGCTCTCTGATACCTACGGGAAATTCGTAGTAGAACCCCTGGACCGGGGGTTTGGGGTGACCTTGGGGAATTCCCTCCGCAGGGTCCTGCTTTCCTCCATTCCCGGTGCCGCCGTGACCTCTGTGAAGATCGAAGGGGTTCTCCACGAGTTCTCCACGATCCCAGGGGTGGTGGAGGACGTCACCCAAATCATCTTAAACCTGAAAGAACTCACCCTGAAGCTCCACACCGACAAGCCGAAGCTGCTCCGGTTGGAAGTGAAAGGGAAGAAAGAGGTCACTGCCGGGGATATCCAACCTGATCCAGATGTAGAGATCCTGAACCCGGACCTTCATATCGCCACCTTGGATTCCAAGAACGCGCGCCTTGCCATGGAGATCGTCGTGGAGAGGGGGAAAGGGTACGTCCCGGCCGAACAGCACAAGAAGAGCGAGCATGTCATCGGAGTAATCCCGGTAGACTCCATTTTCTCCCCTATCCAGAAGGTAAACTATACCGTGGAGGATACCCGGGTCGGCCACTCCAGCAACTACGACCGGCTCATCCTGGAGGTGTGGACCAACGGTGCGATTCGTCCAGACGAGGCCGTCCGGGAGGCGAGCAGGATCCTGATCGACCACTTCAAGCTGTTCACGGGAATTGCCGAGGAGGCAGCGGTGCCGTCCCGGGAGGAAGCTCTCGTGGACAGTCACCTCACCAAGTTGTACGCTATGCCCATTGAGGAGCTGGAGCTGTCGGTACGGCCGTACAACTGCCTGAAGCGGGCCGGGATCCATACCGTTGGAGACTTGGTGAGCCGCACGGAGGAGGAGATCATCAGCGTGAAGAACTTCGGCCGGAAATCCCTGGATGAGGTGAAGGAGAAGCTCGCAAACCTCGGTCTCTCTCTGAAGAGGGAGCAGGAGGACCGCTGAAACCTGGGAGGAGGCAATGGGGATGGGACTAGGAAGGCCAACCCGAAAGCTGGGGCGGGATACTGGGGAGCGCTTTGCCCTGTTCCGCAACCAGGTGAGCGCCCTCCTTCTCCACGAGCGCATTGAGACCACGGAGGCCAAGGCGAAGGAGATCAAGAAAATCGCTGACCGCATCGTAGGCATGGCGATGAAGGGAGACCTGCACGCGATGCGCGAGGTACGGCGGTTCCTCACGGACAAGGAAGCGGTGAAGAAACTCTTTACGATCATCGCCCCCCGCTATGCGGGGAGGCAAGGTGGCTACACACGCGTGGTCAAGCTCGGCCCCCGAAGGGGGGATGCCGCTCCCATGGCGATTGTGGAGTTGGTCCCGGCCCAACCCGAGGCCAGGGGCAGCTGATGCAGCAGGAGTTCAGAGCACAGGATTTCCGCTCCATCCCCATCTGAGTACCTCCGCAAAAGTCTGTATGACTTTTGTCGGGTGCCTTTCCTCACGGGGTGCCAAATTCTGGGTCCCCAAGCGAAGACCTGTCCAAGGATCCGCTGGGGCTAGGGAGAAGGACTGGGATCCCACGAAACGCAGGAGAGTTTCCGTGGGGAACATATGGCTGGGGATGTCCTGATCAAAATCCGTAACCTGCGCCATGTCTACAATCCCGGAACTCCTGAGGAGGTCCTTGCCCTGGACGGCATCTCCCTGGAGATCCGCGAGGGAGAATTCGTGGCCATCGTCGGTGCGAATGGGTCGGGGAAGTCCACCCTGGCCAAGCACCTGAACGCCCTCCTCCTCCCTACCGAGGGAGAGGTCTTGATCGCCGGGATGGATACAAGGCGGCCAGAGTACCTGTGGGAAATCCGCCAGCAGGTAGGCATGGTCTTCCAGAACCCGGACAACCAGATCGTGGCCACAGTGGTGGAAGAGGATGTGGCGTTCGGACCGGAGAACCTAGGGCTCCCGCCTGAGGAGATCCGCCGCCGCGTGGAGGAGGCGCTTCGCGCCGTCCATCTCGAGGAGCTCCGGCACCACGAGCCCCATCTTCTCTCCGGAGGCCAGAAACAGCGCGTGGCCATTGCAGGAATCCTTGCCATGCGTCCACGGTGTATCGTCCTGGATGAGGCAACCTCCATGCTGGATCCCCAGGGCCAGCAGGAGGTTCTGGCCACGGTCCGGCGTCTCAACGCGGAAGGGATCACCATTGTCTTCATCACCCACTCCATGGATGAGGCGGCCCTCGCGAGTCGAGTCCTGGTGATGGACAAGGGACACATCGTCCTCGATGGCCCCCCCCAGGAAGTCTTTAGCAAGCCCGCGGAGTTGCGTCGGCTCCACCTCAACGTCCCGCAGGCTGTTCAGCTTGCCGAGCTTCTGCGCCAGGAGGGTCTCCCCATCCCCCGGGGAATTGTGACACCAGGAGAACTCGTCGAAGCGATCTGGTCCCTTGTTCCCCGATTCGCCAAGGCAGGGAATTGGACTCTGGCGAGTCTTGCTCTAGAGAACTCCAGGAAGGCGATGCAGGGGAACGAACAGACTGCGATCACGTGTGAGGACGTGCACTACATCTACCTCCGGGGGACTCCCATGGAAACCGTGGCCCTCCGGGGAGTAAATCTCCGGATTCCTGCGGGAGAGGCAACAGGGATCATTGGCCCAACTGGATCTGGGAAGTCTACTCTCATCCAGCATTTCAATGGCCTCCTTCGCCCAACCGCAGGGCGGATATGGGTTGACTCGATAGAACTCCCCGCAAGTGGCGCCGTCCTTCGGGAACTCCGGCAGAAGGTCGGACTTGTCTTCCAGTATCCTGAACACCAGCTATTTGAAGAAACTGTGTATGATGACGTTGCCTTTGGGCCGCGGAACATGGGATTGGGAGAGGAAGAGGTTTCCCGCCGCGTGCGGCAAGCCCTGGAGCTTGTGGGGTTGGATCCAGGGCGCTTCGGGAAGCGGTCCCCCTTCTCCCTCTCCGAAGGGGAGATGCGGCGGGTGGCCATCGCTGGAGTCTTGGCCATGGACCCACGGGTGCTTGTCCTCGATGAACCTACCGCTGGCCTTGACCCCAGAGGAAGGGAAGAGATCCTTGCGCATCTCCAGACGCTCCGAGCGCGAGAAGAGGTCACTGTGATCGTGGTCAGCCATAGCATTGATGAGCTTTCCTCCCTGACAGATCGCGTCGCTGTGCTCCATCAAGGGCGGGTCTACCTCGAAGGGACGACGCGAGAGGTCTTTTCCCAGGGGAAGCGCCTCGCAGCCATCGGGCTCCGTGTTCCAGTTGTCGCCGAGGTTCTGGAGAAGCTTCGAGAGCGTGGTCTTCCTGTCCGTACCGATGTCTTGACCGTAGAGGAAGCCAAGGAAACGATCCTGAAGGGGTTGAAGGCGTTCTCGTAAGGGGGCGAGGATGGAGCTCCTCCGGTATGTGACCATTGGACAATATATCCCTCGGGACTCGCCAGTCCACCGGCTTGATCCCAGAACGAAGCTCCTGGCCGTTCTGGTATGGATGGTCGTGATCTTCTTTGTGCGTGACTTCGTAGGGTACTCCCTGTTCACGGTCGTTCTCCTCACCCTGCTTGCTGTAGCCCAGATTCCCTTGGGTTACGTTCTCAAGGGGCTGCGCCCCGTCCTCTTCCTGCTCGTGCTCACCCTCGTTCTCAATATCTTGTTTAGCGGACCCGCGGAAGGGAAGGTCCTCTGGCGCTTCGGACCCTTCGCTGCCACGCAAGAGGGGTTGATCCGGGGCCTCTTTGTGGGATACCGGCTCGTGCTCCTAGTCGTCGTTACCTCTCTCCTCACCTTCACCACCTCACCCGTGGATCTCACCGATGGCATTGAGCGGTTGCTCCGCCCCTTCCGTCGGTTCGGGGTCCCCGCTCACGAACTGGCGATGATGATGACCATCGCCCTGCGCTTCATCCCCACGTTGCTGTCTGAAACAGAGAAGATCATCAAGGCCCAGATGGCGAGGGGAGCGGACTTTGAACGAGGGAACATTCTCCGCAGGGCCAGGGCTTTCATCCCCGTGCTGGTCCCGCTGTTCTTGAGTGCCTTCCGCAGGGCCGAAGAGCTGGCCCTGGCCATGGAGGCGCGATGCTATCACGGGGGAGAGAACCGTACCCGGATGAAACAGCTTGCCTTCCGGCGTGGCGATGTGGTCGCTTGGATCTTCGTCGCCCTTTCTTCTGGACTCTTCCTGATCCCTGCTGACATCTGGTTGACTAGACTATAAGGGCACGGCGCCGCTGGCCCCTACACAGGCAATTGAGAGGGCGTAATTCCTACCGAGTCTCTACCTTGTACAGACCGTGTAGACCGTGGAGACTGTGTAGACCGTGTAGACTGTGTAGACCGTGGAGACCCTAGAGTGCGGCACATCAAGCTGATCTTGGAATACGACGGGACCCACTACAAGGGCTGGCAACGCCAGAGGAGTACCCCAACGATTCAGGAAACGTTAGAGAGGGCTATCGCCTCTCTTACGGGCGAGCCCTCTCGGGTAACCGGAGCTGGACGCACCGACGCCGGCGTCCACGCGCTTGGGCAAGTAGCTACCTTCCGGACGAGAAGCCGGATTCCCGTGACGAAGGTTCCTGAAGCGTTGAACAGCCTTCTCCCCTTAGACATTCGTGTCCTCTGGGCCGAAGAGGTAGATGAGGGCTTCCATCCCCGCTATCATGCGCGCTCCCGCGTTTACACCTACGTCATCTTAAACCGCCCGACCCCATCCGCTCTCCTCCGTCATTACGCCTACTACTTCCCTGTTCCCTTAGATACCTATGCAATGGACCAGGGAATCCGGTCCCTCATTGGGCGACACGAGTTCGATGCCTATCGGGCCTTGGGGAGCAATCCCAAGACAACTTGGTGTACGGTCTTCCGTGCGCACGTCCACAAGTGGCGAGACTTCGTCCTGATCACCATGGAAGCCGACCGGTTCCTTCGCCACATGGTCCGGATGATCACAGGGACGCTGATCCGGGTGGGTACCGCAAAGCTCCTTCCGGAAGCAATGGGAGAGTTCCTAAGAAGGAAAGACAACCAGCTCACCGGACCAGTAGTCCCACCCCACGGTCTCTACCTAGTCCGGGTCCACTATTGAAGAGTTCCAGCAAAAGCTTTTTGGGAAGATTTCGTTGCTCCAGTTCCAAAGGATCTGTCCGCTTTTCGACTTTGCGGAACAGGGTGCCTTTGCCTACATCTTGTGGGGTGAACCACTCTCTGGTTCCGCATGGCCCTCGCGTCTCGATAGAGGTATAATGGGACGGGAGGTGAGAGGGTGAGGCAAAGCATCCGCAAGGCGGTTGTCCTGGGCGCGGGGACCATGGGGAGTGCCATCGCCGCCCACCTTGCCAACGCTGGTGTTCCTACTGTGCTGTTGGATATCGTACCGGGTGAGCTCACCGAGGAGGAGCAGAAAAAGGGGCTCACTTTGCAAAGCCCAGAGGTCCGGAATCGTCTCGCCACGCAGGCTATTGCCCGTCTCCAGAAGGCTCAACCTCCGGCGTTCTTCTCCCCAGAACGTGCGGGCCTCATCACCGTCGGGAACCTGGAAGATCACCTCAACGCCGTCTCCGATGCTGACTGGGTGATCGAAGCGGTGATCGAAGTCCTCCCTGTGAAGCAACAATTGATGGAGAAGGTGGAAAGGTTCTGGCGGCCAGGGACCATAGTGAGTACGAACACTTCCGGTCTCCCTGTCCACCGGATTGTGGAGGATCGATCCCTAGAGTTCCGTCGCCACTTCCTGGGCACCCACTTCTTCAACCCCCCACGCTACATGCGGCTCCTGGAGATCATCCCAACCAACGACACCGATCCGAAGATCGTGGAGCGCATGAGCCGTGTGGGGGAGTTCCTCCTGGGGAAGGGGGTCGTCTATGCCAAGGACCGACCGAACTTCATCGCCAACCGCATTGGGACCTATAGCTTCCTCCTTGCTGTCAAGCTCATGTTAGAGCAAGGACTTACCATTGAGGAAGTGGATGAGCTCACAGGTCCAGCGATTGGGAGACCTCGCACGGGGACGTTCCGTCTCCTCGATCTCGTGGGTCTGGACATCGCCCTCCACGTGGCCGAAAACGCCTACCGGAATCTCCCCGAGGATGAGGAGCGTGAGATCTACCGCATCCCTGAATTCCTCCGGGTCATGGCCGAACGCGGATGGCTTGGAGAGAAAACCGGCGGAGGGTTCTACAAGCGCGTGGACGGAGAGATCTATGCTCTCGACTACACGACCATGGAGTATCGCCCGCGTAGGAAGGCGAGCTTCCCCTCGGTGGAGGCAGCGAGGAACATCGAGGATATCAAAAAGCGCATCCGGCAACTTATTTTTGCCGAGGACAGGGCTGGCCGTTACCTCTGGCCGCTCCTCAGTGGGATTCTCGTGTACACCGCTCGGCGGATCCCTGAGATCACCGATGAGATCGTGAACATCGACCGGGCCATGCGCTGGGGGTTCGGGTGGGAGCTCGGTCCCTTTGAACTCTGGGATGCGCTGGGAGTCCGCGATGTTGCTCAACGCCTGGAGGCGGAAGGAAAGGAGCTCCCCGCGTTGGTCCAGGCGGTCCTCCGGACCAAAGAGGGGACCTTCTATAGGAAGGGCAATGGAAAGCGGGAGTACTTCGACCTTAGCACCCAGGGCTACCGTGCAGAAGTGTTCAGTCCCCAGGTGATCGTCCTCTCCTCCCTCCGGGAGCAGGGCAAGGTGGTAGCGAGCAATCCAGGGGCAAGCCTCCTCGACCTCGGGGACGGTGTGGCATGCCTGGAGTTTCACACCAAGATGAACACCATCGGAGAGGACATTATCCGGATGCTCCATCAGAGCCTGGAAGAGGTCCGGAAGCACTTCGACGGGCTTGTCATCGGGAACCAGGGGCGAGACTTCTCCGTTGGCGCGAACCTGATGCTTCTCCTCCTGGAGGCCCAGGAAGGCAACTGGGAGGACCTGGACCTCGCCGTCCGCCAGTTCCAGCGAGCAGGAATGGCCATCAAATACTTCGACCGCCCTGTCGTGGCAGCCCCCTTTGGGAGAACCCTTGCCGGAGGGTGCGAGATCTGCCTTGCCGCTCCAAGGATTCAGGCAGCGGCAGAGACCTACATGGGCCTCGTGGAGGTTGGGGTGGGGCTCATCCCAGCCGGCGGCGGGACCAAAGAGATGGTGTTGCGCAGCCAGGAGCGCATCCCCGAAGGCGCACCTGCAGATCTCCTGCCCTTCCTCCGGGTCGCCTTCGAGACCATCGCCCTGGCTAAAGTTTCTACCTCTGCCGAGGACGCCCGGCGCCTGGGGTTCCTCCGGCCCACCGATGGGATCTCTATGAACACCGACCACCTTCTCTACGATGCCAAGCAGGCCGTCCTGGAGATGGTCCGTACTGGGTACCGTCCCCCCTTCCCCAGGAAGATCAGGGTCGTGGGCGAGCGGGGAAGGGCAGCTATCCTGTCGTACCTTTATAATATGCGGGTCGGGGAATACATCACACCCTATGAAGAGCACATTGGTCGGAAGCTGGCCTACGTCATGACCGGAGGGGATGTTCCAGAGAACGCTCTGGTGACGGAGGAGTACCTCCTGGATCTCGAGCGCGAAGCCTTCCTGAGTTTGCTTGGCGAGCCCAAGACCCAGGAGAGGATACGCCACATGCTGCAGACAGGCAAACCTCTGAGAAATTAGTGGATGCACCCCTGTACGATCCACAATCCAAGACATCCCCTGGTAAAGGGAGAGGACGAACGTGCCTGTCGTGGAGGGTTCTCTGTCCATAGGGGAAGGTGAAGGGAGGGTTGTCAAGATGCCCAAGCGCGCAACCAGGAAGAAATCTCGCCGACCTCGCGAGGCGGTGATTGTCTCGGCGGTTCGCACGGCGGTGGGAAAAGCGCCACGTGGCTCGTTGAAGGATACGAGGCCTGACGAGATGGCTGCAGCGGTGATCCAGGAGGCTGTGCGCAGGGTGGATGGCTTGGCACCAGAGGAGATCGACGATGTGATCCTGGGCTGCGCTATGCCCGAAGGCGAACAAGGACTGAACGTTGCCAGGATCGCCTTGCTCCGCGCAGGGCTTCCGTACACTGTCCCTGGCCAGACCATCAACCGCTTTTGTTCCTCCGGCCTCCAGGCGATTGCCATTGCCGCGGAGAGAATCATGGCGGGGTTTGCCGACGTGATCGTGGCTGGGGGCGTAGAGAGCATGAGCATGGTCCCCATGACAGGGAACAAGTATGCTCCCAATCCCTATCTCGCAGAGCACTACCCTGAGGTCTATACCTCTATGGGGCTCACAGCAGAGATCCTCGCAAAGCGGTTCGGGATCACCCGCCAGGAAGCTGACGAATACAGCTACCACAGCCACATGAAGGCGGCGCGGGCGATCCAGGAAGGGAAGTTCAAAGAGGAGATCGTCCCCCTCAAGGTGCGGCGCTGGGAGGAAGGGGATGGACGCCCGGTGGTCAAGGAATTCGTGTTTGAGGTGGACGAGGGGGTACGGTACGACACGAGCCTTGAAGCGTTAGCCAGCCTGCCCCCGGTGTTCGCTCAGAACGGGATCGTCACCGCCGGGAACTCCTCCCAGACCAGCGATGGAGCGGCGGCGGTTGTGGTGATGTCAAGCGAGCGGGCAGAGGCTATGGGCTTGAAACCGCTGGCGGTCTTCCGTGCCTATGCTGTGGCCGGGGTTCCTCCAGAGATCATGGGCATCGGTCCTGTGGAAGCAATCCCCAAGGCGCTGAAGCTCGCAGGGATCCGTCTCCAGGATGTGGACCTGATTGAGCTCAACGAGGCGTTTGCCGTACAGGTCCTAGCGGTGGTCCGCCAGCTTGAGCTTGACACGGGAATCCTCAACGTCAATGGTGGGGCCATTGCGCTGGGGCATCCTCTGGGGTGCACGGGGGCGAAGCTCACCGCAACCCTCCTCTATGAGATGGCCAGGCGAGGGGCGCGGTACGGAGTTGTGACCATGTGCATCGGCGGGGGGATGGGTGCCGCAGGCGTATTTGAACGTGTCTAACGTAGGGGCACGGGGCCGCCGTGCCCTTACAGAGTCACCTTCCGCGTGCCGCGTATGGCACAAAGACGCAAGAACGCGATAGACGCAACAAACGCGATAAACGCGAGATGGAGGTGAAGATTCGTGGGAGAGAGGACAGTAGCAGGGATCCCTGCAGGAGGGAGCTTTCTCATCGAGACTCCGGAGCACGGGGAGGTGTTCACGCCTGAGGACTTCACCGAAGAGCACAAGATGATCGCCCAAACAGTCCGTGACTTCGAGGAGCAGGAAGTCCTACCGAACTTAGAGCGCCTCGAGCATCAGGACTGGGAGTTGACCAGGACGCTTTTGCGCAAGCTCGGCGACCTCGGGCTTCTCGGCATCGACGTGCCCGAAGAGTATGGTGGTTCCGGCCTCGATAAGATTACATCTCTGATCGTCGCCGAGAACATGCGGAGTGCCTCGTTCTCCGTCTCCTTCGGCGCCCACGTGGGCATCGGAACCCTCCCCATTGTCTTCTTCGGGAACGAGGACCAAAAGCGGCGCTATCTCCCGGCCATGGCCAGGGGCGAGAAGATTGGCGCCTATGCTCTCACCGAGCCCACGGCAGGGTCCGATGCCCTGGCCATCCGGACGCGGGCCACGTTGAGCGAGGATGGGAAGTTCTATCTCCTCACTGGGACGAAGCAGTTTATCACCAACGCTGCCTTTGCCGATGTGTTCATCACGTACGCCAAGGTGGATGGTGAGAAGTTCACCTGCTTCATTGTGGACCGTGACACTCCTGGCTTCACCATCGGCCCGGAGGAAAAGAAGATGGGGATCAAAGGTTCCTCCACCGCCAGCCTCTCCTTCGAGGGCGCGAAAGTTCCCGTGGAGAACGTCCTGGGGGAAGTCGGGCGCGGTCACGTGGTCGCGTTCAACATCCTGAACATGGGACGGTTCAAGCTCGGGGCTGGGTGCATGGGGGCCAGCAAGGCGATGCTCCAAGAGGCTGTGAGCTATGCCAAGCAAAGGGTGCAGTTCGGGAAACCCATCTGCCAGTTCGGCCTGATCCAACACAAGCTGGCGGAGATGGCTATCCGGACCTACATGGCCGAGAGCATGGTCTACCGCACCGGTGGCCTCGTCCAGCGGGCGCTCGAAGGGACGCAAGGGAAGGGAGAGGACGTGGTCCGGGCCCTAGAGGAGTATGCCGTGGAGTGCTCCATCAACAAGGTCTATGCCTCGGAAGTTCTCGACTACGTCGTGGACGAGGCGGTACAGATCTACGGGGGGTATGGGTTCATCGAGGAGTACCCCACGGCGCGGGCGTACCGCGATGCTCGGATCAACCGCATCTTTGAAGGCACCAATGAGATCAACCGGCTCCTCATCCCTGGAATGCTCCTGCGCCGCGCCCAGAGGGGAAGGCTCCCGCTCTTCGCTGCTGCGCAGAAGATTGCAGAGGAGCTGCTGGCCCCAGCGCCGGCTGAGGTCGCGGGGGAGGGACCGCTTGCAGAGGAACGGCGCTTGGTGGAGATGGCCAAAAAGGCGACACTGTTCGCGAGCGGGGTAGCCGTCCAGAAGTACATGGAAGGGATCGAGGAGCAGCAGGAGATCCTAGGATGGATCGCGGACATGATCATGGAGGTCTATGCTATGGAGAGCGGCCTTCTCCGCGCCTTCAAGGCCATCTCTCGTGAAGGAGAGGCCGCGGCGAACCAAAAGATCGCCATGGTCCGGGCGTACATCTACGACGCCATCCCCAGGATCGAGCAGCTCGGAAGACAGGTACTTGCGGCGACGGAGCAAGGAGATACCCTGCGTACCCAGCTTGCGGGGCTGCGCAGGTTCCTCCGGTATACACCAGTCAACACCGTTGCCCTGCGCCGGGCAATCGCCGAACGGGTTATCGCGGCGGGTGGCTACGTCGCCTAGCAGGGACGCGCAGTCAGTTCCGGGTTGGCAAGGGAACAGGTTTGCATGTTCTCTTGAACCGAGCACAACGTGGAACCTGTAACCTGAAAATGTTTTTGTATAATTTTTGGTAAGGTGGGCCCGTAGCTCAACGGCAGAGCAGCGCCCTCATAAGGCGTTGGTTCCAGGTTCGAATCCTGGCGGGCCCACCAGCTTTTCTTTTTGAGGCTCTCCTCAAGGTTTTACCCTCCTTATGATGCGTCCCACCCTTTATGAGAGGATCGTAGGAGGTAGGCCCCTCTACCTGCCCGAGGAGAGATCTCCAGAAGGTATTCTGGGGGGAAGCGTATAAATGAAAGTTTGTAGCCGTACAGGAGGTGATTCTTACGCGCGCCCTCCGCATCGTGGCTTCTGTCCTCATCGTCCTGCTCGCTCTCCTCGCTGCGACCAGCATCTACCTCATCCGGCGCCCGTTCCCTCAGATTTCAGGGAGTGTTCGTGTCCAGGGACTCCAGGCAGAGGTCCAGGTGATCCGAGACCGCTGGGGGATCCCCCATATCTTCGCACAGGACGAACGTGACCTCTTCTTTGCCCAGGGCTATGTCCACGCCCAGGACCGACTGTGGCAGATGGAGCTGAGCAGAAGGGTAGCGAGTGGCCGCCTTTCAGAGATCTTCGGTGAAGTGACCCTGGACACGGACCGGTTCTTCCGCACCCTCGGCCTCCGTAGGGTTGCCGAGGAGGAGGTCCGTTTGCTGAACCCGCAACAGCGCGAGATCCTTGAGGCGTATAGCGCCGGTGTGAACGCCTACATCACCACACACAGGCGACGGCTGCCCCTGGAGTTCACGATCCTGCGCTTGACCCCCGAGCCATGGACTCCTGCGGATTCCCTGGTCTTCGGGAAACTGATGAGCTGGGTGTTGGGAGGAAACTGGAAAGCGGAGCTGCTGCGCGCCGCCCTGATTGCCCGTTTCGGTGAGGAGGGAGCCAAAAAGCTCCTCCCGCCCTATCCGGAAGATGCGCCGATCATCGTCCCAGAGGAGGCTAGGGCGTACTACCAAGCGGTACACCCGGACGCCCTGTGGGCCGTCCCAGGCTTTCTCCCTTCCACCGGGATTGGGAGCAACAACTGGGTTGTGGCGGGATCGAGGACGGCTACTGGAGCGCCGTTGCTGGCCAATGACCCTCACCTAGAGGGTCAGATGCCCTCGATCTGGTACGAGGCCCACTTGGTGGGAGGGAGGTTTGACGTCATCGGAGCCACCTTCGCTGGTGTGCCCGGTGTGATCATCGGGCATAACAGGCACATCGCCTGGGGCGTCACCAACGTGGGTCCCGATGTTCAGGATCTGTACCTGGAACGTCTCCACCCCAACGATCCCACCAGGTACCTGTTCCGGGGGAACTGGGAACCCCTTCGCATCGTTCGAGAGGAGATCCGTGTCAAGAGGCGAGCCGAGCCGTTTGTGGAGGAGGTGCGCCTCACCCGGCACGGGCCGATCCTGAACAACGTCATAGAAGGGCTTCCTGGATACGTTGCCCTCCGTTGGACGGCGCTCCAGCCAAACAGGCTCTACGAGGCGGTCATCGGGATCAACTTGGCCAGGAACTGGCAGGAGTTCCGGGAGGCGCTCAGGAAGTGGGCCGTCCCTTCCCAGAACTTCATCTACGCTGACATCCAGGGGAACATCGGGTACCAGATGCCAGGCCTCGTGCCCATCCGGGCCAAGGGGAATGGCCTTGTTCCAGTCCCAGGCTGGACAGGGGAGTACGAGTGGGTGGGGTTCATCCCCTTCGAGGAGCTGCCCTCGCGCTTCAATCCCAAGCCTGGGTACATCATCACCGCGAACAACAGGGTTCCCCCGCCGAGGTACCGCTACTTCATCTCCGCGGAGTGGGATCCAGGGTTCCGGGCGAAGCGCATTGAGCAGCTCCTCACGGAGAAGGAGAAGTTGGACATCCCGGATTTCCAGAGGATCCAGCGCGATGTGCTTTCGTTGGTGGCCCGGATCGTCCTCCCTCGCCTGGAGAAGTTGAATCCCCAGGATCCCAAAGCGCAGAAGGCCCTGGAGTTGCTGAAGGGATGGGACGGCCTCCTGAGCCCTGAGAGCACGGCCGCCGCCGTCTACGAGGCATTCATGGTCAAGCTCCCGGAGGTGCTCTTCAAGGATGTCTTGGGCAAGGAAGTCTACGATGTGTACCGCAAGGCGTATTGGCTTCAGGTCCCGGCTACCCTGGACCTCCTCGGGGACCCTCCATCGGGATGGTGGCAGGGGGATCAGGGGAAAGTCCTGGAGAAGGCTCTTGCCGCTGCTTACGAGGAGCTTGAGGAGCGCCTAGGGAAGGATCCCAAGCAGTGGAGATGGGGGACGCTTCATCAACCTCGATTCACCCACGCCCTTGGCCGCCTCCCCGTGCTGGCCTGGATCTTTAATGCCACCCCTCCTCCCACGGGCGGGGATGGGTTCACAGTGAATAACGGCGGGTATGATCCCGATCGGCCTTTCCGGCAGACCATCGTGGCCTCCTACCGCCAGATCTTGGACCTCGCCGACTGGGATCGGTCCCTTGCCATGCATACCACGGGACAATCGGGTTTGCCCTTCCACAGGCATTACCGAGATTTCGTCTCGCTGTGGGCGAAGGGAGAGTATCACCCCTTGCTGTTCTCGCGGGCGCGCATCGAGGCGTCTGCGGAAGGCCGCCTCGTCCTCAGGCCCTAAGAGGGAAAGGAGACAGGGGAAGGGAAATAGGAAAAGTGAGATGGGAGGGAGATCACCATGACCGAGGAAGTTACCAGGGAGGTAGAGCGCCCCTGGCTCCGCCACTACGAACCCGGAGTGCCCACCACGCTGACCTACCCCGAAATTCCCCTCTTCCAGTTCTTAGAGGAGGCTGCCAACCGATTTGGGGATCGGCCCGCGTGTACCTTTTTCGGGGCCACCCTGACCTACCGGAAGTTGCTGACCTTGGCCAACAAGTTTGCTTCAGCGCTTGTCGAGCTTGGGCTCAGGCCAGGAGGGAAGGTTTCCCTTCACCTCCCCAACTGCCCGCAGTTCCTTATCGCCTATTATGGGACCCTCCGATCCGGGGGTGTGGTCGTTCCCTTCAATCCCCTCTACACCGAGCGGGAGATCACCCTCCAGCTGAAGGATAGCGGTGCAGAGATCGCTGTCGTCCTGGATATGCTCTACCCGCGGGTTGCGGCGGTGGTTGGGGAGACCTCGGTGAGGCACATCATTTTCACCGGGATCCAGGACTACCTTCCCCCTTTGTTGCGCCTCCTCTATCCTCTCAAGGCGAAGAGGGAAGGTCATTGGGTGAAGATCCAGGAGAGTCCTACCGTCCACCGGCTCGTCCGCTTGCTGGAACGCGCCTCTGCCCGGCCTCCCCAGGTGGAGGTCAAGCCCGATGATGTGGCGGTCCTCCTGTACACGGGAGGGACCACGGGGACGCCGAAGGGGGCAATGCTCACCCACCGCAACCTTGTGGCCAACACGATCCAATCGATCTCTTGGTTCACTATGGTCCGGGAGGGTCAGGATACTACCCTCGGTGTGCTGCCGTTCTTCCACTCGTATGGCATGACCGTCGTGATGAACTTCAGCGTCCGTACAGGAGGACATATCGTCCTCCTCCCGAGGTTCTCTGCCGAGGATGTCCTGAAGGCTATCCAGCGCTATCGCCCTACCTACTTTCCTGGGGTTCCCACCATGTATATCGCCCTCCTCAACCATCCTAGGGTCACCCGCTACAACCTCCGTTCCATCAAGGCCTGCATCAGCGGGGCAGCTCCCCTCCCTGTGGAGGTCCAGCGCCAGTTCGAGGAGGTGACGGGAGGAAAGCTCGTAGAGGGGTATGGGCTCACAGAGGCATCTCCAGTCACCCACTGCAACCCCATCTTCGGCCTGCGCAAGGCTGGCTCCATTGGCATTCCATTCCCAGATACTGAGGCCAAGATCGTGGATGTGGAGACCGGGACCAGGGACCTCCCACCCGGAGAGATTGGGGAGTTGGTCATCCGGGGGCCGCAGGTCATGAAAGGGTACCACAACCGTCCTGAGGAGACAGCAGCAGCCCTGCGGGACGGGTGGCTGTACACCGGCGACATCAGCAAGATGGACGAGGACGGCTACTTCTACATCGTTGACCGCAAGAAGGAAATGATCATCACCGGCGGCTTCAACGTCTACCCTCGTGAGGTCGAGGAAGTCTTGTACCAGCACCCGGCGGTGAAGGAGGCGGCTGCCATCGGCATCCCTGATCCGTACAAGGGAGAGGTTGTCAAGGCGTTCGTCGTCCTGAAGGAAGGAGAGAAGGCAACGAGCGAGGAGCTCATCGACTTCTGTCGCCAGCGTCTAGCTCCCTACAAGGTCCCACGCTTTGTGGAGTTCCGCTCGGAGTTACCAAAGTCTCTCGTGGGCAAGATCCTCAGGCGCGTCCTCATGGAGGAGGAACGGAAGATGGGATGAGGAGAGCTGGGATGGGCTCATGAGCGTGCTGGCCATCACCCCATTTCGCCCTGATGTCGCTCATGACAATCCCTCTTGACCTGCGCGCGGTGAAAACCGCTCGAGCTTATCCCGAGGATGCGCTCAGGGTCGCACCAGCCAATGCCGCCGTGATCCTGCTCCGTTCCTCTGCAGGGGTCCTTCTCATCCTAGGGATGTGATCGCCGGGGTACTGTGATGCCCGAGCTTCCTGATGTCGAGGCAGTCGTTCAGCGTATCCGCCCGCATGTCGTCGGCCGGAAGATCCTCGAGGTAGAGGTGCTCTCCCCTCGTACCGTCCGCCATCCAGCTCCTGCCCTCTTTGCCAGGCTCCTGTCTAACAAGAAGGTTCAGGCGATCCGCCGGCGCGGGAAATACATTGTGTTTGAGATCGACGATGGGAGGATCCTGGTCATCCACCTGCGCATGACCGGGGACCTCGTAGTCGAATCCCGAGGAACCCGAGTAGATCCTCACACACGTCTGACCTTTCTTCTGGAGGGAGGAAAGGAGTTGAGGTTTGTGGATGCGCGCCGCCTGGGGCATGCCCACCTCCTCCACCCAGAGGAGATCAACCTCCTCAAGGGTTTCTCCACCCTTGGTCCCGAGCCCCTAGCTTCGGAGTTTACGCTGGCTGCGTTTCGGCGGCGCCTCCGGGGTAGGAAAGGGATGCTGAAGTCGCTCCTCCTGCGCCAGGATTTTATCGCCGGGTTAGGGAATATCTATGCCGACGAGGTACTCTTCCAGGCAGGCCTTTCTCCCATGCGGCGCGTGGAAGAGCTTCGTCCACAGGAAGAGAAGGCGCTCTTCGAAGCGATCCGTAGATGCCTTCGGGAAGCTGTGAGGAACCTCCTGAGGCGTGGGGAGCCCGGTGGTGAGCTGATTCCTGTGCGAGAGGAAGATGCACCCTGCCCTCGGTGTGGGACGCCTCTGGAGATGCGGAGGGTAAGTGGGCGATCGAGCTACTACTGTCCGCGGTGTCAGCCGCTCCCTGCCCGTTAAGAAACTGGGCCTCCTTGGAGGGGAGCGCGTGAAACTGGAAGGAACAAGGGAAAGTCTCTCGGGCGTGAGGAAGGAAACCCCGAGGGGGGAGGCAGGATATGTCGGAACGCGAGCGCGAGCGGACAGGTGTTTTCCGGATCGGGGCCCAACCTCCAGTTGGGATCGAAGAGATCCTTCGGTACGTCTATGAGGCCCTCCTGGAGAAGGGGTACAACCCCATCGATCAGATCGTAGGATACATCCTTTCCGGAGATCCCACCTTTATCACGAGCCATAAGGACGCGCGCACGGTGATCCGGAAGGTAGACAGGGAAAGGATTGTGGAGGAGCTGGTGCGCTTCTACATCGAGACCAAGTGGAGTACTTGAACCATCTAAGGGTCGTTGCGAACCACTTTGCGTAAGAGAGGAAAAGAGGTGTGGAAGAAAGATGAGGCGATGGACAAGTTGATCATCGAGGGAGGAAATAGGCTCCAGGGGAAGGTAGCGGTCTCTGGCGGGAAGAACAGCACGCTGGCGGCCATGGCGGCAGCCTGCCTTGCTCCCGACGTGACCGTCCTGGAGAACGTCCCCCGGTGTAAGGATGTTTTTACCCTGAGCGAAATCCTCCAGGCGCTCGGGGTGCGCGTGGAGTTCGAGGGCCAGGGAAGGCTCGTCATCGATGCCCGAGAGCTATCTACCCATGTTGCTCCCTATGAGCTCTGCCGCCACATGCGTGCATCTTTCTACACTGCCGGCCTCCTCCTGGGCCGGCTCGGGAGAGCGGAGGTGCCGCTTCCGGGGGGATGTTCGATCGGCTCCCGCCCAGTGGACTTTCACATCCGGGGGTTCCAGGCCCTGGGCGCGAAGGTCGTCACGGAGCACGGGTACGTGAAAGCTCGGGTCCAAAAGAGGCGGCTCCAAGGGACCGTCTTCTATGTCCCCCGGAGTAGCGTGGGGACTACCATCAATTTGATGATGGCCGCGAGCACAGCCAGCGGGACAACGGTCCTCCAGAACGCTGCCCGTGAGCCTGAGGTCGTAGACACCGCCGTGTTACTCACGGCGATGGGGGCCAAGATTCGGGGGGCAGGCACTCCCACCATCGTCATTGAAGGAGTCCGGAAGCTTCATGGTGCTCACTACGCAGTTATCCCAGATCGCCTGGAGGCTGGGACATACCTGATCGCTGGCGCCATCACCCAAGGGGATGTGCTTGTGGAAGGGTTGATCCCTGAGCACATCACCGCGCTCCTCACCAAGCTTGAAGAGGCGGGCATCGAGATCACCGTTGACGGGGAAGGGGTACGGGCACGGGGGAGGGGAGAGCTTCGGGCCGTGGACATAGATACGGCACCCTATCCTGGGTTCCCTACAGATCTTCACCCGCCCTTTGCCGCTCTCATGACTGTAGCGAAGGGAACCTCCACGATCCGGGAGACCATCTTTGAATCCCGCTTTGGGTACGTTGATGAGCTACGGCGCATGGGCGCGAACATTCGGGTGGAGAAGGATACAGCCATTATCACAGGGGTGGAGTATCTGACAGGAGCTCCGGTGGAAGCCGTGGACATCCGGGCCGGGGCAGCTGTAGTGCTTGCCGGTCTGGTGGCCAGAGGGAAGACCGAAATCACAAATTTGGAAAACCTGGATCGGGGATATGAGAACCTCGTGGACAAGCTCAAGGCGCTCGGGGCGAAGGTCGAACGGGTATAATATGTAGGGATGGGTTCATCCCGCCAAAGGGAGCTCCTGCCGAGCCCCGTGCAGACCGTGTAGACTGTGCAGACCGTGTAGACCGAATGGAAGGGCGAGTAGCTCAGTGGAAAGAGCGCCTCCCTTACAAGGAGGAGGTCGCAGGTTCGATCCCTGCCTCGCCCACCAAGCGAATCTGGCCTTCCGTAAGTATTTCAGCCATTCGCGCGGCTTCCGGATAGTCGTCAAAAAGTGGGTTTTTGCGTTTCCGAAAGCAGAGTACCATCTTTTCGTCCATGTCCCATCCCAACAACTCTCCTCGAACTTCCTGAGTCAACGTTGACGCCATATTTTGGGAAATCGCTGACTGCAAGTATGTTCAGGAATGGAGGTGCGACGTGCCACAACAGCTCCAGAAGGCTTCCGAGTTCCGGGAAGGCCAGCGCCACCCACCACAGACTCTTGTTCGCGAGAGTGACCTCCCTCTCAAACACTCCTACAGGACCTCTTCCCCGGTGTCCCTATGCAAAGGGATAGAACGCCGTTCAGAAATTTGTGAGGGACCCGCGAAGTACAAAGGACCCATTTCGGTGGATCGCTAATTTTCTTTGGGGGAGCTCCGAAAAGGGTGTGCTCGAGAAGATGTGCCGATGAAACGGAGGAAATAGCCTCATGTCAACCGTCGCTTTCTTTGAGGTAGAGGCGTGGGAAGAGGAATACCTGGCCAATCGGCTACAGGGAGTTGAGTTGCGCTTTTCTCGATCCGCCCTCCAACCGGCACACTTGGCTGCGATGTCGGACGTTGAAGTCCTTTCCATTTTCATCCGGTCTCCCATCACCTCCAATATCCTGGAACAGATTCCCCACCTCCGTCTCGTGGTGACACGCTCCACTGGTTACGACCATATCGACCTAGAAGCGTGCCGGAGGAGAGGGGTGGTGGTCTGCAATGTCCCGCGCTATGGGGAGAATACTGTTGCGGAACACACCTTCGCCCTCATCCTCGCCCTCTCCAGGAATATTCACAAGGCCTATGTCCGGACAGTACGCGGAGACTTCTCTTTACATGGCCTGAGGGGATTTGACCTCAAAGGGAAGATCCTGGGAGTTGTAGGGACAGGAAGCATTGGCCTGCACGTCATCCGTATCGCCAGGGGTTTCAACATGGAGGTCCTCGCCTACGATATCAGGCCCCAGCCACTCCTGGCCGAGGTGCTGGGGTTCCGGTATGTCAGCTTGGAGGAGCTTTTGCGGGAGTCAGACATCGTCACCTTGCACATCCCACTTACGCCCGCCACGCACCACCTGATGGATTGGTCCAAATTCCAACAAATGAAGCGGGGCGCGATCCTGATCAATACCGCCAGGGGTGGGGTTGTGGATACCGATGCTCTTCTCCGCGCTCTCGATGAAGGGATCCTCTCAGGAGCTGGCTTGGATGTACTGGAAGGGGAGGAACTGATCGAGGAGGAGCGGGCCCTTCTTCACATGCCGGAAGCTGAAGAAAAACTCAAAGCAGTGATCCGGGCCCATGTACTCCTCCGGCGGGAGAACGTGGTCATCACCCCCCATATCGCCTTCAATAGCCAGGAGGCTCTCCAGCGGATCCTGGATACCACCATTGAGAATATCCAGGCATTTTTCACTGGCGCGCCACAGAATGTTGTGAACGTACCCTAGCTCGAAGTAGCTGGCCATAAATTGTGAGGTACAGGTGGCGGCGCTGATCAAGATTATGGACTTACTATCTTGATCTATTGATCCTGACCACAAATCTTTTCGTAGTAAGCCGGTTGTTACCCGACAAGAAGTTCAATGCCTCTGTTTCTATCATCCCCGTACTTGCCCGCACGTCCAATGTCTCACCGTGTCCGGGCCAACGCCACGACCACAAAGAAGAACAGGAAGATGGCGACTCGCTAGACCGATTCCGCCAGGTAGGTGAAGGCGGCCGCCCGCAAGACCGCCCACACCCCGGACCGCTCCTCCTCTGTGATCAGACCGGACCGCTCGAGCAAATGTACGGCGCGGGTACTGGCGTTCCGCTCTATCGGCAGGGTGATCAGCGCGAAGACGGCCATGCCCAGTAGCATGAGGCCGCCGATCTCCATCAAGAAAGGGTTGCCGAACCAGAACCCTCAGATGAAGACAAACGGGTTGAGAGTGGCCAGCTGCTGAAGCCGAAGGGCTATGCTGGTGCGTACCCACATGGCGCGGTAGCCCTCCGCGTCCTGCTGTGCGTGTCCCACCTCGTGGGCGATAACACCCATGGTTGTCACCGAGCGACTATCAGCCACCCCCCTTCGAGAGGTAGAGGGTCTTTGTCTGCGGATCATACCGGTCCGCATATCGACCGGTAGTCCGCTCCACGGTGACCGTGCTTAGGCCTAGGGAGTCTAACCGGAGTTCGACAGTCCGTAGACAACGCATTGACAGAAAGCCTCTCCTAGTAGCCATCACAGCACGTTAACATAATGTCTACAGCCCCTTGTTCTTGGGTGGACCGGTGGTGATGTGGAAGATATGTGGAGGTTCGGGGATGCGCAGCGCGGTGAAGAGCCGGTGCTGGTCCGCTGTGATCTCCGTCCGCTGCTGGACCTGCCCCTCTGGACCTACGAAGGTTCCAAGATGCATCCGCTGGAGGATCCGGTGGATCCGAGGCCACCGCTGCCCCGTGCGGAGCTCAATGATCCGCACGAGTAGCAGGGCCAGCCAGCACAGCAGAACGTGGGCGCGAATGCGCTCCTCCCGCCTGTGGTAGATGGGCCGCAGGTCCAAGGTGTGCTTGAGGGTCCGGAAGGTCGAGGTAAACTCAAAGGTATGGAAATTCTGCTGAAGGCGGTGTATTCTCCCTCCTAAGAAGAAACATCTGTGAAAGAAGAAAGGAGGAGATACACCGCCATGAGCAAGCGTACCATGGAAAGCTCCCTCTCATCAAGGCCCACATGGGAGGAGTCGGGGGAAGATCCAGGAGTTCATCCAGGATCTCCTGGAGCAGGAGGGGATGGAATTGCTGGGCCGGGGCCGCTAGGTAGCGGCGAGTCGCAGTGGATGAAGTCCAGGGTTACAGGAACGGCTATGGCAAGCCCCGTAGGCTGATGCTGGGCATCGGCACCATCACCATTCGCCGCCCTCGGGTGCGGGGGTTGGAGGAGCGGTTTACTAGCCGGATCCTTCCGCTACCTGCGCGCCGCACCGAGGAGGTTTCGGATCTGTTGCCCGAGTTGTACCTGCATGGGCTTGCCGAGGGGGACTTCGCGTTGGCCCTGCGAGGGCTTCTGGG
>JAUQQG010000099.1 GCA_030550015.1 bacterium | reverse complement strand
CCTGTAGACCTTTTCGCGGACCCCTTCTGGGACCAGGTCCGTGATCGGATCGCTGAGAAGGCCATGGAGATGCGCCGGCAGGGGTTCTTTGAGCCCGCAATGTTGCCTTACTCTGAGCTGGAGTATGGGGGAATCGGTGCCCGGATGGAACATCTCGAGAAGGAGTTCACCGTTCGCGAACAAGACTTAGTCGCCCGTTGAGAAACCTTGATTGCACAAGAGTATCCCTGTCTGGTAAAATTGAGTCAAAGCAAGCGGCAGGGGTGGAATCGTGCAGGGGGAGAACCCCAGCGTTCGGTCCCTGTGGAAGGAATTCCTTCCTCACCAGACCGGAAAATTCCGCACAGTGCCTCTTCAGCTAGGGCATCGTGGGCACCTGTTTGTCTATATCCTTATTTACCGATGGTTCAGCCTAGTTCCCCCTCTCCTCGCGATGCTCCCTGGTTTGCATCCAGGGTACTGGTCCTTGCGCTGGATCTTTTCCCTCGCCGCAGGCTATAACGTCGCCATCACCCTATTCCACCCGTGGCTCAATCAGATCGCCGTGCAACACCCGCTCCTTGTGGGAGTGGACATCCTCTTCTGCGTTGCCCTTATACATCTCAGCGGCGGTGTGACGACACCGTATTACCTGTATGCGCTCAGCCCGCTCTTCGCCGCTGGCCTCTTCTTCCGCGTCCGTGGAGGCCTCCTGGCCGCGAGCGGGATGAGCCTCAGCTATGGGGTCGTGATGGCCGCCAACGCCCTTGTCTTAGGCAAAGATATGAACCCGGCTCTGATGAGCATTCACATCGCTGGCTTCTTCCTCATCGCCGGGCTGTTCGCAAATTTCACCTCCCTCCTGGAGGACCAGCGAGCCAACGCCCATCTTCTTGAGCAGATCCGCAACGAACTCGTGCGCAAGACCGCGGAACTCCAGCGTATGAACCGTCATCTGCTGTCCCTCCATGGACTGGCGGTGGCACTTCAGTCGGCTGCGGTAGACGTCCACGATGTCCAGCGCCGTGTACTCACAAGCCTCACGGAGGAACTAGGCTATCCGCGCGCCTTCATGGGCTTGGTCGATCATGGGGACCGCTCGCTAACGGGCTGGATGGGGGCTTCCCGAGGTAGCCTTGAAGAGGAGATCCCGCCGACCCTGCGCGTGCCCATCATGGAAGATCAAGGCCCTCTTGCCCAGGCGCTTCAGAGCCGAGCCCCCTACGTAATCCGCGACGGCACCACCATCTTCGCGCATCCGGTTTTTCCCACGAACTCCCTGCGGCGAGGCGTGGTCATCCCCCTCCTTGTGCGGGATCTCCCCGTTGGGGTCCTTGTTGTGGAGGTGCCTGACGGAGAACCACCGGACAAAGAAGCGCTTGCGCTTCTGAACTCCGTGGCACACCAGGCCGCTCTGGCGATCTGGAGCACGCGGATGTGCGTCGAACGGGCCCAACGGTCCGCGATCCAGGAAGAGCGGAACCGTATCGCCAGGGAAATTCACGATACTGTCTCACAATGTCTCTTTGGGACAGTCTATACCCTGGAGAGCTGCCTGAAGCTCATCCCTGAAGATCTTCGGGCGGTGCGTGAGCGGCTGGAGTCCGTCCTCCGCCTGAGCACAAAGACCATGGGGGAGATCCGAGGGCTCATCTTTGACATGTGGATCGGCGGGATGACCACAAGTGAATTCATCTCCGAGCTGAAGTCGTACCTACAGGACATTGGAAAGCCCGAGACTCTAGAGGTAGAGATCTCTGTCCAAGGGGACCTTACAGAGCTCACCCCGTTCACCCGCAAGCACCTCTTTCGCATCGCCCAGGAGGCGCTGGCCAACGTCGTCCGACACGCCCGTGCCACGCAGGCAACGGTGCATCTTACCGCAGATTCCCAGACGATCCAACTGGTGATTCGTGATAACGGAACCGGGTTCGACCTTGGACGCGCTCCTGCTGGGATCGGTCTGTCAGGGATGCGGGAGCGGGCGCTGGCCATTGGTGGGTCGCTGACTGTCCGCAGCGCGCAAGGACAAGGAACGACTGTGGAAGTGAAACTCCCGAGACTGGCATGCGTCAGCAATCCGTCATTCGTGTCCTAATCGCCGACGACCATGAACTCGTCCGGCGTGGCCTCACCATGGTTCTGGAGATGGAGGAGGGTCTTTGCGTGGTCGGTGAGGCAAGGACGGGCCGTGAGGCCATTGAGGTCACAGTGCAAGAACGCCCCGACGTCCTCCTCCTGGATCTCAAGATGCCCGATATCGATGGCATCCACGTGCTCAAGGCGGTGAAGCGCAGGGCCCCTTTCACGAAAGTCCTCATCCTCACAGGGTTTGAGGTGGATGAAGCCATCCTGAGGGCCGTTCAGGAAGGGACCGACGGCTTCGTATTCAAGGACATTCCTCCCCAGGAACTGTACAGGGCCATCCGCCTCGTGGCCACAGGGGAAGTGTACATGCAGCCTGCAGTGACGAGGCGGCTCATGCAGCTCATGGCCAGGAAGACCGCGGAGGAGGTTCCCCTCAAGGGAAGTTCTCTCACGCCCAGGGAGGTTGAGGTGCTCCGCCTCATGGCTCGTGGGTACAGCAACCAGGAGATCGCAGATCTCACGAGCCTCTCCCTGGAGACGGTGCGTTCTCACGTGAAGAACATCCTCCAGAAGCTCGACCAGCCCAACAGGACTCGCGCCGTCCTCTATGCCCTGCGTTCAGGACTTGTGACAATGAACGAAATCTCTGGATGACGAGATGGTCGCGACCTTCCCCTCCTCCATCCGCCTGCTGGAGCACCCCGGCACCTCAGTGCTGGAACGCCAGCACTTCATCTCGGTGCGCATGCCCATCCTGGCTCATGATGGTGCCAACGTTCCCATCTCTGTGGAGATGGAGCATCCTATGGAGCCTGAGCACTACATCCGGAGCGTGGCGGTGTACGTGTTTGAGGATCCTCTAGTGACAAAGGGTGTGTTCTCCTTCTCCCCCCACAACGGCCGCCTCAGCCTTTCCTTCCAGTTTCGCATGAACGCGGGGGACCACCGTGTGTTTGTGGTTGCTGAATGTTCCCGCCATGGGAAGTGGGCGACGAGCCGGCCCGTCCGCGTGGCCGTTGGAGGATGCCATATGGTGGGCGCAGGTCCGGAGGCCCTCCAGGAGGCACCGGCAAGGATCGGACCGCCTCGCTTATGGGTGCCTGAGAGGATCAGGCCGGGGGAGATCTTCGAGGTACGTGTAAAAGCGACGCATCCCTCCAGGACAGGGCTCCGTCTTTTGGCGGATGGGAGGACCTTTGTGCGCGCTGGGCTACCCGTTTTCCTCCAATCCATGGAGGTATTCTACGGCGCGCATTGGTTTCGTCCAAGGCTGATCAACGTTTTCACCCTCACTTCGGTCCTGAGCGACGACCCGCTCTTCATCTTCCCCCTGCGTGCGGACCAGAATGGCCTCCTCAGAATCGTCTTTACCAACCACCGCGGGCAGCGGTTTGAGGTCTTTAGGGAGATCCGGATGAAGCCCTAGCTTAAACCTTGGTCCACTCCTAGGGAGGTTTCGGTGGAGAGATATGGACCTGGGCTCGTGGGGCGATCGAGTGAAGTGTCATATAGTGCGACGGCGCGACCATGAGGAGTTGGTGAAGACGGTGGCTCCTCTCCCCGATCGTCGCTGCAAAGCTTGCGCTCGACGCCTCCCACATCACAACCTGGCATGCCTCCTCGTCGCAGGGGAGCTTGCGTCCCTGGACGATCCCCTCCGCTCCCTGGGTGTAGGGCTGGAGGGGACCCCGGAGGAGGAGAGGTTGCGGGAGGGTATCCCTCTGCCAAGGCCCGTTCCCTATGCGGAGGTAGCGTGTGGATCCGATGATGATCCCTTCTGTCCCACTGGAAGTGCGGTAGTGTAGCCTATCTGGTTTCTGCGCCTCATACCATGTGACCACCATCCCGCCCGCCCCATCGGCGATCTGTTGAATCTCCCGCCAGGCCCTGAATTGCCCCATCGCCCTCGTGGCTTCCTCAAGGAGGCGCGCCGCTGCAGGGTCCGTCGCGCGCAAGGGAAGTTCCCCAAGGGGGAAGGGGAAGGTTGTAGAAACGTCGGGCCGGCCAGGGAGCCGGACGACGACCTCGACCTGCCACCACCCGGCTAGCCCGAGTTGTCCTCCCTCTGCAACATACTTCCCTGGCCCTTGCCTTGCGAGCTGGATCTTTTGGGGGTCGAGCTGTTCATCGAGCTTAGTAGCCCAGAGGAAGATACGCGCCTGGGAAGTGAGTAGCTTCCCGCCAGGACCCGAGACCATCACCTCGAACCGGTTCTGCCCGGGCCTTGCGGGAGTCACCGCAAGGCGAACCTGGAACTCTCCAGCGAGACCCGCGAGGATCAAGGGTTTTTCTTCGGGTGGGACCCCGGCCCTGCGCACCTGCGCAGGCGGCGTGATAGTAAGGGCGGCGACCGTGAGGAGAATGAAGGCGGCAATGCCCACCTCGTTCGTGACGGTACGGAGGAGCCACCGGAGGGCGTTCGATCTGTCTCCCGGATGGGACCCGAGGACCCTTGGCTTCAAGAGATAGCGATTTACCGCGCCTAACCCGAGGAGAATGCCCACTAGGAAGAGCTTGAGGGAGAGCAACCGGCCGTAGGGGGTAACGAGAAAGGCCTGGACGTTCGGGAGGTTGAGCACGGTCCCATAGAGGCCGGTCACAACAAGGGCAAGGAGGCTCGCCCCGAGAAGGGTGGAAAGCCGCGGGAGAATTGCCTGAACGGTCTTCTGGCGGTCCGCAGGCCCCAGACCCCGGAGAATGAAGAGGAAAGAAACCCATCCCCCGATGAGCGCGGAGGCAGCCACGAGGTGGACCCAATCGGCCAGTGCAGCAATGAGCCCGTTCCCTGAGGCATGGGAGCTGAGGGTGAATCCTCCGAGCAGGACTGCGGAGATCAGGAGGGAAGCCCAAGGGAAGTCGGGGAGGCTCTCCCCAAGGATCGTTGGAACTACGAGCACCGTGAGGACGATGAGGAGCAGATAGACGGAAATCGTGAGAAGGAGGGGGAGGCTATGGCTTCCTGCGGTAAGTAGGGCGGAAGGCCCTCCTACTAGGGCTGCCGCACCAGCGAAGAGAAGGATCCAGATCAGGCCTGCAATTTGGGCGATCTGCCCATTACTAGTGGCGGGGAGTAGGAGAAGCGCCGCTGTGCTGAGGCGGAGGAGCGTCCCCCACCCCACCTTGGTTCCTCCTAAGAGAGACCAGATCAGGCCGCGAGAGAGAAGGTTGGGGAGGGAACTTTCGAAGAGTCCCATCGCCGCAGATGCGAATTCGGCGGCAGTACTCAAGAGAAGAGCGATCGTTGCCAGGACGGCAAGGAGACGAAGGGAGCTTCCACCCTCTGGGGCGATTCCACTAGGGCGAAGGACGATCAGAAGGAAAATCTGGCTTCCAGCAAGGAGGAGTGCTGAGGCAAATGCCAGCCAGCGGACAAGGACCCGTACTCCTCCTGGTGCGCCCGACACGGCAACCTGTGCGGGAGCTTCCTCGCCGACTGCGAAGAGGAAGAACCCACTCGTGGTGTGCCCGTCGAAGGGCCAGAGAGCATGCCACTTCACGATATAGGTCCCCCTGGGCAGATCGTCCAGGGTGATCGTCATGCGCCGTCTCTCCTCCGAAGCCGAGAACCCTTTGGAGACGGGCTTCCCTGAGCGATCGATCACTATGGCCGAGCTGAAGGCAGGATCGAACGGTTCATTGAACCAGAGCACGACCTCTTTTGGGGGAGCTGGCAGGCTCGCGTTCGGAGGAGGTTCAGAGCGCTCGAGGATCCCATGGGCAAAGGCGGGGGATGCCCAGGCCATCAAGCCACCCACCAGGAGGACTGTAAGGAAACGTTTCAGTGCTGCGCGTTTGCACGTTTGGACACGCATGGACAGGTACATCCACCTTGACTCTTGGAGGATACCCTACGGTGTCTTGGAAGGTGCCACGGTGAACCGGAAGGATCCCTGGGAGGCGCCACGGTCTGGGGCCGTCACCGCCTTCCACCTTACCGTGTAGGTGCCTGGCCCAATGGGCTTAAGCCTTGCGATCATCGTCCGGCGGTCGAGGTCGTTGAGGTCAACGCCTCCTTTTCCATCGTCTACACGCCTCCCCTGTCTATCCCACACACTCAACGTGCAACGCCGCGGATCCAGCTCCTCGTTGGGAGCCAGCGCAAACCAAAGCCGCACAACTGCTGGTGGGGTCTTCACCACACTTCCAGGAGGTGGCTCAGCGCGAAGCAGCCTAGCGTGTGCCAGGGTGCCCCCCACCCGGATGAGGGCGGCTCCAAGGAAGAGAAGAAAACCCAAGATCAGCGCGCGCCTGCGCATTGTATACATTCCGAGGGACCTCCAGGAGCTTGGTACAATTCTACTCTTCCCCCGTTCTCCACGTCAACTTGTTCTTCTCCAGCGAGGGCCATGCCTTCCCTTCGTACTGAGAAGGGGCGCGGTGCTCGATTCTCAACACGATCCTACCCTCTGCCTTTAGAGGCCTACATCCCCCGAAAGGGGGATGAAGATTCCCCCACCAGGGGGTTGTAGACACCTCTCCGTATCCCTTAGTGTGGTTGATAAAGGTGAAACGCTCAGGGGGTGGGCCATGGTTCCCAGCGGGATGAAGCCGGATCAGGTCCTGGACTGCCGCGGCCTCCTCTGCCCCCTCCCAGTCATCAAGGTCAGCAAAGCCATGAAGTCCCTTGCGGTAGGGCAGATCCTGGAGATGCTGGCGACTGACCCAGGGTCTAAGCCAGACATGCTGGCTTGGTCAAAGCAGACAGGCCACGAAATCCTGGAGGTCCATGAGGAAGATGGAGTCTTTCGCTTCCTCGTCCGCCGCACACGTTAAGGAGAGGGCTTATGGAAGAATCGGGGGTGGAAGCATGGCGGACCAGGTCGTGGTGGAACAACTTGGAGCAGTCGGGGAGGGAAAGGTCAAACAGAAGCGACGCCTAGCGCTCGTCGCTTCCAAAGGGACGTTAGATATGGCCTATCCGCCGCTCATCCTGGCCACGACGGCGGCGGCTATGGGTTGGGAAGTAGGGATCTTCTTCACATTCTATGGGCTTGACATCCTGCACCGTCATCGTCTCAAGAACCTCAGAGTCTCACCTGTGGGGAATCCTGCGATGCCGCCTCCTGTGCGCTTCCTTCCTGTAAAGGTCCCTGATATCCTGGGTGCGCTTCCCGGGATGCCCAGCGTCGCCACAGCGATCATGAAGCGATGGATGCGCCAGTCCAACATGCCCACGGTGGAGGAACTCCTGGAGATCGCTAGGGAGAGCGGTGTGAGACTCTTCGCCTGTGCTACAACCATGGGGGTTATGGGCATCGGCCAGGAGGATCTTGTGGACGGCGCAGAATGCGCCGGGGCGACGACGTTCCTGGACTTCGCTGCGGAGGCAGACGTCACGCTATTCGTGTAGGTTGCACAAGGAGGCTGGCTCATATGAAAGGCAATGGGCAGCGGCGAATCCTTTACGTTCAAACCCATGGAGTGGATATGCCGGAGAGGAGCGCGACGCCTTTCTACCTTGCGGCAGCGGCTGCGGCCATGGACGTCGAGGTGGGGATCTACTTTACCATGAACGGACCCACATTGCTCCAACGAGGTGTTCCAGAGAAGCTCATCGTCCCCAAGAAGGGGGGAGGGGGAGCACCACTCATCCATTTCATCAATCAGGCGGTCGAACTGGGGGTGAAGCTCTACGTCTGTCAGCCTAGCCTGGACCTCCACGGCCTGAAGATGGACGACCTCATCGAAGGGGTAGAGATGATCGGCGGAGCTGCGTTCAACTCCATGGCCCTGGAGGCAGATGCCGTCATCGCCTTTTAAATACCCCGGGGAAAGCCTTTTGGCTCTTGCCGCGGGCCTCTTTGAGAGGTAATGGTGCCTTCACCAAAATCTCGACAAGAGATGTTGCTGGGTTCCGTAAGAGTCCCAGTAAGACCTTTCGCCAAGATTTCATGAGGGGTCAGCGGGAAATACAAGAGGTGAGAGGGGAGGAGAATCTCCCGGTTCCACCGTTGAGGTAATCCCGCGGTATGCGCGAGGTTGTGACTGTTCGGAGCTGTGTACTCCCCCTCGATCTCTATTACCGGGTCGAGGAACACCTTTGGGTACGCAAGGAGGAGGACGGGACGGCCACCGTGGGGTTGACGGATATGGCCCAAACCACCGCAGGGAGGATCCTTGTAGTGACCTTCAAGCCTGTGGGACGGTTTTACGAGAGGTATTCACACACCCCACATGTAGGAGCTGTAAGAGTGCCATCGAGATGGTTGACCGCATTGCCAGCGGGCGCGAGGATCTCTCTGTGCAGATCATCAGCCTGGCGAGCAAGGGCGGCCGGGAAGAAGCGCAGAAGGAGAATGTTCTCTCGGTTCCGACGATCCTCGTAGGCCACAACCGCAGGTTTGTTGGGGTGCCTCGGTGGGAGGACCTCACCTCTGCGATTGATGCGGAGATTCTCACCATACCTAAGGGAGGCGCTTGAGGTGGCTTTGCACGCTCCGCCCAAACTTGAGAGGTACGCGGATATTCCGTATGAAGAGAAAGAGCGTCTCTTCCAGGAGGTAAAAGCCGACCCGCGGTTTCCCGACTACCTCTATGGGTGCTATGAGTGTGGCATTTGCGTCGCCGCCTGCCCCTCAGCACGGTTCTACGATTTCAGCCCGCGCAAGATTGCCCAGACCCTCGCCCGGGAAGATGTAGAGCTCTTCTTCTACCAACTCAACGAAGACGTGTGGAACTGCTCCCAGTGCTTCTCCTGTAACCGCTGCCCGCGCGGGAATTCTCCTGGGGGCCTCATCACCATCATGCGTGAGGTCGCGGTGCGCAACGGGCTGCGGTCCGCCAAGGAAGCCCTAGAGGGCTACAGCCGGGTCATCTACAAGATCATGGCCACAGGGACGCAGGTTTCGCCAGACATGATCCAGGCTGATGCTTTCCCTGACTGGGGGCCCGTGGCGAAGGAGACTGCGGATAACTTGGAGCTGTGGCGGAAGGCCCTGCCGCCAGAGACCATGCACACAACGTCGACAGCGTGGGAAGTAAGCGAGCAAACCCTTACGGAGCTCTATCTCATCTGGCACATGACTGGCGTGATGGACATGATCAAGGAAGTGGATGAGGGGCTCCACATGATCCTCCTGGACGTCATGGAGGAGTTGTTGGAGGAGAGGGGATACGCCCTCGCCGAGTAAGCGGAGGTGCCGGAGGGACTGAGAGCGCCTGAGGAGGGATTCAATTGGGTGCGTGTGGTTTTGCTTCTGTGCCGGGTGCCCTGAAGGAGGAGGTGGAAAGATGAGCATCCATGCAAAGCAGGCAGAGGGGCCGCTTGGGAAGGAACGCGTGTTCAAACGAGATCCGGATCTCCCTCTCTCCGAGGACATCCGCGACTTGGTCTTCGAGCTCGAAGCGGAAGGGGAGTGGATCGTCCAGCGCGTCCCTGAGCCGTATGTGGAGGTGCCGAGGAAGGACGGGAGGGCGAAGAAGGTCCCCCTCCAGCACACCTGGCACCACAAGTCCTGCGGCCAGTGTGGCCACATCCCCGGGTATTCCACGGCGATTTTCTGGCTCCATCGCAAACTCGGGCTGGAATACGACGATCCAAAGGACCAGACCTCCTGCACTGGTTGGAACTACTACGCGTCAGCTACCTCGAACGCGGCGGCGCAGGCTGCAGTAGCCGTGCGCAACTTCGCCGCCGCGTATGTGACGGGTTTCTTCCCGCTGATCCACTGTGGAACGAGCTACGGGCACTACAAGGAGGTGCGGGAGGAGCTCGTCAAGCACCCCGAGCTGCGAGCGCAGGTCCGGGAGATCATGGCCAAGCTCGGGAAGCCGCTCGTGATGCCCGAGGAGATCGTTCACTACAGCGAGTGGGTCTATGCAGTACGCCATGAGATTGCAGCGAGAAAGGTCTATGACTGTCGTGAGATCGTCGTTACCGTTCACCCCGCCTGCCACTACTACAAGCTCGTCCAGGGGGATGCCATTTACGATCCAGACATCTACGGTGGCCAGCGGACGGCGGTGGTGACAGCTGTCGCCAAAGCGCTTGGGGCACAGGTGAAGGATTACTCCACCTGGTTCGACTGCTGCGGCTTCGGGTTCCGACACATCCTCGTGCAGCGGGACTTCACAAGATCCTTTGCCGTGAATCGCAAGATTGAGACCATGCTCGAGGAAGCGAAGCCCGATGTCGTCCTGACCCACGACACCGGGTGCGTGACCACGCTCGACAAGAGCCAGTTCGCTGCCCAAGTGCATAACAAGAAGGTAGGTGTCCCTGTGATGTCCGAGGCCCAGTTCGCTGCCCTGGCCATGGGGGCACACCCCTACCGTGTCTGCCAGCTCCACTGGCACGCCGCTGACTACAGGCCTCTTTTGGAGAAGATGGGCATCGATTGGAAGGAGAAGTGGCAGGAGTTCGAAGAGGACCTGGAGCGCATCCGCCGGGGAGAGAAGGATTACCTTACCTGGGAGGATGTAGATGCAGAGATCCCCGCGCGTCACTTCCTCCAGGTCTCTTGAGGAGGGCTCACGATGGCGAGCGATGTGGTCCTGGTGATTGGAGGAGGCCCGGCAGGGCTGGAAGCCGCGAGGGGTGCTGCTGACCTTGGAGCAAAGGTGGTCCTCGTAGAGGAGCGGGATCACCTCGGCGGCACGCCGGTCTTTGAACGCTACGCGGCACTCACCCATGGCTTCCAGGATGCAGAGGAGGTGATGAACCGCCTCGCCCAGGAGGTCACCACCCACCCCAACGTCCAAGTGAAGCTCTCCACACGCGTCGTCGGGTGCACGGGAAGCAAGGGGGACTTCCACGTCACCCTCACCAAGGTCTCAGACGGCGCTTCCGAGACAGTCCATGCGGGGGCCATCATTGTCGCCACAGGGTTCCAGCACTTCGACCCCGGGCGAGAAACGCAGGTGTATGGATACTACGAGTACCCCGATGTGATCACCCTCGCCGACGCCGAGGCGATGCTCAAGGCAAGGAAGTTCGTGCGTCCGTCCACCGGTCTCCCTCCAGAGCGTGTCTGTTTCATCCAGTGCGTGGGGTCGCGGGATCGCCAGATCGGCAACGAGTACTGCTCCAAGGTCTGTTGCGGCATCGCCTCCAAGCAGGCCATCGAGATCCGCCAGCAGGTCCCCAACTGCAAGGTATACATCTTTTACATCGACATGCGCATGTACGGCTATTGGGAGAACGAGATCTACTGGCCCGCTCAGGAACAATACAAGGTGAATTACATCAAGGGGATCGCCACAGAGATCATCCAGAAGGGCGATAAGCTCCTGGTGCGCGGGGAGGACACGACGCTGGGGAGACCTATGGAGGTTCTCATGGACATGGTGATCCTCTCGGTAGGGATGGAGCCGAGCAAGGGGACGCGGGAGGTCGCGAGGATCCTTGGGCTCAAGCAGAACAAGTACGGGTTCATCGAGGTCCCCCACGAGGGAGTAGATCCGGTAGCGACCTCTGTCCCAGGGATCTTCGTAGCCGGCGCCGCCGCGGGCCCGAAAGACCTGGATGATTCCATGTCCATGGCTGGAGCCGCGGCCATGAAGGCAGTGGCAGCGATCCGGAGGGCTATCGCCGTTGCCTCCGGGGGCTAGGTGAAGGGAATGCTCGACGAGCAGGTTCTAGATATTCAGGTAGGAGAGGAGTTCGCACGGGAGGTCCTCGCCAGGATCCCGCCCGGCTTCCTGGGGGTCCTCCTGGACGGGCTGGAGGCGAAGAGCCGTTGGTTCCAAGCGACCCTCTCCCCGGAAGGCCTCTCCCTGCTGGATGGTCCCCAAGCGCGCAAGCTCCTGCGCACGATCTTTGGAACGCGCCGCAGGGCCGATGCTCTGGTCCAGGCGGTCGGAATAGATAGCCTTCGCCAACTCCTCTCGACGCTGCTGTACGGGAGAGGCCAGGTGGAAGAAAGATTCACCGAGTTCTGCACACTTCTCGATGGGGCCTGCGCTCAGGGAGAAGCCATTGACCTGGCAGGCGAAGCACTCCACTACGTTCTGCCGGAGCGGCACTGGCTCTGGACGCGCTGGATGTGGAACCCTCGCACGCAGACTGGGGCGCTACGGTTCGTGGTGGCTGACTGGCATACGCTCCTGGCACCGACGCCGGGGGAGGTGTACCAGAGGGTTGGGGAGGCTGTGGCGTATGCCGAAGCGGCTCGCGAGTCTTTGGGGATTTTCACGGACGTCCAGACGCACGCCAGTCTCTTCCTTCCTGATGCCTACCTGGCGTGCGTCTATACCCTTTACCTGTTCACAGCCCTCCGCATGCGCATGAGCAAAGAGTTCACCAAGGTACTGCCGGATCCATGGGAGCTGATCCAGAGGCTCCTCGGGATCTATCCCAGGGAGGGGGAAAATGCCAAAGCCAGGGCTCGACAAGGTGGACAAGATCCTTGAGAAGGATGTCGCCATTCTTGAGGGGATGGACATTTCCGGGCACTGGAACCGGATGTTCGAGCAACGTGTGGTGTGGGATTACTCCACTGAAATCCTGGAGCGGATCACCAGCCTTTCCGGCGGGGAGTCCCTGGGATGGTGCTACCAGTGCGGCAAGTGCGTTCCCGTCTGTCCCGTGGACATGGTCGGGGACTATGGTCCTCGCAAAATCTACCGCAAGGTCCAGCTTGGGATCGACCTCTTCCACGACCCTGATCTCTGGCTGTGCACGACATGTATGAACTGCCTCCGCGTGTGCCCTAAAGAGGTCAACATGATCGAGATTATGCCTGCCGCGCGCGAGGTGGCAGTGCAGGACGGCAACGTGCCCCCTGAGTTACAGAAGGTGTTCGAGAATACGGCAAAGTACGGCAATCCCATGGGCGAATCCCCGCGCAAGCGCGCGGAGTGGGTCAAAGAGGCGGGTGTCCCTGTGACTATCTTGCCCATGACTCCGCGCCCTGTGGACGTCCTCTGGTATGTAGGAAGCTACCCCTCTTACCACCCTCGCGGGAAGGACGCGGCAAGGGCGATGGCCAGGGTCTTCTACGCCTTGGGGGTGGATTACGCCATCCTCGGGCACGAGGAGAAGGAGGACGGCGACTCCATCCGCCTAGCCGGGGAGAAAGGGCTCTTTGAAATGCTGGCGGAGTCCAACATCCGGACCTTTCAGAAATATTCCTTCAACAGGATCGTCGTGACAGGGCCACACGAGTACAACGCTTTCAAGAACCTCTACCCCCAGTATGGAGGAGCCTTCGAGATCTTGCACTATACCCAGTTCCTGGCCCCTATGCTCCCCCAGCTCCAGAAGATGTTCGTAAAGGAGCTCCCCTATACCGTGACCTTTCACGACCCCTGCTACCTCGGGCGTCACAACGGCGAGTACGATGCCCCACGGAAGCTCCTCCAGGCGATCCCGGGGATTCGCCTCGTGGAGATGCCGCGGTGCAGGGAGAATGGCTACTGCTGCGGGGGCGGAGGAGGGGGCATGTGGCTCGACGGCTTCTCCCGGGACTTCATCCGGGAGCGCCTCTCTGATCGGCGCGTGAAGGAGGCCGTGGAGGTAGGAGCGGAGATCCTCGCAGTGTGCTGCCCATACGAGGTCTCCCGGTTTGAGGACTCGGTGAAAGCCACAGGCAACGAGGGGAAACTCCTGGTGCGGGATATCATCGAGCTCATCGACGAAGCAATGGGGAGCCCGAAAACACGCTGAGGTGCGTCATGGAATACATTGTCCTATGCAAGCTCGTCCCAGACCTCGTCGAGGACCTGGAGGTCAATTCGGAGGGGACCGACTTGGACCGCCAGTTCCTCAAACTGGTTCTCAACGAGTTCGACGAGCACGCCCTAGAGGAAGCACTCCTCCTCAAAGAGGCGCACGGTGGCCGCGTGACCGTGGTTGCACCCGAGGCAGACGGCGTGGACGAGGTCCTCTACACCGCTCTGGCCAAGGGGGCAGACCGGGTGATCAAGGTGACCGGTCTTGGGGAGAAGCTTTCCAACAAGAGGCTTGCGGGTGCCCTTCGGAATTTCTTGCCCTCCCTTGGTTTCGACCTGGTCCTCACGGGAGTCCAGGCGGTGGACGATCTTGACGGGCAAGTTGGGATGCTCCTCGCCGGATACCTGGACATTCCTCACGTGGGCGTGGTGACTGGTGTGGAGGTTGAACCCGAAAGGAAGGTAGCGCGCGTGCGCAAGGAGTACGCAGGTGGCCTCCTCGGGGAGTTCGAGGTACAGCTCCCAGTAGTGCTGGGGATCCAGGCCGCTCGGCAGCCGCCGCGTTACGCTCCCATCACAAAAGTCCGCCAAGCCATGAAGGAGGGGAAGATCGAGGCGGTGGAGGGAAGGGCTCCCCTCGGACTACAGATCCAGGTACGGAGGCTGTTCAAACCCGAGGCGACAGGCCACGCCGAGATCCTCGAGGGGCCCCCTGAGGAAGTGGCGAGGCGCATTGTCGCGGTCCTGGAGGAACGAGGGCTTCTGCGGTGAGGGCGACGATGAAAGGAACGTTGCGTGTTCTCACAGCGGTGGTGGGGTTGGTGCTTACGAGTGAAGCGGTAGCGGGAAGTGCACGGATTGTCTGGCGCAAGTGGACAGAGGGGGTAGGCCTGGGAAGACAGGTGCGTAGACCCCTCCTCGTCTACTTCCACAAGCCCGCATGCCCATACTGCGAGCGGATGGACGCGGTCACCTTCTCTGATGCCGCGATCCAAAAGGTCGTGCAGCGATGCTTCGTCCCAGTGCGGGTAGAGAGCTTTAACCCTGCTCCCTTCGCCGGGCCTGGAGGGGAGAGGGTCTCAGGGGTCCAGCTGCGCGATCGATACCGTGTGGTCACCTTCCCCACGATCGTGGTCTTGGACTACCGGGACCTGGAGAAGGAGTACATGCGCATCCCAGGATATGTAGGGCCCAAGGGCTTCATGGAGCTCCTCGCCTACATCACGCGGGGGTGGTACGGAGAGATGTCCTTCGATCTCTATCTGGAGCACCTCCTCAACAAGACCCTCCCAACGCGGGCCGCCACAGCTCCGTGTTGAGAGGAGCGCAAAGGAGGTGAGAGGAAGAACAAGGGCTCTGATGTTTTTCCCATGGAACGGAGAGCATGTGGTGGGGAGCCTTCTGCAAGTGTCTAGTGACGTTTGCGGGGTACTGGAAATTCGAAGGCATGCGGCATCGGGGGGTGGAACCAGATGTGGAGAAAAGGAGGATTCATCGTCTGTATCGCCATTGTCCTCCTCCTCAACTCTCTTTCTACGGCCGGCGGTGAGGGAAAGATCCTGAGCAAAATCTTTTATGCGGATGCCCGCACGTGGCCATCGCAGCCGGAACTCCTCCAACACTTGAGCAGGGGGAAGTTCTACATCCCCGTGCAGGATGATGGACTCGTGGCCGTCATCGACCCCGAGAAACCCGGCTACATTGTCAAACTCATCAAGGTCAACGCTGCCCAGCCCCATCACCCTTGGGTAGCCCCAGGGATGCGCTACGTCTATATCAACCACCAGTCTGAGGGGAAGGGTGATCACAACGTGATGACCGTGATCGACTCCTTCACCGACGAGGTGGTAGCGGAGATCAAGACCGACTTCGACGATCCCTTCCACTGCAGCTTTAGCCCGATCAAGGATCTCCTTCTCTGCGGTGACCTGAATCCCAAGGGAGGATATGTGTACTACATCGATCCGGTGCGCCACCGCTACATGTTCAAGGTGAAGACCACCGGCACCGTAGCGCGGGACGTGATCCAGACCCACGATGGGAAGTTCGCCTTCATCGGGCACCAGGGAACGGGAAATGTCGATGTGCTCGACATCAGCCTGCGGAAGATCGTCAAGACCTTGAACTGTGACCGCTGCGCGCGCATGAAGATGACGCCTGATGGCAAGTACCTCTTTGCCAGTTCGCCTCCCAGGGACTTCACCGCCATCATCGATGTCGAGAAGCAGGAGATTGTGAAGGTGATCCAGATGCCGAAGGGGAGTGGCCCTGGCAACATCAACTTCGCCAACAAGGGGAAGGTGGCCATGATCGGCCTGGGACGGAGCGGTCAGCTCGGCCTGGTGGATGTGGAGCGCCTCGAATTATGGAAGATCCTGGACTCCGGCGCGGGGACGAATACTGCCTACGCGAACCCAGCGGAGTCCTCCATCGCCATTGCTACCAACGATGCCACCGATGACTGGTACACGATCGTGGATGCCGCACGGGGGGAGGTTGTGGAGCGGATCGAAGCCGGTGGGAAGGGAACCCACAATGTCCACTGGTCCGCCGACGGGCGGTTCGCGGTGGGCAGCGACCGGTTGGGGGATACCGTGACCATCTTCCGCTGGGATGCCCGCGCGCGGAAAGTCCGCAAAGTGGCCAGCGTGCAAGTGGGCTTTGGGACGAACGGCGTCCAGTGGGTGCCCTACTTCTGCGGCGTCCCGTTCTTGACCCAGCAGAATGTGAAGCGCGTGAAGAATGCCCCGGCGGTCAACAGCAAGGGCGACTGCAGCCAGTAGGGCAAGGCCTCCGTGCCTGCCCTGATGCAGGAGGGGGGAACAATGTCGCAGGAAGAGTACTTCACGAGGAGGGAGTTCCTGAAAGCAGCCTCGGTGTTAGGTCTGGGCAGCACCGTCCTTTCTGTCCTGGGTTTGGCCGACCTGGCCTTCGCCTCTACCCACCCCCTTCAGTACTTCAAGGCGGTGAGGGATACCAAGTCCCTCACCGCCTTGGAGAAGGAGCACCTCATCAACATTCGGCTACCAGCCATCGCCGAGGACGGAGCCAACGTTCCCATCGTTGTCTCCATGGGCCATCCCATGGAACGTGACCATTACATCAAGAGCATCCAGATCCTCAACTTCCGGGATCCTGTGGTGAACAAGGGCATCTACTATTTCACCCCGGCAAACGGGGAAGCCTATATCTCCACCCAGATCCGCATGGACGGGGGAGATGCGGAGATTTTCGTGATCGCCGAGTGCAGCAAGCACGGCAAGTGGATTGCCAGCAAGAAGCTCAAGGTCAGCCTGGGGGGGTGTTGAGATGGCAGAGGAGTACCAGTTCGGCCAGCCGAAGCTTCGCCTCCCATCGACTATTCAGAAGGGGGAGGTGATCGAGGTAAAAGTGAAGATCAAGCACCCCTCCCGCACTGGCCTGCGCCTGGTCGAGGACGCCAAGACCCCCTTTGAGCGTTTTGTCCGGGAGCGCCCTGCGATCTACATCAAGACAGTCGAGGTCTTCTACGGGGCGGAGCGCATCAGCCTCTTTGAACTCAACTCCTCCACCTCTGACGATCCCTTGTTGGCGTTCAAGGTGCGGGCAGATCGCGAAGCCCCTCTCAAGGTGGTGTTCACCAACAACCAGGGGAAGCGCTTTGAGGTCACTGAACAGGTCCGCTTCCGCACATGAGGGGGGACGGGACATGGGACGCGCAGGCATCGTCGTAACGGGGATTTTGCTCCTTCTTGCGGTCGCGGCCTTTGCCACCCATTGGAAGGCTCCTCAAGAGGCCAGGACCCTTCAAAACCCGATCAAGGCGACGCAAGCTTCCATTGCGAAAGGGAAGGAACTGTACATGACCTACTGCGCAAAGTGCCACGGGCTCAAGGGGCTTGGGGATGGTCCTTCGGTGGGAAGCCTGCGTGTGCAGGCAGGGCTGAACCTCACGATCCTGGGGAGCGAGAGCGACGGGGAGATCTTCTGGAAGATCTCCGTGGGGCGCGCGGAGATGCCCCCATTTGAGTTGATCCTCACGCCAGAAGAGCGCTGGCACCTCGTGAACTTCATCAGGACCCTCAAGGCCAGGTAAAGGGAGAAAGGAAATGGGAGTACGGGAGAAACTCCGGGAGGACTACGAGGCTCTGTTTAGGAAGCAGTGGCCGGTGTGGGCAGGGGGGTTGCTCATTGGCATCATCAACGTCTTCCTGTTCCTGTTCTCTCAACCATGGACCACGTTGGACGGCGCGTTGAACTGGGGGGACTGGGTCCTGGGGCGCATTGGGATCGTACGGACCGAAGCCCTTTCGCCTCTCCTGCGGTCCGGATCGGTGATCAACTTTGGACTTCTGTTTGGGGCGATGGCCTCGGCTCTTCTTGCGGGGGAGTTCGGGATTCGCGTGGGACCCCGTAGGGAGTTGGTGAAGGGACTGATCGGCGGCCTCCTCCTGGGAACGGGCGCGGCGCTGGCGAGAGGCTGTAACATCGGCGGATTCTTCAGCGCGACGAGCGCCCTCGCTGCAAGCGGACTGGCCATGGGGGTGGGGCTCGCTGCCGGTGCATTCCTGGGGACTCGCTACCTCCTCTGGGAGGTGGAGCACTTGGCTCCAGCGATGGCGCCGGTGGCAGGAAGCGCAGGTCCACTGGCTCCGGGGCGAACCCTCCAGCCGTACCTTGGTGCAGCCGTGCTCTTCGGAATCATCCTCTGGGCTTTTCTGTATGGACATCTCGGATACGCAGATCGTGCCCTGATCCTGTTCTTTGGCCTCCTCCTTGGCATTGTCTGCCAACGCTCGCGGGTCTGTTTCGTCCAGGCGTTCCGAGAGCCTTTCCTCACAGGCGATTCCAGACATACACGGGCAATGCTCCTTGGACTCCTTGTGAGCCTTGTCGGGTTTGCCCTCGTCAAGACGGCGATCTTCGAGAAGGCCGAGGAGTTCGTCCGTCCCACCTTCTGGGTCGGGAGCCTCCTCGGTGGACTTATCTTCGGGGTGGGCATGGTCCTGGCAGGAGGGTGTGGGGGAGGGGCGATCTGGCGCGCAGGGGAGGGACATGTCAAGCTTTGGGTAGCCCTCACGGGCTATATCTTCTCTGCCTCCCTTGTCCGGGACTGGCTCCTCCGGTCGGGATTCCAGGAGCGTCTGGGGACAGCTGTGTTCCTCCCCGAGGTGTTGGGCTGGAGAGGTTCCTTCGCACTCCTCCTGGGTGTTCTCCTGCTGTGGTACCTGGTCACCGCTTGGAACGAGGCCACACGCAAGCTCGCCACCCTGTGAAGGGGGTTTCTTTGGTTCACGCCGAGATGGAGGCGCTCATTCGCCTGTTACTGCATAGACCGTGGAGACTGAGGAAACCGTGTAGGCCGTGGTGGATGCAGGACTGATGAAGCTCACAAGACGCCAATTCCTGAGCGCATCCCTTGCTTCTGCAGCGGTGGCCCCCTGGTTTGCAGGGTGCGTGAGGCGTCCAGAAGTCGTCCGCATCCTGTGGACGAACGACACCCACGGCCAGCTCGTTCCCATCTATCACCGGGAAGCTTACGGGCCGGAGTTCCTGAAAGAGAACGGAATCGCCTGGGGAAGCGTGGAGGCCTATCTGACCTCCTCGGTGGATTTCCTCTCCCTGGCGCGGCGGTACGGGAAGGTGGGAGGCTATGCCTACCTTGCCGCCCTCATTCAGAAGGAGCGCGCTGCCTATCCGGGACGGACGCTCCTTCTCGATGCGGGAGATGCGTGGTACGGCTCGGCCATCGCCCTCCTCACAGAGGGGAGGGCGGTGGTCGAGGTGATGAACGCCATGGGGTACGATGCTATGACCTTACACTGGGAGTTCAACCTGGGCAAGGAGGTTCTCCTCGCCCGTATCCGTGAAGCCGCTTTCCCCGTGCTAGCCCAGAACCTCGTGGATACGGACTTTGAGGATCGTGTCCTCAAGGCAAGCATCGTCAAAGACCTGGAGGGGATCCGCGTTGCCGTGGTGGGACAGGCCTACCCCTTCAGCCTTCTGACGACCGAGCGCCGGGATGCCAATCCCGGCTGGCGCATGGGGTACCGGGAGGAGGCTCTCCAGGAGGAGATCTGGCGCGTGCGGAGGGAGGAGGGGGCTCAGATTGTGATCCTCCTCTCCCATATGGGTTACGCCCAAGACCGGGTCTTCGCTGAACGCATCGAGGGCGTTGACGTCATTGTGGGCGGCCATACCCACGATATCCTGTGGCAGCCGGTCCGGGTGGGACGGACCCTCATCGTTCAAGCAGGCTCCCACGGGAAGCTCCTCGGAAGCCTGGACCTCCAGGTGCGCGGTGGCAAAATTGTAGGGTTCCGGCACACCCTCCTCCCCGTCCTCCCCCAGCGCATCGATCCGGATCCAGCCATCGACAGGCTCATCACCGAGCTCTATGCCCCCTACCGGGATCGTCTCGGGAGGGTGATTGGAGAGGCCCACTCGCTGCTCTATCGCCGACACCTCTACGGAGGGACTACAGATGCCTTTCTCGTGGAAGCCTACAGGGAGATCATGGATGCAGACCTCGGGTGCGCGCCCGGGTGGCGGTTTGGGACAACGCTCCTCCCAGGTCCCATCACCGTTGAGGACGTCTACAACGCCATGAAGCCCACGCCCTCTCCTCTCTACAGAGCAAGGCTCAGCGGCAGGAGGATCCGGGAGGCAATTGAGGACAACCTGGACAACGTCTTCAACCCCGATCCACTCCAACGGCTGGGTGGGGACGTCCTGCGGTGCGCGGGGGCGCGGGTGTGGTTCCGGAAGGAGAACCCACGGGGGAGCCGGGTCCTCCAGATGGAGGTGAACGGGCGCCCCCTCACGGAGGACCAAATGTACACCGTGGCGACTTCCGGGGGGAGGACCCAGTACATGGACTCCCAGCCCAGCCAGACGGAGCGCCCAGCTGTGGAGGAGATCATTGCCTACATCGCAAAGCGCCGCCTGATCCAGGCGGAGCGCCTGCAAACCTTCGTGGAGGTGAGTTGACCGATGTCCAACGAAGTGCTCGTCGTCGCAGAGAACCTCAAAGGGCAATGGAACGACGTCACCTTCGAGCTGCTCGCGGCGGGAAGGAGCCTGGCCTCCTCCCTTGGAGGAACGCTCTCTGTGGCCGCACTTGGCCACGGGATCAGCGATTCGGTCCGGTCTCTTAGTGCAGATGTGGTGCTGTGTGCCGACGCTCCAGAGCTTGGAACCTTCATCCCGGAGGTCTACCTGCGCGTCCTGGAATCGCTCATTGCGCAGCGTACCCCGAGGGTGGTTCTCGTTGCCAACACCTCTATAGGGATGGACCTCGCGGCTCCGCTCTCCTCCCGCCTTGAGATGCCCCTCGTGGCCTACTGCCGCAAGGTGTGGGCAGAGGGCGGGAAGGTCCTCGCCCAAAGCCAGATCTATGGTGGCAAGCTCATGGCAGAAGTGGTCCTGGAGGACCGTGGGATCCTGGCGGTGATGGCCGGGAGCTTCCCCCCAGACGCCGGAAAGGCCTCCGGAACCCCTCAAGTCGAGGCTGTGCCCCTCCCTCCTCTCGACGGGGTCCGGACGAGGTTCGTAAGCCTGGTGGAGCCAGATGCCTCAGACGTGGACATCACGCGCCAGGAGATCCTGGTGGCGGTCGGTCGGGGGATCGGGGATAAAGAGAACCTCCCTCTGGCTGAGGAGCTGGCCGACGAACTTGGTGGTGTGGTGTGCGCCTCACGCCCTCTGATCGACAACGGGTGGTTGCCCAAAACCAGACAGGTGGGCAAGTCCGGGCTCACCGTCAAGCCGAAGCTCTACTTGGCTGCGGGGATCAGCGGTGCCCCCGAGCACATTGAGGGGATGAAGGATGCAGAGCTGATCATTGCCATCAACAGCGACCCGCGAGCGCCGATATTTGACGTCGCCCATTACGGCGTCGTAGGGGACCTGTTCGAAATCCTCCCGGCCATCGCAGAGGCCCTTCGGCAGCGAAAGAGGTGAGGGTCACGCCATGCTGACGATCCCAGAGCGCGTTCTGTTTATCCTCTTTACGGGGGCTTGCCTGGCTTCTGCGGGTGTGGGGTTCTGGCGCGTCTTCGGTGCCATCCGCCGTGGCCAGGGAGGGCTCTCATTCTCATGGGGTCGTTTGCCCCAGCGGGTGCTGGCTACCGTGATTCAGGTTCTCCTTCACCGCACTCTCCTCCGCACCCGCCGTATCGTGGCGCTCTTCCACGCTTTCATCTTCTTTGCCTTTTCCTTCTACTTCCTTGTGAACCTCTTCGACCTCCTGGAAGGGTTCACAGGGTTCTCTACACTTCACAAGGGAGGGCTGTGGGCCACCTACAACTTGGTGGCCGATCTCCTCAGCGTCCTAGCACTCATTGGCATGGTGTACTTTCTCGTGCGACGGTTCGTGTTCCACCCAGCAAGCTTTGCTTTCAATCCGGAGGTCATGCTCCTGCCTGGGGTGGAACAAGGAATCCGGCGAGACTCTGCCATTGTTGGTGGGTTTATCCTCCTGCACGTCGGCGCGCGGTGGACAGGTCAAGCTATGAAGATTGCCCTTGAGGGCCCAGACCCCTGGCAGCCCCTCGCCAGCAGTGCATCTGTCCTCTTCTCTGATCTTCCCGAAGGAGCTCTCGTGTGGGGGATCCACCTTACGTGGTGGCTGGCTTTGGGGCTCATCCTCCTCTTCCTCCCGTACTTCCCGTACAGCAAGCATATCCACCTCCTCTTCGCTCCGATCAACCTCACCCTGGGGCTTCCGGAGCCTCCTGGCCAGATCACCCAGGCGGGAAACGGCGCGGCCAGGTTAGAAGAGCTCCCCTGGCGGAGGATTCTTGACGCCTACGCCTGCATCATGTGTAACCGCTGTCAGGATGCCTGTCCCGCCCATACCGTAGGAAAGAGCCTTAGCCCTGCTGCCCTGGAGATCAACAAGCGCATCTACCTCAACGCCCACCTCCGGGAGTTCAGCCGCGGCGCTTCCTCCCCGCCCATGTGGGAGTATGCCATTTCCAAGGAAGCGATCTGGGCCTGCACCACCTGCTCTGGCTGTGTGCACATCTGTCCCGTGGGGAACGCACCCATGCTCGACATCGTGAACCTGCGCAGGCGCCTCCTCGAGGAGGGGGAGATCTCCGATCCGAACCTCCAGGATGTGTTGGTGAAGCTCGGAAAGTACGGCAACTCCTTCGGGAAACCGGAGAGGCAGCGTGGGCAATGGGTCAAGGGGCTCCCCTTCCCCGTCAAGGATGCTCGGAGGGAGTCGGTGGGGGTTCTGTGGTTCGTCGGCGACTTTGCTTCGTTCGACCCGCGGGTACAGGAGATCTCGAGGACTGTGGCAAGGATCCTCCACCACGCGGGGGTTGACTTCGGCATCCTCTATGACGGGGAACGCAACTCCGGTAACGACATTCGTCGCGTGGGCGAGGAGGGGCTCTTTGAGATCCTCGCCGAACACAACATCCGAGCCCTGGATCAGGCAAGCTATCAGCTCATCCTCACCACCGATCCCCACACCCTGAACGCTCTGCGCAACGAGTACCGGCAGTTCGGGAGAGAGTACTCAGTGGTGCACTACACGGAATTCCTCGTTCGCCTCTTCCAGGAGGGCCGTCTGAGCATCCAGAAGCCCCTGGGACGTCGTGTCACTTACCATGACCCCTGCTACCTTGCCCGCTACAACAGGGTCACAGATGCCCCGCGCCGCCTCCTGGCGATTGTGGGAGCGGAGCTCGTGGAGATGCCTCGCAACCGGGAGAACACCTTCTGCTGCGGCGCGGGAGGAGGACGGATCTGGATGAGCGAGGAGCCAGGAAAGGAACGCCCGAGCGAGAACCGCATCCGGGAGGCGGTCGCCTTAGGAGTAGAGTACTTCATCGTCGCCTGTCCTAAGGACTACGCCATGTTCACGGACGCCGTGAAAACCTCTGGGAACGAAGGCAGGATTGTGGTGGAGGATATCGCCGGGCTCGTGGCGGAGGCTGTGGGGATCCCTGTGGAAGTAGCCCAGCAAACATCTTTGACTTCCGCTGGAAGCCCCTCTTGAAAGACGGGAGACTCGACACAATGTGGGCAAAAATTCTGCGAGGCTCCTGAGGAGGTAAAGCGCGTATGAGCGAGGATCCTCGTCTCCTGGGGACCCTGGATGTGCTTGCTGAGGCGCTCTGGGAACGCATCCGCGCCATTACCCTGGCCGCCCACCGTCTTGACAGGTTGCCGGAGAATCAGGGAGGGGTTGCGGCAGCCCACGGAGAGGAGGTAGAAAAGCTTGCAGAGGAGTTCCTCTTCCGCCTCCTGCGGCTGGGAACGGATCCTGTCAACTATGCCATCCTGTCCCGCCTTGCCCGCGAGGCCAGCTTTCCCCTGGTAGAGCTGGCAGGGGAGGTCCAGCTCCCCGCGCTTGCTGTCTCGGAACGGGTTGCCGATCTGGTGCAGGTGGGCCTGGCCGCGCGCTCCCTCATCGGCGACCACGTCCAAGCGACAGCGGCCACAGCTGCGTTTGTAGGGCTCATTCAGAGCCTTGTGCAGGCGCTGGGCAAGAGGATCACCGAGGAATGGGCAACGGCTTTGGAGGGGATGCGGTTGTGAGATGTCCGTGGTGCGTCTTTGAAGGGGACCGCTGGGAACTCCACCGACATCTGGTCGATCAACACAGCGCTCTGGTGGTGACCCGCCAGGGGACAGATGAGCGCATGTTCTATGAAATCGCCTGTCCCCACTGCGACTTCCGGTTCACCCAGCGGGTCAAGCCGCGGTGGAAGGACCCAGGTTTCCTGGAGGAGTTCCGCCGGGAGATTGCGCTCGTCGCATTCGATCAACTTCTCTACCACCTGGAGGGGGTCCATGGCTGAGATATCGGGGTGCATCATTCCTGAGGAGTTGTACTACTGGGTCGACAAGCACGTCTGGGCTCGGCAGGAGAGCGACGGCACGATCACCATTGGCATCACCGATGTTGCCCAGCACCTGGCAAAGACCATCATCGCCGTTACCCCGAAGGGGGTAGGGCGGACGGTTGAACGGGGGAAGAGCGCGGGGACTGTGGAGAGCGGGAAGTGGGTGGGTCCTGTGACGTCCCCTGTCACCGGGCAGGTTGTGGCTGTGAACGAGCGCCTGAAGGGCGAACCCAGCCTCATCAATCGAGATCCCTATGGAGATGGCTGGATCCTACGGATCCAACCCAGCCAGTGGGAGGCGGAGCGCTCCCTCTTACTTACAGGAGCGGAGGCGGTGAGAGCATACCAGGACCTTCTTGCAGCCCAAGGCATCCGCTGCCGGTGAGGGTCATGGCCGTCTATAACGCCTGCGAGATCCCGGAGGAGCTTTACTACGATGTGGACTACGACGTATGGGTCCGGCTGGAGGAGGACGGAACCGTGACCCTGGGAATGACGGATCCTGCGCAGGCGCAGTGCGGGCGGATTGTCAACATTACCTTGAAGGGTGTGGGCAAAGCCCTCCGCCGTGGTCAAAGCGCCGCGATCATCGAGAGTGCCAAGTGGGTGGGGCCTTTTCCTACGCCCCTAAGCGGGGTGATCGTTGCTGTCAACGAGGGGTTCCGCAGCGACCTCCTGCTGGCCAACAAGGACCCGTACGGGGCGGGATGGCTTATCCGCCTCAGGCCCACAAACTTCGCTGAAGAGAGCAAGGTTTTGCTGACGGGAAGCGCTGCGGTCGAGGCTTACCGGAAAAAGATCGACCAGCGCAAGGTCCACTGTATCCGTTGCGCAGGATGAAAGAGGAAAGGAGGGAGGGCAATGGAGCCGATTCGGGTCGTGGATGTGGGGGAGGTTTCTCCAGTGGCATCCCAGGCAGTATACCATGCAGTAGCCTACGCGATGGAGGATGCGACCCCGGACACGATTCTCCTCGTGACCTCTTTGAAACCCTATGTCTCCATTGGATACCATCAGGATGCAGAGAAAGAGGTAGACCTGGAATATTGCGCCCAGGCGGGGCTCCCTGTCGTTCGCCGGGAAGTTGGCGGCGGAGCGGTGTACCTGGACCGGAACCAGGTCTTCTGTCAGTGGATCTTCCACCGCGACCGCCTCCCGGCGAGGCTCGAGGACCGGTTCTCCGTGTACATCCAGCCCCTCGTGGAGACCTACAACCAACTTGGGATCCCTGCATATCACCGTCCTATCAACGATATCCAGGTATCCGGCAGAAAGATTGGAGGAACGGGGGCCGCTTCCATTGGCCGGAGCGAGGTCGTAGTCGGAAGCCTCATGTTCGACTTCAACCACGAGCTCATGGCACGGGTCCTGCGCGTTCCCTCTGAGAAGATGCGCGACAAGGTCTTCCAGAGCATCCAGGAGTACATCACGACGATAAAGCGTGAACTTGGGACTCTCCCGGATCGCGAGGAGGTAAAGGGATTGTACCTCCAGCGGTGCGCGCGTGCGCTAGGCCGGGAGCTGGAGCCAGGGGAGCTGACCGAACGGGAGTGGGAGGTCGTCAGGGAGTTGGAGGAGCGGTTCTCCTCAGAGGAGTGGCTCTACCAGAAAGGAGGACTACGCCAATCCCAGGTGGTGAAGATCCACGCCGACGTGCACGTGGCGGAGGTCACCCATAAGGCTCCGGGCGGCCTCATCCGTCTCACCGCCCGCTTGAGGGAGGGCCGCATCGATGACCTGAGCATCTCGGGGGACTTCACGATCCTTCCTGCGTGGGCCGTGGGTGCATTGGAGCAGGCCCTCCGCGGCCTGCCGCTGAAACCCGAGGCGCTCCACCAGCGCATGAGCGATATCTACCGCGCGCTCTCAGTGCAGGCTCCTGGGATGTCAATTGAGGATCTTACACAGGCCTTGATGCTTCTGGAGCAAATCCGGTGATGGAAGCTCGACCGGCCACACCACCCAACTCGGTGCCCTTCTCGTCCTTAGGCGGGGCGACCTCCTCCCGTGCCGGCATGGCCACGGACCATGCTCCCGTTCTATGGGCGAAGGTCATCGACCATAGGAAGTGCATTGGGTGCCACGCCTGCACCTTGGCGTGTAAGGCGGAGCACCTCGTCCCCATTGGGGTCAACCGGACCTATGTGAAGCAGGTTGAAGTTGGCGGGTTCCCCACGATCCAGCGTCATTTCCAGATTACCCGGTGCAACCAGTGTGACAAACCCCCGTGCGTGGAGATCTGCCCGACGGGGGCGATGTTTCGCCGTGAGGACGGGATTGTGGACTTTCACCGCTCGATCTGCATCGGGTGCAAAGCGTGCATGGAGGCGTGCCCCTACGACGCCATCTATATCGATCCTCTCAGCAGGAGCGCAGAGAAGTGCAACTTCTGTGCCCACCGCATCGACATGGGATTGGAACCAGCGTGCGTGGTGGTATGTCCTGTGGAGGCCATCATCGTGGGCCCCCTCAACGCCGACGGAAGCGAGGTGAGGGAGATCCTCAGTCGGGAGAAGGTGGTGGTGCGCAAGCCAGAGAAGGGGACGCATCCCAAGCTCTTCTACATTGACGCTCACGAATCCACCCTGGTCCCCACGGCCGCAGCCCATCCCACTCTCTATCCTTTCGCAGAAAATGCCAACAGGGCCCATTTCCACCCGTCCACCGGTTCCAACCTCCTTCAGGAGATGGCCGTCTACGATACCCCTCAAAAGATCCCCTGGGGATGGATGGTCTCCGCCTACCTGTGGACGAAGTCGCTTGCGGCGGGCCTCTTCATCCTTCCTGCTCTGCTGACCTGGCTCGGCTATCACCCAGGGCGGACATGGGATCTCACCATGGCGGCTTTGGCAATCCTATGGCTCGTCATCACGGGCATTCTCCTTGTGGGTGATCTGACGCACCCAGAACGGTTCTACCTGATCCTGGTCCGTCCCAACCCGCGATCTTGGCTTGCACGGGGCGCGTGGATCATCACCGCCTACGGGGTCCTGCTCGCGGCGTTCTTGCTGGTCACTTTCTTGCAGTGGGCGGCGGTCATCCCTCTCCTTCGGGTCGTGGGAGTGGTTCTTGCGGTCCTCACAGCCGTTTACACCGCTTTCCTCTTCGCCCAGGCGAAGGGGAGAGACCTGTGGCAGAATCCCCTCCTGCCGCTGCACCTTCTCGTGCAAGCGCTGTTGAGCGGAAGCGCAGCCATTGTCCTTCTCGCGGCTATCTGGAGGGGAGAGGGAGATGCACTCCTCCCGATACGTTGGATCTTCCTTACCGCCGCCGCGGTGCACCTCTTGCTGGTTGCAAGCGACCTGCTCACTCCTCATGCTACGACGGATGTGGCCTTGGCCGCCCGTTCCATGTACAGGGGGGCGTTCCGGTTGGCTTACTGGGGTGGCCTCTTTGGCAGTGGGGTGCTTCCCTTTGTACTTCTTGGGATAGGCGATCTCTCCAGCGGATGGTTACATACGGCCGCGGCAGGCGTCCTATTGGGACTCCTGCTCTACGACCATGCCTATGTCCAAGCAGGACAGTCTGTGCCGCTGAGGTGATCCCTGCTGTGGAGACCAGCGCGCTCGTGAACAACCCAGTCACCTTGGGAGCCCTCGGTATGCTTGTGGGAGGGATAGGCACCCTCGTGGGTGCAGGCGGAGGGTTCCTCCTCGTACCGGTCCTCCTGTTGCTTTTCCCGGAACTGGAGCCTGCGCAGGTCACAGCCACGTCCTTGGCCGTGGTGGCCCTCAACAGTACCTCGGGTTCCATGGCCTACGCACGATTAGGGCGCGTGGACTTCGGGATGGGGTGGAGGCTAGCCCTGGCCATGATTCCTGGCGTGGTCGCAGGAGTCTCTCTCGTTTCCTACATCCCAAGGGATCTCTTCCAGAAGTTCTTTAGCGTCTTACTCTTTACCCTGGCGGCGTACCTTGTGGCCAAACCCGAAAAGGGTTCCTCCATAGCACACAATGGGAAGGGTGTCCCTGACGGGCAACAAGAAGCTGCGTATCCCGTCAACATCCCCATTGGCATCGGGTTGAGCGCAGCGGCTGGGTTCTTGGCAAGCCTCCTCGGGATCGGGGGTGGCCCGTTCCACGTTCCGCTCCTGATCTACATCCTGAGGTATCCCGTCTCCATTGCCACAGCTACTTCACAGTTTGCCCTGGCGGTCATGGCCTGGGGGGCTGTCCTTCTCCACCTCTTGCGGGGGGAGTACTCCGGCGTCTGGTGGTTGCTGGCCACCGTCGGATCAGGTGCTATCATCGGCGCGCAGGCTGGGGCGCGGCTCTCCCAGAGAGTCCACGACGTGTTCATTGTACGGGCGTTGGGTGTTGTCCTGGGAACTGTAGCCCTACGCCTCATTGCTTAACTACCCGGCAAAAGTCCTTCGGCTTTTCCCGGGGCCCTGAGGAGAGAACGGAGGTACTCAAAGAGGCAACCAGGAGGGTTTACCACAATGCGTCAGCGTGGAACGGATGAGTTTACACGCTTCGGGGGGCTCCACTCCTTCCCCCCGAGGGACCGGTGGGATGACTGGGTAGAACCTGACCCGCGCGATCCCCGCTCTCGCAAGCGGCACTACCGGCTGGTTCCCACCGTTTGCTTCAACTGTGAAGCAGCGTGCGGCCTCCTCGCCTATGTGGACAAGGAGACTGGGGAGATCCGGAAACTTGAGGGGAACCCACTGCACCCGGCAAGCCGCGGGAAGAACTGTGCCAAGGGCCCTGCGACCCTGGCCCAGGTCCAGAACCCAGATCGGATCCTCTATCCTCTCCGGCGCATCGGTCCACGGGGAGGAGGACAGTGGGAGAGGGTGACGTGGGAGGAGGCCCTCCGAGACATCGCCTCGCGCATCCGGCGTGCCCTCGAAGAGGGAAGGAGGGATGCGGTGGTCTACCACGTCGGGCGGCCAGGAGAGGACCTGTTCACAGAGCGGGTCCTGATGGCATGGGGGGTGGATGGCCACAACTCCCATACCAACGTCTGCTCGGCCGGGGCACGGGCCGGTTATGCCTTCTGGATGGGGATGGACCGTCCAGCCCCAGACCACGCCAACAGCCGGTTCATCTTGATGTTGAGCGCGCACCTGGAATCTGGGCATTACTTCAACCCACACGCCCAGCGGATCATCGAGGCGAAGACGCGCGGGGCCAAGATCGCCGTCATCGATACTCGCCTCAGCAACACCGCTGCTCACGCTGACTACTGGCTTGCTCCCTGGCCTGGTACAGAGGCGGCCATCCTCCTGGCCATGGCCAGGCATTTGATCGAGCGGGACCTCCTCAACCACACCTTCCTGCGCCACTGGGTCAACTGGGAGGAGCTTCTCGGGAACCAGGACTACCTATGCTTCCTCAAGGATCGAGCGTGGCTCCAACGAGTTCCTGAGGAAGTAACCTATGAGGCCTTTGTAGATCTCCTCCGCGACCTCTACCGCGACTTCACCCCGGAGTGGGCGGCCTCGGAGAGCGGGGTAGATCCTGCCACCATCATCGCCGTAGCCGAGGAGATCGGTCGGGCAGGCACGGCATTCGCCTCCCACATCTGGCGCAACGCGGCGGCAGGAAACCGTGGGGGGTGGATGGTTGCCCGTTGCCTCTTTCTCCTGAACGTGCTCGTGGGTGCTGTGGGCACACCAGGCGGGACGTTACCCAACTACTGGTGCAAGTTCGTCCCCAAACCCCCAACGGTCCCCGATCCCATCCGTGTTTGGAACACCTTGCACTTCCCTCCCGAGTACCCTCTGGCGCACTTTGAGATGAGCTTTCTCCTCCCGTATCTCCTGCGGGATCGGAGGAAGCGCATTGAGGTCTACTTTACTCGGGTTTACAACCCTGTGTGGACCAACCCCGATGGCTTCGCCTGGATTGATATGCTCACCAACGAGGCGTCCATCGGCCTTCACGTTTGCCTGACACCTGTCTGGAGCGAAACGGCGCAATACGCCGACTACGTCCTCCCTATGGGGATGGGACCGGAACGCCACGACCTGCATAGCTACGAGACGCACCCTGCGCAGTGGATCGGGTTCCGCCAGCCTGTGCAGCGTGTTTCCCGTGAGTCCGAGGGCCACCCCATAGGATTCACCTACGAGGCCAATCCCGGCGAGGTCTGGGAGGAGAATGAGTTCTGGATTGAGCTTTCCTGGCGCATCGATCCCGACGGGGAGCTTGGCATCCGCCGGCACTTTGAGAAGCCTGGGGAGGGGCGAAAGATCACAGTTGGGGAGTACTACCAATACATCTTCGAGCACTCCGTCCCGGGGCTTCCCGAAGCCGCAGCGAAGGAAGGTCTCTCTCCTCTGGAGTACATGCGGCGTTACGGAGCCTTCCAGATCACCGGAGAGGTCTACATGGAGCACGAACGTGTGATTCCTCAAGAACTCCTAGAGAGAGCGGAGGTGGACGAGCGAGGATTCATCTGGGTTTCCTCGCCACCTCCGAAGGTGAACTACCGCCCGTATCCTGGTCCATTCACCGATGGAAAGGGACGTGTTCGTATCGGTCTCATGGTAGACGGAAAGCCCGTACAGGGCTTCCCCACGCCGTCGGGGAAGCTGGAATTCTTCTCCACCACCTTGGCAGAATGGGGGTGGCCGGAGTACGCAATCCCAGTCTACCCGCGCACTCCCGAGGAGCGAGGGCGCATGGTGCACATCACAAGCCAAGTCCATCCAAGTGAGATCGATGGAGCGAAGCAGGAGTTCGTACTGATACCGACCTTCCGGCTTCCCACCCTCATCCACACGCGCACGAACGGCGCCAAGTGGCTCTATGAGATCTCGCACATCAACCCGGTATGGATCCATCCCAGAGACGCCGCGCGCGTTGGAGTTCAGACCGGGGATCTCGTCCGGGTGGAGACGGAGATCGGCTACTTCGTGGACAGAGCCTGGGTGACCGAGGCGATCCGGCCGGGGGTGGTGGCTTGCTCCCACCACCTGGGGCGGTGGCGGTTGTTTGAAGACCACGGGAGCGATCGGTGGAATTCTGCAGTGGTGCGTTTGGCACGGCAGAACGGGAAATGGCACATGCGCCAGGTCAACGGGGTACGCCCCTTCCCCAGCTCCGACCCTGATTCCAGCCGAATCTGGTGGACAGAAGGGGGGGTGAACCAGAACCTCACCTTCCCTGTTCAGCCCGACCCCATCAGCGGCCAGCACTGCTGGCACCAGAAGGTGAAGGTGGTCAAGGCGGGCCCTGGGGATCGCTATGGGGACGTTGTGGTCGACGCCGAGAAGGCTGACTCTGTTTACAGGCGATGGCTCCTCCTGACACGGCCCGGGCCTGGCCCTGGTGGGCTCCGTCGCCCGTACTGGCTGCTCCGACCCCTCAAACCCCATCCCGAGGCGTACCGGGTGGAGGGGTACACCCCGCCAACATCTTAACGATTTGGGAATGTCCCAAAAGCTTTCGGATGCGCTCGTTTCCTAAAAGGTCACCTCATCATTCCTTCCTGCTGGCATCGAGTTGAGGATGAGCTTTTGCGCCTGCTCGAACTCCCCCTTGAGCTCGGGGAAGATCACCGAGAGGAGTGCGCGGTGCTTCTTCGAGGGGCTGTAACGCCCATGCTCCCACTGGGAGACGGCGGCGTGGGTGACGCCAAGGTAGCGGGCGAGCGCAGTGACGGTCATGGCCCTGCGCCTGCGTGCATCACGGATCTTTGTTCCGAGGATCAGCATGTTCATCTTGGCACCTCCCTGCATCTCTCTCAGAGAGCAGGGTACCGGAGCTGAGAATGCATGTCTATCGCGCATTTTGCTGAGAGGGGAGATCGTCCTGTGCAAGGGGCGCATCGGTAATTTTGCCGATGATGCCTGCCGGCTCCGGCGAGATCCTGTCCAGGGATTCCGCTGGGCTTCCTAGAGGAGTCCTTCCTGGATCGCCACGGCGACCGCTTGGCTCCGGGAGGCCACCTCGAGACGGTCAAGGATGTTCCGAAGATGGCTATCTACGGTGCGCACGCTACAGCGAAGGTGGAAGGCAATCTCTTTGTTCGTCATGCCCTGGGCAACGAGGCGGAGGATCTCCTTTTCCCTTTCCGTGAGCCGTCCCCTCCGAGGGGCTGATCCTTTCACCTCCACACCGAACCTCCCAGCCAGGGCGAGGAGGTTGGCGAATACCTGCGGAGCACCGATCTCCTCACAGGTGCGCAAGGCCTCCAGAAGAAGGTTTTGACCGGTTCTGCTGCCGCGACCCTCTCGTTCAAACCAGGTGGTTGCGAGCTCTCCCGTAGCCCGCGCCAGGTCGATCACCCTCCCCATCTGCCGCCAACACTCGACGCACCTCTGGAGGCCTTCGATTGCCGGATTCCAACGCTCTTCCCTTGCTGCGATCAACCCCCCGAGACGGTAGACCTCGGCAAGGGCAGGGCGTACCTCCTGGGTCAGCCCAAGGCTTCTGGTCGCGGTGCAGAGCTCCTTTGCTCGATCCCACTCACCCTCTCGCAAAAAGACCTCCGCAAGGTCCAGTTGCAGGAAGGGACGCAACCAGTAAGAGGTGTTCTCGAGAAGTCCGAGGCCACGTTCCAGGTGGGTCCTGGCTTCCTCCAAGGAGCCCAGCCGGAGGTACACCCGCCCCAACCCTGCGTGACATCCAGCGATGGTATCCTGTGGGTATCCCAAGCGCTCCACGGACTCCAGGGCGCGGTGTAGCCAGCGCACGACTTCCTCGTGCTCTTCCCAAGGGATGTAGCCGTGGGCAAGGAAGACAAGGGAATCTGGCTCGTTCGCGAGCCCCTTCCTGCATAACTCAAGGCTTTGGGTGAAATCCTCCCATCCTGCCTGTTTTCGACCGGTGAGGAGATGGACCCACCCTCTTCGGGCAAGGGCAATGGATTTGATATCCATTGCGCCGCATCGGTCGGTTAGGGTGATGACCTGCGCGAAGAGGGGGAGAGCCCTCTCATAATCCCCGCGGATCGCCTCGATGTAGGCCAGGTTGTTGATCAGGATGGTCTGCACATAAAGGTCCTCCGCACGCCGGGCGAGTTCCAAGCCACGATGGACGTGGGCTTCCTGCAGGGAGATGTCGCCACTCTGGATCGCCAGGGTAACCCCGAGGTTGTTATAGATCCGTGCGACCATCCCGAGGTCCCCTGTCTGCTCTGCAGCGGCGAGGGCTCGGGTGTAGTACTCCTTCGCCTGGTCCTGCATAGCCGTGTTGGCGCACACCACTCCTAAACCGTTGTACACCCTAGCCAGCATGGAGCTTTCCTGCGTCCCTTCGACGGCCCTGAGAGCTTGTTCATAGCGAGCTTTCGCCTCTCCATAAGACCTGCGCGTGGCGGCCAGCATGCCGAGCTGGTAGTTTATCTTGGCAGAGAGAACCTCGTGCCCTTCTGCACACAATTCCAAAGCTTTCCTGTAGGCGATCCCGGCTTCATCCCACTCGCCCCGGTACTGTGCAGCAAGCCCGGACAGGTAAAGGAGGTGACTATCCAGGGAAACTTCCTGGATTGGAAGACGTTGGAGCCATGAGGCGACAAGATCCCGGTAGCCTCGCGCCAGGAGTGGTTCACTCATCCGTTTGATGAGGTCTGCAGCCTCTTTCACTCTTCCGGCTGCGAGGAAATGATCGATGGAAAGGGCCTCCTCCCCCTGTGCGCGGAGGAGTTCTGCAGCCTTAGCGTGGAGGTTTCGCACTGCCGCGGCCCCTTGTTCTTCCACAAGGCGGGAGAGAAGGAAGTCCTGGAACAGGGGATGGTACCGGAAGGCCTGGACTCTCTGGGGAGGCGCACCTCCTGGGTGGGCGTGTTCAAGGGAAGAGAAGCTTGACACGAAGACGTGCCGTTCCTCCAAGGAGAAAAGGATCTCCCTCGATGCGGAGATCCCCAGGAACTGGTTGCAGAAGTGCACATCCAGATAGGGCAGGATGGCCGTATGGATCAAGAAGTCCTTCCATTCTGGCTCGAGCCTCTCGTACACTTCCTGCGAGAGATACTCGTAGATGTACCTGGTAGTTCCGGAGAGCTTGTGCACTTGGTTCCTGACTTCCTCCGGGGTTTTCCCTCGCAAGCTCTCCAACGCCAGAACCAGCCCCGCTGCCCATCCCTCGGTCTTCGCGTGGAGGGCGTCCACGACCTCTTCAAGGAGGAGTCCGCCGGAGAACTGGTCACAGAGCGCTTGTACCTCCTCCATGGTGAACCTCAAGTCCTCAGAAGTGAATTCTGCAACCCGCCCGGCGGTCCGCCACCTCGCCAGTGGGAGCAGCGGTTTGACTCGCGAGAGGATCACGACACACATCGTGGCAGGTAGGTGATCAAGGAGATAGGTCAGGAGCTCTCTCAGTCCGCGGCTTCCCTGAACCTCTTGGAAGTCGTCCAGGATTAAGAGGAGCTCGCTGGTAACGGTTTTGCCCAGCTCGCTGGCGACGATCGCCGGGAGAAAATTGGATGAGACCTCACCCGACCTCCTGAGGAGGGCAGCCTCGATGGACCGGCCAAACCCAGGGAAATGGGCGCGGATGCCTTGGATGAGGTATTGAAGGAAGAGGGCTACATCCTCATCCCGCCTGTCCAGGGTGTACCAGACCATCTTCTGGGGGAGTGTGGCGACCACTTGGCGGAGCAAGGTGGTCTTCCCGTAGCCAGCCCCGGCGACCACAAGAACGAGGGGTTTCTTCACTGCCTCGAGGAAGCGAGCAATGAGCCTAGGCCTCGGCACCGTCACGGCCGGGATGGCTGGGGGCACGAGCTTAGCTTCTACGATAGGAACACGGACTGCCATGAATGTCACCTTTCACAGGCATGTTCCGCAGATGGAAGTTTGTTCCTCCGTGCCTTCATCTGTTGAGGGACCACTCGGAGGGGTGCAGCGCCGTGCCATATAGCTCCTCCAGCTGTCTCTGCATTCCCTCAAAGGAGACGGGGGTGAGGACAAGGTGGTAGGTGGCCATAAAATGGCGAGTGTAGGACTCGGCAACCTCCTCTAAGGCTACAGGGTGTCCGAGGACGGCGGCCATGGAGGTGACAGGCTTTCCCAGCCCGCATGGGTTGATCACCTGGAAGTGGGAGAGGTCAGGATCGACGTTCAGGGCAAACCCGTGCATGGTGACCTTTCGCTTCACCGCTACCCCTACGGCGGCGATCTTGGCCCCGTCTACCCAGACACCAGGATACCCGCGTATCCGCTCCCCACGGATTTGGAAGTCGGCGATAGTGCGAATGATGGTCTCCTCCAGGTTCCGCATATATCGCACGATGTCCTCATTGTAGGCGCGCAGGTGGAGAATGGGATACCCCACGAGCTGGCCTGGTCCATGGTATGTGGCGCTCCCTCCCCGCTCGATTTCGTAAACCTCGAACCCCCTGGCTTTGAGGATGTCTGGAGGGATGAGGAGGTGTTCCCTCTTGCCCGACCTGCCAATGGTAATCACGGGAGGGTGCACGAGGAGGATGAGACTATCTGGGACCAGCTCCTGCTGGCGAGCGACGACGAGGGCCTTCTGGAGCTCCCACGCTTCTCGGTAAGGGGTCAACCTCCCGGTCAAGTTCAGCAACCAGCCGCTCCGAAATTCCATTGGTTCTCTCCAGCTTTTCTTGCAATATTCTCTGGGATGTCTACGAGGTCCTACTCTGTCGGCTTCTTGGTGGTTCAAAATCATGGCATGT
>JAUQQG010000106.1 GCA_030550015.1 bacterium | reverse complement strand
AGAGGTGGACAACAAGCTAGGCATGGCGAGGCGTTATCTCCCGTTGCTCGTCCTCCTGGGTCTAGGTGTTACAGTCCTTTTCCGGTTTGCGGGCCCGTTTACCCTCTGGCGGAAGCTCCTCGCCCTTGGCACGGCGGTGGCCTTCCCCACCCTTGGCCTCCTCCTCGCCATACCCGTGCAGGGAGCCCCTGCCCAGAGCCAGTACCTGCTCCGATCCCTTCTGCTACGGACCCTCGGGACCTTGTGGCTCGCTGCGCTCTTTTCTGTGGTGGGTGGCCTATTAGTCGCTGCGCTGCTGAGCCAGTGGACTTTCATGATGGCCATGGACACGTTCATGGGTGTGAAGATCAACTACCTCCTCCCACCTGTCCTGGTGGCCTTCCTCCTGTGGACCCGAGCACGGCCCGAAGAGAGCGGGTACAAGGAGCTCTGGCACCGGGCTGGTGCGTTCCTTGTGGAACCGCTCAGGGTCTGGCACGCCGTGCTCCTTGTGGTTTTGGCAGGGGCGTTCGGCGTCCTCCTCTTGCGCACGGGGAACATCGGTCTTCCCCTGCCAGCGGTGGAGGAGAAGATCCGAGTGGCTCTTGAACACGCGTTCATCGCCAGGCCGAGGACCAAGGAATACCTCATCGGCCACCCTGCCCTGATGATGGCAGGAGCTTTGAGCTTGCTGGGGTGGTGGCGCTGGGCCATCCCACTCGCTGCCCTGGCTTCAATTGGCCAGGTGAGCATGGTGAACTCCTTTTCCCACATCCACACCCCTGTCCTCTATACCCTGTGGAGGACCTTAGGGGGTCTTGGCCTGGGTTCCGTCATGGGCCTCCTGGCAGTTGCCCTCCTCGTTGGGTTCGTCCGGCTCGTCCGCCCTTCCGCCTTGCGTGGTCCCTGAGATGCGCATCGTTCTATCCGGCTATTACGGCTTCGGGAACACCGGTGACGAGGCAATTCTCTCTGCCACGGTGCGGGAGCTTCGGAGCCGCCTCCCCGGTGCCGAGGTCATGGTTCTCTCCGCCGACCCGCAAAGAACTGCCAGGGAATACGGGGTACGGGCTATCCCCAGGGCGCATCCGATGAGCCTCCTGAAAGCTCTAGCTCGATGTACCCTCTTCCTAAGCGGGGGAGGGACGCTCCTCCAGGATGCCACGAGCTGGTGGAGCCCTCTCTATTACCTTGGAGTTCTGGCGGGGGGGCTCGCCCTGGCCGAGCGAACTGCGATCTACGCCCAAGGGTTCGGCCCTCTCCGCACCCGAGCGATCAGAGTCCTTGCGAGATGGCTCCTAGACCGTGTGGACCTCATCACCCTCCGGGATGAAGATAGCAGGGTAGCGATCCAAGAGCTGGGGGTGCGTAGGCCAGGGATCTATGTGGGCGCCGATCCCGCGTTTCTCCTCGATCCTGTCCACCCAGGACGCGTGGAGGAGATCCTGGCAAGCGAGGCTATTGACCCCATCCGGCCCCGGATCATGGTGGCCGCTCGCCCCTGGGGAGGGAACTTCCTCCCAGGCTTCCTGGAGGGCCTCCGGGAGGCCTCCAACCGGCTCGATGCGCTCGTTGTCTTCCTCCCAATGCACCGGGCCTATGATCTCTCTCTTGCGGAAGAACTGGCTGCGGCGATTGGGCCACGAGCGCGGGTCATCCGTGGGATCTATCGGCCTGAAGAGGTCATGGGGCTTGTGGGAGCCATGGACGTCCTGGTAGGCCTCCGGCTTCACGGGCTCATCTTCGCCGTCGCCACAGGAGTGGTACCTATCGGGCTCAGCTACGACCCTAAGGTGGTAAGCCTCCTCAGGGAGGTGGGGGAGGGGTATTCTCTTTCCTTGGCAAGGCTCACTCCTCAGGGTCTCTCCCAGTCCATTGAGCAGGCATGGGCAAATCGGGAGGGGAGCAGGGAGCGCCTGAGGGAAGCAGCTCTCCAGCTCCGGGAGCGTGCCCGAAAGGCTATTGAGCTGACCGTCAACCTGGTACATCCCTAACCCTCGTCGTTCCACGGGGAACCCCTGGCACATATCGAAAGATCCTCTGGGTACCTACCGTTCACTCCTCCTCAGGGGACAGGAGGAATTTGATAAGCAAATATGGAATTTACTTCAAACAACGGTTGCGGCAGCGCAGGGAGGGAGCCACCATGCCCGAGGTCCTTAAGGTCTCAGCAGACTCCAAGCCTAAAGCCGTGGCCGGCGCCCTTGCCGCCGTCCTCCGGGAGAAGGGGTCAGTGGAGATCCAAGCGGTGGGCGCGGGAGCTGTCAACCAGGCGGTCAAGGCCATCGCCATCACCCGTGGATACGTCGCACCCAACGGGATTGACCTGGTCGCGATCCCGGCGTTCACCAAAGTGGAGATCGACGGGGAGGAGCGGACGGCGATCAAGTTCCTGGTTGAAGCGCGCTAATCCCCGACGGCGCGGCTACCAGATGTGCAAGGGAGTTGGTTGAGGACCTCCAGGCAATATTGTGCGCTGCGCACGCATTTACGATACGCCTGGGGACTTCCTCAGAGGAGGGGAAGGATGTCCTTCATCCTTGTGCTCTTCTTGGCTGCGGTAGTCGCTTGGTTTGCAACCCAAAACCAAGAACCTGTCTTGATCCGTCTCTTCGGCCCTTACGTGGTTGCGGTCCAGGTGATCTGGTTAATCCTGGGCTCTGTTGCGGTAGGGGCCCTGATCACCTACGGCTTGGGCCTTAGTCGCGCATCAGGACGGAGGTCCTCCGCAGATGTTGACCGGAGGCTCCAGGAGCAACAAAAACGGCTAGAGGAACAAGGCCAGAAGCTCAAAGAGATCGAGGCCAAACTCGGAGCGCTTGAGGAGTCCGTGCGGAGGCAGGAGCAAAAGGCCGCAGAATGGTCGACTCCTACGGGGAGTTAAAAGTTTTCTTCGGGAGCGCGCATCCTGAGCTCGGCGAGGAGATCGTTCAGCATCTTGGGATTCCGCCTGGGAAGGTAACTCTCGAGCGGTTTGCCGATGGGGAGATCTACGTCCGGTACCTCGAGAACGCGCGCGGGGTAGACGCCTTCCTGATCCAGCCCACCTGTCATCCCGTCAACGAGAATCTCATGGAGTTGCTCATTATGATCGACGCGCTCCGCCGGGCATCGGCGGGGCGAATTACTGCGGTCATTCCCTACTTCGGGTATGCGCGGAAGGACAAGAAGGACGCCCCCCGAGAACCCATCACAGGGAGGCTGGTGAGCGACCTCCTCGTCTGTGCTGGGGCGCAGAGGATCCTCACCATCGACCTCCATGCGGAACAGATCGAGGGCTTCTTTAACATCCCCGTAGATCACCTCCGGGCGCTCCCCTTGTTCAGCAGGTACCTTTCCGAGAAAGCACTGGACCAAGCCGTTGTCGTCGCCCCCGACGACGGGGCAGTCAAGCGGGCAAAGGAGCTTGCTGACCGGTTGAACCTCCCCCTTGCCCTGATCTTCCAGCGTAGGACCTCCTCCGGCAGCAAAGAGCCGGTGCAGGTCGTCGGGGAGGTGGAGGGGAGGATCCCTATTCTCATTGAGGACATCATCTCAACTGCGGAGACCGTTACCATCGCCGTTGATGTGCTCATGGAGCGCCATGCCCGTCCTGAGGTGTATATCTGTGCAACCCACCCGGTTCTCGCAGGCCCGGCCGTAGAGCGCCTGAACCGCGAGGAGATCCGGGAGGTCATTGTGACGAACACCATCCCCATCCCCCCGCACAAGCGGTTCCCGCAGCTGGTGGTCCTCTCTGCCGCACCCTTGCTAGCCGATGCGATCCAGCGCATCCACGAGCACCGGTCCGTCAGTGCCCTCTTTACATGAACGCGCCGAATTCCCTGCATCCAGATCCTCCTGCAATCGGTTAAGGACCTCTCCTGAAATCACAAGGTCACAGAATTTGTAGGGGAGCCCATCGCCCCTTGTAGAAGCGAGGACAAGGTGAGGGAGTGGTTGTCTTTCCCCGCTCCATGGTGTATCTTGGGAGACAAGAAGGAGGGGTTTTGTGAACACCGTCCGGACGCGGTTTGCCCCAAGCCCCACCGGATACCTCCACGTGGGCGGAGCGTGGACAGCCTTCTTCAACTGGCTCTTCGCCCGCCATCACGGGGGCCGGTTCATCCTGCGGATTGAGGACACTGACCGCAGCCGGTCCACGGAAGAGATGGTGGAGGCTATCCTGGAGGACTTCCGCTGGCTCGGGATCACCTGGGACGAGGGCCCGGATGTGGGAGGTCCCTATGGTCCATACCGCCAGACGGAGCGAATGGCCATTTACCAGGAGTATGCCAGGAAGCTCCTGGAGCGAGGGCACGCCTACTACTGCTATTGCACTCCGGAAGAGCTTGAGGCGGAACGACACAAGGCCCAGGCGGAGCACCGGCCGTACCGCTACTCCGGTCGGTGCCGGTCCCTCTCCTCCAAGGAGGTCGCCCGGTTCGAGGCAGAGGGGCGGCGTCCCACCATCCGGTTGCGTGTCCGAGATTACGGGGAGACCATCGTGGTGCACGATCTGATCCGGGGAGAAGTGGTATTCTCCCCTGAACACCTCGATGACTATATCATTGTGCGTTCGGACGGTACTCCTCTCTATAACTTCGCGAACGTAATCGATGACCACACCATGGCCATCACCCACGTCATCCGGGCCGAGGAGCACCTCTCCAACACTCCCAAGCAGCTCCTCATCTACCGAGCCTTCGACTGGACTCCTCCCCAGGTCGCCCACCTGCCCATGCTCCTTGGGCCTGATCGGTCCAAGCTGAGCAAGCGCCATGGAGCCACGGCGGTACGACAGTACCGGGAGGAGGGGTTCCTTCCTGAGGCGATCCTCAATTACCTCGCCCTCCTCGGATGGTATCCAGAGGAGGATCGAGAGATCTACTCCCTAGAGGAACTGATCGCGCGCTTCCATCTGGAGGACGTGGGGAAGAGCCCGTCGGTATTCGATTACCAAAAGCTCGTCTGGATGAACGGCGTGTATATGCGGAAGCTGATGCACGAAGACCGCGCAAAGGTCCTCGCCCTTGTTGAGGAGACCCTGAAGCGGGAAGGGCTTTTACCGGAGGCGGTCGATCCTGCCACACGCGAGTACATCGCCAGGGTCGTGGAGGTCCTTGGGGATCGGATCAAGGTGGGGAGGGATGTCCTGCGGTACGGGGACTTCTTCTTCACCGAGCCAACCTACGATCCGGAGGCGGTGCGCACCTACCTGTGTGGCGAGGAGATTCCAGGCTATCTCTCCCGTCTGGAGGAGGAGTTCACGAGGTGCCAAGAGTTTGACCGCGCGACCGTGGAACAGATCGTTCGCTCCCTAGCCGCGGAGTTACAGGTTTCCAGCAGGGTCCTCATCCACCCGCTCCGGGTGGCCCTCACCGGCAAGACCATCGGACCAGGTCTGTTCGAGTTGATGGAACTTCTCGGCCGTCACCGTGTCCTCCAGCGCCTCCAGAGGACGAGGGAGATGCTCAAGGGAGGGCTAACGGCTTCCACTGGCTCGTCTCCATGTTCCTGATCCAAAAGGGAACCCAGGGGAGGTCTTCTCCTCTTGGCCAGGGTACTGCGTTCTCGGCGAGAGGAGTAGTATAATAGGAAGTGGAGCCGCATTGCTCCTTGGTGCGGGGGTCGGAAGGCTCCATGGGCTCCACTGGTTCCCAGTGGGGACTTCCCTATCAGGGAGGTGAGGAGCAATGATCTGGGCCAACGTGGTGAACGGACTCATTGGCATCTGGTTCATTATTGCGCCCTTCGTGCTCCGCTTCACCAATCAGCCCGCGGCGATGTGGACGAGCATCATCGCCGGATTGATCCTGGCGGTCCTTGCCGGAGCAGCGGTCTTCAATGAGCAGGCGCGGAGGCAGACCTGGATCCAGTATGTGAACGGGCTGCTTGGGATTTGGTACATCATCTCCCCCTTCGTGCTGGGGTTCACCGGCCAGCCCGTCATGCTCTGGATCTACCTGATCGGCGGCGTGGTTGTCCTGGTCCTGGCAGCATGGCTTGCCTTTAGCGTCCTGCCCAAGGTCGCCCCCACCCGCTGATCCGAGGACGCGTTCCGGCAAGTGGAATTCCTTCCGGCCCCCGCGCGGAGAGCTGTTTCTTGACAGGGCCCCAGAAGGTTTTTATGATAGGAAAGGCCGGAGACGGGCATTGTCTACGGGAAGGCACGTCGCCGAGCCTCGTTTCTCATCTGCCCTCCCAAAAGGCGCTGGGGGATCGTCTAACGGTAGGACGACGGGCTCTGGACCCGTTGGCGGAGGTTCGAATCCTCCTCCCCCAGCCAGAAATCCATTTTTAGACTTCCTCTTCATATTCATACCGCAACCCTCTCTTCGCCTTCACACAATCGCTTGCCGACCCTTCTCCTCATTCGGTGTCCAGCTCGCGTTTCCGCACTCAAGATACGGTTAGGGAAAAGCTTGACTGCTTGGGATGGCTCCTCTCTGCCCTTTCTCGGCTGATTGCATTCTTGACATCAAGAGTAAAGATTGCTATGTTATGGAAAAGCCATCATGAGGAATGATGGGTTTCTTCGCAGGCCACGTGAATGTATCTGTCCCCCGCGGAGGGCGGTGGGATGTGCTTCCCCTCCGCTTTGAAGCTCCAGCGAAATCTTTTCTAGCAAGATTTCGCTGGGGACCCCGGTCTCTCCACCCTACAAAATACCTGCATTTTGTGGGGAGAGGGCAAACATCGCGTAGTCTATCTCCGGGGACCTTCATCCGTTGAGGGAGCAATCCTGCACGTCCTCCGCAAGAGCTCTCCTCCCTTCACTTCTCCTTCCTCATGAATTCATCCAAGGAGGGAACGATGATGCGCTTGGGGATCCTTGCGAAGGTCTTGACTGCATTGCTGGTTGTCCACTTGGCTTTTTCGGCACTCGCGAGTGCCGAGGAATATGCCCATCCAGAGGTCCTTGTGGATGTTCGATGGGTGGTCGCGAACCTCCGGAATCCTGCCGTGCGGGTCTTAGACGTGAGCAGCGAGCGGAATGTCTACTTGGCGGGGCATCTTCCTGGTGCAGTCTATGTAGATCCGGTGAGTGACCTCACCAACCCGCAGCACCGGGTGCGCGGGATGGCCCTCAACAAGGTGCAGTTCCAGACACTCATGCGGAGGTTAGGGATCCGCAACGGCGATACGGTTGTCCTCTACGACGATGCGAGCAACCTCTGGGCTGCGCGGGCTTTCTGGGTGTTCAAGCTCTACCGCCACGAGAAGGTCGTTCTCCTCAACGGCGGCTCGAAGAGGTGGGTTGGGGAAGGACAGCCTCTCGTGAAAGATGTACCTCGTTTCACTCCCTCAACCTATGTGGCGAAGGACCCGGATCATACCATCGTAGCGACGTGGGATTACATTGTGCGCAAACTCGGAAAAGGGGAGACGCTCCTGTGCGACGCGCGGAGCCCCAAGGAGTATGCTGGGCTCGATGTCCGCTCAGCCCGAGGAGGGCGCATCCCAGGGGCGATCAATGTGGAGTGGCGCCTTGCCGTGAACCCTGATGGAACCTTCAAATCCCGTGCCGAGCTGGAGGTTCTCTACCAGAAGGCTGGGTTCTCCCGGGATCGGGAGATCATCACCTACTGCCAGACGGGTGTCCGGGCCGCTCATACCTGGTTTGTCTTGAAGTACCTGCTGGGATATCCCAGGGTGCGCAACTATGATGGGTCCTGGGAGGAATGGGGAAACCGAACGGACTTGCCTGTGGAACGGTGAGGGAAGATGACACTGGCAGGGGTTGTTCTCCTGGCCCTCGCTGGAGTTGCGGGAATCCTGCTCACCGAGGTGGGACGGGAGGTCGGTCTCTTCTGGGCCTTCGGCCTTGCCTTTGGGTTTGTCCTCCAGCGGAGTCGGTTCTGCTTTGCTTCAGCGTTTCGTGATCTCTTTCTTTTCGGGTCAGGCCGCATCATGAAGGGGATCCTGGCTGGGATGGCAGTTGCCACCCTCGGGTTCGCCGTGCTGATGTCGAAGATGGTGCCCAATCCATTGCCAGGCGTGATAGCCCCGGAGGCGCACGTGGTGCCCGTGGGGATCCACCTCATCCTGGGTGGCATCCTGTTTGGATTTGGCATGGTCCAAGCAGGAGGGTGTATTTCAGGCTCCCTATACAGGATAGGCGAGGGCTACGTCGCTTCCTGGGTTGCGTTTGGGGGGATCCTCGGAGGCTTGGGGCTGGCTTTGCACTCCTGGAACTGGTGGTGGCGATTCCACATTGGCCGTGCGCCTATGATCTGGATCCCCTCATTCGCCGGGTACGCAGGTGCCACAATCCTGACACTGTTCCTCCTCCTCTGCGCCTATCTCCTGATTCTCTGGTGGGAGTCCACGAAAGGAGTGATCCTCCCAGAGGTGCCAGCGGGAGCAAAAGGGACCGACTTCCTCCATCGCCTCCAGGATTTGTGGGAGAAGGTCTTCCGCCGGGGCTGGCCTGTTGTGACAGGCGGGGTTACGCTGGGGGTGCTGAACATTCTCCTTTACGTTGCCCACATGCCCTGGGGAATTACTGGGGAAATCTCGCGGTGGGCCGCCGGGTTCTCACGCCTTGCTGGGTTTCCCCCACCCGCGCTCTTGGGTGTGGATCAGCTAGCCGGATGTACCCTCACCCTTGGAGGGAACAGGCTCATCACCCACACCCTGACCCTCGACGTGGGCATGGTGGCTGGCTCGCTCATAGGCGCGCTCCTCGCCGGGGAGTTCCGGATCCGTATCCCTCCGCATCCCCGTCGCTATGCCCAGGCGATACTTGGGGGGATCCTGATGGGATACGGGGCCGGGATTGCCATGGGATGCACCATTGGAGCGTTCTTCTCTGCGATCCCCTCGCTGGGGCTGAACGGGTGGGTATTCGGCCTGTCCCTCTTGGCAGGAGCATATGGAGGCGTGCAGGTATTGAAGCGGATCCCTTAAAAGGAGGTGCCAGGAATGAAGCTGGACGTGCGGGGCGAGGTCTGTCCCTATCCCATGATGAAGGCCCTCGAGGCGATGCGCCAATTGCCCGAAGGGGAACTCCTGGAGGTCCTGACGGATCACCCGCCTTCTCTTGAGACCATTCCTCCCCTGGCGAACCAGCTGGGGTTTGCCTGGAAGATCGTGGAGAAGGGAAGGGGGCAGTGGGCCATCCTCATTGCCCGCGAGGCCGGGATCATCGAGGAAGCTTTACACGCTTGAGGTTGCGGACAAAGCGTTCTTGGTTTACAGTGTATGGGGAACAGGACGCAAGACCAGGTCCGCTCGGGAGGGAGAATGCGCAGGGCGGGACGGCCATTTCTCTTCATCACCTGTCACGAGCTCAAGGAGATGCTTGGGCGGACAGCCTGGGATGAGCGGGAGCTCCTGGACGGGATCGAGGAGGTTCCTGCAGATTCGCTCTATTATCACACCCTCAGCTACTTCCTCCGCAGCAAGTACCTGGCGAGCCCTTATCCCAATGACTTCGCCACTTGGGCCGCGATCCAGGTACGGGACCGCGTTCTCGGGGAGCGCTTGGCCGTCGTGGATCCCTTCGATTACGAGGATATCGAGTCGCTTCGATCGGAACTCATTACCATCATCGACGACCACCTCGCCTCCCTTCCCACTATCCCCCGAGTCGTGTATGGCGAGCCCTTCCACTTCATGCGCTCGACCATCATCGAGATTCCCACAGGGATCGAGGCCCGTAGCCTCCGGGAGTTTCGTGACGGCGTCCAGGCGGTCGATCTGGGAGCCATCTTCTACCACTTCTTTGGCGTGGTGCGGCGCAAGAACTCCCGTCACGTGGATCCCATCGTGTGGCTGGAGGAGGAGCTCGACCTCCCGGACCTTGCTGGGCGGATCCGACGGATGAATCCATACGTGAGCAGCCTTGATGGCTTCCGCACAAGGCTTCTCGCTGTGCTGGACCATGTTCTGGAGGAAGTCGGCGATGCCTGAGAGGCCGCTCCGCCTCGATGACTACCGCCAGGTCGTGCCTTCCAACACCATCGACCTCATCTACCGCCTCGCGGAGCGTGTCCAGGGGCGATCTCTCCTCCACGTCAACTCCACGCGGGTCGGCGGGGGCGTCGCGGAGATGCTCCACCGTTATATCCCTCTCTTCCAGGACATCGGCGTGGAGGCAGGATGGGAGGTGATCTCAGGTTCTGATGCCTTCTTCCGGGTCACCAAAAGTTTCCACAACGCTCTCCAAGGCCAGGAGCAGGTGTTCACGGAGGAGATGCTGAGGACTTACCTCGAGGTCAACCGGGAGAACGCGGCGCGTCTCGATCTGGCTGCGGATGTGGTGATGATCCATGACCCCCAGCCCGCAGCCCTCATCGAATATGCGTCCAGGAAAGGGAAATGGATCTGGCGCTGCCATATTGACATCTCCCGTCCGCAGCGCAGGGCCTGGAACTTTCTTCGGCAGTTTATCGTGAAATACGATGCGGCCATCTTCTCCCTCCCCAAGTTCTCTCAGAGGTTGCCCATCCCCCAGTACCTTATCTATCCCAGCATCGACCCGCTCTCCGAGAAGAATCGCGACCTCACTGGGGAGGAGGTCAACGCAATCCTGGATCGTCTCAACATCCCCCGGGACAAGCCGATCCTCCTGCAGGTCTCCCGGTTTGACCGGTTCAAGGATCCCATCGGTGTGATCAATGCCTACCGGATCGTGAAGAAGTACGACGACTGTCGCCTCGTCCTTGCTGGAGGGACCGCGGACGACGATCCGGAAGGTGCCCAGGTGCTTTCGGAGGTCATGGAGGCGGCGGCGGGGGATCCCAATATCCACGTCCTCTTGCTCCCGCCCACTGCGGATCTAGAGATCAACGCCCTGCAGCGGGCGGCGACCATCATCCTCCAGAAGTCCATTCGAGAGGGATTTGGGCTGACGGTGGCTGAGGGAATGTGGAAGGGGAAACCCGTCATCGGAGGGTTCGCCGGGGGCATCACCGTCCAGATCATCTACGGGGTCACCGGCTACACCGTGAACTCTGTGGAAGGGTGCGCGTTTCGTATCCGCTACCTCTTGAACAACCCAGAGGTGGCCCGGCAGATGGGGGAGAACGCCCGTGAGTACGTCCGCCAGAACTTCCTCATCACCCGCGATCTCATTGACCACCTGGCCCTGATGGTTTCCCTGTTGGGCTAAAAACCACCGGTGAATCTCCTGGCAAGAGGTTGCTGCATCCTTGATTTTGTGGAATGGTGCACCCATGCCTCATGAGCCTTTTCGGGATCCCCAAGGCGTAAACATCCAAAGGGCAGTTCCCTCTCCTGAAGTCGTGATCAGAATTTTCGTGAGGGGACAGAAGGCTGGCGAGCCTGTCGTGGACGGAAGTGGAGGGAAGCCCCGCAGGACTCGCGGATAATGAGTCGGGTTTTGAGCACGATTTCCTGCGGTGGCATCGATGGACCCCGGAGGATACGCTGCAACAGCAGCTGGGCTGCATTCACCCCCAGGGCGTACGCAGGCTGGGCCACGGCGGTAAGGGGAGGGGTGAGGATTGAAGCCCACTCCATATCGTCGAAACCTACCACAGCCATCTCCTGGGGGATGCGAACCCCTGCTTCCCTGAGGGCAAGGAGAGCGCCAATCGTCATGAGGTTGTTGGCCACGAACAACGCGGTGGGCCGCTCGTCCATCTCCAGGAATTCCCTGGCGAGACGATAACCGCTGTCCTGCTTGAAGTTTCCTTCCTTGATCAAATGCTTCTTGACGGGGATCCTTGCCTCCCTCAGAGCCTCAAGGTAGCCCTGCAGCCGTTCAAACCCTGTGTATACCCTCTGCGGCCCGCAGATGGTTGCGATGCGGCGATGTCCAAGGTTGATGAGGTGGGCAACAGCTTCCTTCGCACCGCTCCTGTTGTCTACAATGACCGCATCAGCTTTGATTCCCTCGATCTTCCGGTCGATGAGGACGAGGGGAAGGCCCTCCCGGATCCAAGCGCGCAGAAAGTGCCCGGCTTCCCCGCTGGGTGCGAGGAGAAGGCCATCGACCCTCTTCTCCCGGAGGATCCGCAGGTACATCTCTTCCTTCTCAGGATTCTCATCGGCATTGCAGAGGACCACGGCATACCCGTGCTGATGGACGACATCCTCGATCCCACGAACCACTGCGGCGAAGAAGGGGTTGGCGTTGTCTGAGACGACGACCCCAAGAGTATGGGTGCGTTTCTTCACCATACTGCGGGCTAGGGCATTGGGGTGGTAGTCAAGGAGCTTGGCGGCGCGCAGAACGCGGCTGCGCGTCTCGGGGCTTACATATCCATACCCCCCAAGCGCCCGTGACGCCGTGGCCACAGAGACACCAGCCTGTCGCGCAACATCCTTGAGCGTGGCCATATTCTGGGAAGGTTCTCATAACCATTTCGCGAGTAGGTCCATAGGATCCTTCTAAATTGTTTGGGAAAATCCCTAATCCACGGGAGGAAAGGGGAGGGTTTGCGTCGAATATGTGAGAACGTTATCATATTCCCCCAGGGAAGGGTTGTTTCTGGGGAACCAAAGGGAGGGCAGCAGGTGAGGGCACCCAAGGTCGGGATCTTAACCTTCTCCGATGGCAGGCGCCACGTCCACGAGGAATTGTTGCCGCTTACCCGTGGTTTTCAGGAGGCATTGGCCCAGAGGCTCCGCGAGGCGGGATGGGAAGTGGTTTGCGGAAGAGAGATCGTGTGGACCACTGACCTTGCGAAGAGCGAGGCGCGCTATCTTGCGGCAGAGGGTGTAGAGGCAACGATCTTCAACTTCGCCATCTGGAGCTTCCCCCACTTCCCAGCGATCGCTGCGCAATTCGCCCCTGGTCCATTCCTCTTGTTCAGCAACATAAACCCCCGCTACCCTGGTCTTGTGGGCATGCTGGCGAGCGCGGGAGCCCTGGACCAGGTGGGGGTTTTCCATGCACGTGTGAGCGGGGATATCCGCGATGCCCAGGTGTTTTCGCGAGTCCTTCAATTCCTCCGCGCCGCGGTGGCTGTGCATCGACTCAAGGGAGAGACCTATGGCCTCATCGGGGGGAGGTCCATGGGGATGTACACAGCCCAAGCCCCACTTGACCAGTGGCGGCGCCAGTTTGGGATCGACATCGAGCACATCGACCAGTTCGAGATCGTCCGGCGGAGTGAGCATGTGCCTGCGGATCGTGTTGAGGCTGCTTTTGCCTGGCTCGAGCGGAATGTAGGCAAAATCCACTATGACGGGGACAAACTCACTCCTGAACTCCTCAAGCGCCAGATCCGTTCTTATCACGCCGTCCGAGAGATCATCGACGAATGGCGCCTGGACTTCTGCGGGATCAAAGGGCAGCCGGAATTGACGAACCACTTCTGCACCATGGACATCGCTGAGGCATTCCTGAACGACCCTTATGACTGGGAGGGCCCACACGATCCCATCATCTGTGCCACGGAGGCGGATATGGATGGTGCCTTGACCATGGAGATCTTCAAGCACCTCGCGGGGACCCCTGTCCTGTTCGCCGACGTCCGCCACTACGATGCAGCAGACGATGTGTGGGACCTTTGCAACTCGGGCCAGCATGCCACATACTTTGCCGGAAAATCCTTTGACCCTCAGGTGAACCTTCCCAAGGTTCAGCTTTTCCCCGCGATCCTCTACTTTCCAGCTGGTGGGGCTTCGGTCGCCCACATCGCCGCGCCCGGAGAGGTAACCCTGGCACGGCTCTCGCGCAGGCAAGGGCGCTACTGGATGGCCATCCTTCCCGCGGAGTTTGTGGAGTTTCCCGAAGAGGTCGCTTGGAAGAAAGCGGAGGCTACCACGAAGGAGTGGCCCCATGCCTTTGCCCGCTTCAGAGTTACCCCGGAGGAGTTCCTGGCCGAATACGACAGCAACCACATCCATGGCGTGTACGGCAACTGGGTGCAGGAACTTCTCTGGGTGTGCAAGATCCTCGGCATCGAGGCTCGGGTGTTTGCCTGAGCGTGGGACCATGGCATATACCATCGGCATTGACTTCGGTACAGAATCGGCCAGGGCTGTCCTCATGGACACAGAAAGTGGCGAGCAGGTGACGACCGCAGTATCCCGCTACCGCCACGGAGTCCTTGAGCGTTCCCTTCCGGACGGGACTTCTCTCCCCCAAGACTGGGCCCTGCAGCACCCGCAGGATTGGGTGGATTCGCTGGAAGAGCTCCTCCAACAGATGACGCGTGCAGCACAGCCAGACCGGATCCTCGGGATCGGCATAGACTTCACGTCGTGTACGCTCCTGCCCACGACTTCAGAAGGGAGACCCCTGTGTCTCCTGGAGGAATTTCACGCACGCCCCCATGCCTGGCCTATGCTGTGGAAGCACCACGCAGCACAGAAGTATGCGGATCGCATCAACGCTTCCGGATGGGACCTTCTGGCATATTATGGTGGGAAGACCTCCTCGGAATGGCTGTGGGCCAAGGCCTGGCAAATCTTGGAGGAAGCTCCGGATATCTTCCATGCTGCGGATCGGCTGATCGAGGGCGGTGACTGGATCGTTTGGCAACTCACAGGACAGGAGGTGCGGAGCATCTGTCAGGCAGGGTACAAGGCGCACTGGCAGAAGGGGAGGGGCTATCCCGAGGCTGCGTTCCTCGCCCAGCTCCATCCCAATCTCCCGCAGGTGTTAGCGAAGCTCTCTCCTCCTCATCCTCTGGGCTCCCGTGCCGGGGGATTGGTCTCTGCATGGGCGAACCGGACAGGCCTCCGTGAAGGGACGACTGTGGCCACGGCTGTGATCGATGCCCATGCCTCTGTCCCAGCCGTCGGGGTGACGGAGCCAGGTGTCCTCGTTGCTATTCTGGGGACGTCTGCGTGCCACCTCCTCTTGAGCGAAAAGTATCTGGCGATCCCAGGGATCTCGGGGGTAGTGGAAGATGGCATCCTCCCCGGTTTCTACGGGTATGAAGCGGGGCAAGTCTCATTCGGAGACATCTTCGAGTGGTACGTGAGAACCCACGCCGCATCCATGTATGGCGGGGAAGAAGCAGCATTTCAGAAGCTTACACGGGAGGCTGCTAGGCTCAAACCAGGGGAATCTGGGCTTCTGGCGCTGGACTGGTGGAACGGTTGCCGCACCCCTTATGTGGACGCATCCCTCTCGGGGATGATCATCGGCCTGACCCTCACGACAGAGCCTCCCCACATCTATCGCGCTCTTTTGGAAGCGGCCGCTTTTGGGACGCGCAGGGTCATTGAGACCTTTGAAGCAGGAGGCCTGTCGGTGGAGGAGATCCGCGTGTGCGGGGGTGTTGCGGAGCGCAATAAGCTGCTGCTCCAGATCATGGCAGATGTAACGGGGAGGGATGTTGTCGACGCGAACGTTCTTCACGCTTCCGCCACGGGCGCAGCGATCTATGCGGCGGCTGCGGCGGAGATTTATGGGAGTGTGCACGAGGCTGCGAAGCGGATGGGGTCAAGGAAAGAGACGGTATACCGGCCCATCCAGGAGCACGTCCCAGTTTACGATGCGCTCTACGCAGAGTATAGGAGACTCGCCGAGTATTTTGGGGGTGGGACCAGCGATGTCATGAGGAAGCTGCGGCAACTACGCGTACTTTCCTAGAACCATGTTTCAAAAGGAGGGAGAACCATGGAAGGGTGGAGTGTTCTTGATGGGAAGTACGGGCGGAGAGAGTTCCTGCGTCTTCTGGGTCTCGCAACTCTTGCTGCGGCAGTAGAGGCAGGACTTCCCCTCAAGGCTTTCGCACAGGTTCGGGTGCTTGAATTCAACACCCTTTTCCACAGCGGGGACGCTCAAGCCATGGAGCGCATCGTCAAGCTGTTCAACGAACAGCATAAGAACGTCCAGATCAGTCTCACCCAAGGGCAGTGGGCAGAGTATTATGCCCAGCTTTTCGCTTCCGTGGCGGCAGGGAACCCGCCACATATCGGGATCTGCCACACGAGCCGTATCCTGGATGTCTACCGTGCCTTGACTCCTCTGGAGGAATCCCGTGCGGGCAACCTTCTTGCCATCGCTGGGATCCGTGGGGAAAACTACGTGAAATCTGTCTGGGATGCTGGAGTCTATAGGGACCGGCGCTACCTCGTCCCGTTGGATACCCACATGTGGGGGTTGTGGTACAACAAGGACCTCTTTCGCCAGGCCGGTCTTGATCCAGAGAAGCCGCCGGAGACCCGGGAGGAATTCGAGCGGGCGGCAGACGCCATCAAGGCGAAGACTGGAAAGTTCGCCTTCCACCCCGCCGAGGACGCCCTCCCTCGGAAAATCCGGAGGGCCTGGGAGATCCTCTTCTGGGGGCAAGGAGGCGAACTGCTCACGCCGGATGGAAAGCGTGCTGCGTTCAATGACGAGCGAGGCCTGCAGGCCCTCGATTACCTGGTGAGCATGATCCATAAGCGTGGCTGGAACCAGCCTGGAACCGATGGATTCAAGCAGTTCGCCGCGGGCCAGCTCGGGATGCTTCTAGCGGGAAACTGGTACTTCCCCACGGCAAAGGCAAGTGGCGTGAACTTTGGCTTCCACTATATGCCGAAGTTCTTCCAGAAGCCGGTCACCTGGGGCGATAGCCATAACCTGGTAATCCCACGGCAACCCGCCAGGGTACCTGATGAGATGCTGATCCTGGCAATCAAGACGATCAAATGGATCAATGAGCATTCCGACATGTGGGGCATCTATGGGGGACATATTCCCGCATACCTGCCTGCTCAACGGAGCAAAGCTCTTACGGAGTCGGACACCTGGAAGATCGCGCTGCGGAAGTTTGCGGACATGGCAAAGCGTGGGTGGCTTCATTACCCGTTGATCCATGAGAAAGCTCCGAGGATCCATGCTGCCATTGAGCCATTCATCCAGGAGGCCTACAATGGCCGGCTGACCCCTAAGGAGGCTCTCAGCCGGGCTGAAGCTGAGGTAAACCGAGTCCTGGCTTCCTGACCGTTCTTTGGGGATTCTCAAGGCAGATGGTGGCTGGGAAGCAGTGGAGTCGGCGAGTCAAGCGAGGAGGGGAGGTGGTGGCATTCATCCTCCCCTTCCTCGCGCTGTGGACGCTCTTTCGTGTCGGTCCTGTCCTCTACGGGATCTTGATCAGCCTGTCTCACTGGGATCCCTTTGGCTCTACGACTTTCGTTGGAGCGGAGAACTACCTGCGGTTACTCCGGGATCCGCGCTTCTGGGAGGCGCTAGGGAACACATTCGAGTTCGCCTCCCTGGCGGTCCCGCTCATTGTTTCCCTTGGCCTCGTCTTCGCCCTCCTCGTGTACGGTGCTCAGCGCATGCGTTGGGTGCGGGTCGTCGAGGCAGCCCTGTTCTTTCCTTACCTGCTCACCGTCTCGATTGTGGGGTTGGTGTGGCGTTGGTTGTTTGATCCCGATTTCGGGATCGTGCGTATCACTGCGAAGCAGATGGGAGTGCACCTCCCCGTGTTCCTGAACGAGCCGCGCTGGGCCATCCCGGCGATCGCCTTCGCCACCACCTGGTGGCTCGTGGGCTATCGCATGGTCCTGTTTCGTGCTGCCCTGGAGGACATCCCAGTTGAGCTGTATGAGGCTGCACAGATCGATGGCGCGCGCTGGTATACACTGATCTTTGCCATTACGCTCCCTCTCCTGCGTCCAGCGATCCTCTTCGCAGTTGTCCTTACCACGATTTCAGGGTTCACCGCTTTCGGTCAGGTGCTCATCATGACCCAGGGAGGTCCCGGGAGGGCCTCGGAGGTCCTGGCTCTCTACATGTACCGGATCGGATTCGATTACCTGGAGATGGGCCAGGCGGCCGCTGTGGGCGTCGTCCTGTTCGTCATCATGCTGGTTTTGACCCTTCTTTCCTTCCGCTGGCTGGGGTACGGCACAGAGCTATGAGTGTGCGACGCTTCCTCTATGGTTTAGGATTAACGCTCCTCGCAACCCTGTGGATCCTGCCTGTGGTCTGGATGGTCTCCACTGCCATCAAGCCCACGCCCGAGATCTTTGCCCTTCCTCCAACCTGGATCCCGCGCCGGCTGACCCTTGAGCACATCCGAGTGGTGCTGGAGCGATGGCCGTTCCTGCGCTGGTTCTTCAACAGTGTCGTCATCTCCACCTCAAGCACTGCGCTCTCTTTGCTTGTCTCCATCCCGGCGGCGTTTGCCTTCGCCCGGTTACGGTGGTGGGGGCGTGACATTGTCTTCCTTGCCTTCCTCTCTTCTCTGCTGATCCCGCTAGAAGTGAACGTCCCCCCCCTGTACTTCCTGATGAACCGCCTTGGGCTCCTCAACACCTACCCAAGCGTCTTCCTCCCCATTGCCGCCATGCCCATTGGTGTCTTCCTGCTGCGCCAGTTCTTCCTGAATATCCCGCAGGAGCTGGACGACGCCGCGCGGGTGGACGGATGTGGGAGTTTTCGGATTCTCTGGCACATCATCCTTCCTCTCTCACGTCCAGCGCTCGCGGCCATGAGCATCTACATGTTCATCTTCACATGGAATGAGTTCTTCTGGTCCATGATCGCCTTGCAAAAACCCACCATGCTTACCCTTTCTGTAGGGCTTCGCGCCCTCCAGGGTGCCTACGACATCGACTATGGGATCTTGATGTCTGGCTCAACTCTGGCGGCCCTTCCGGCCCTCGTTGTATACTTGTTCTTCCAGCGGTCCATCATCCGCGGGATTACCATGACATCGTATCGCTGAGCCTATCTTTGGATTCTCGAGAAGGGAGCGACGATGCGCATTGTGGCGAGGTATCGTATGACAAACCCATTGCCCACAGCCTTTTGCCATGGGGCGACGCTTCTTCCCTTAGAGAATGGAGATCTTCTGGGAGCGTGGTTTGGAGGGACACGTGAAGGGCTGCCGGACTCAGGGATCTACCTCGCTCATCTCAAGGCGGGAGGAGAGGCCTGGGGTCCGCCTGCGTTGATTGCACCTGCCGATGGACATCCTTGCGGGAACCCTGTGCTCTTCCTGGGTGGGGCGGGGGCGATCTGGTTGGTGTACTTCCGCGTGTGGGGAGAATGGTGTACCGGAGGAAAGCCGTGCGGGAAGGTATCTCTGGATGGAGGGGAGAGCTGGGGAGAAGAGATGATCCTCCTGGATAGGGAAGGTGTCCTTACGAAGAACAAGCCCATCCGGGTTGGGGATGAGCTTTTGCTCCCCATCTACGATGAGATCCGCTGGCAAGCGGGGATCGCCAGGTTGGATGTGTCCCGTCACGATTTGCATTGGCGTTTCGGCGATCTCCAGATTGGTGCAGGGAGCGGTGTCCCCATGATCCAGGGAACGTTGGCTGAGCCTGAGCCGGGACGCCTCCTTATGCTCATGCGTACAAAGGTTGGGCGGATCTGGCAGGTGGAAAGCTTCGATGGAGGGTGGACCTGGGTGAACCTGAGGGCGACTTCCCTGCGGAACCCGAATTCTGGGATTGATATGGTCCGGCTTCCTCATGGGCGCCTCTGGCTGGTCTACAACGATACAGACCTCGGGCGTGATCCGATGGAGTGGGAGCTCCGTTATCCGCTTTGCTTAGCGGAGAGTACCGACGGAGGCGCATCCTGGCGGAACATCTTCACCCTCGAGGAGGGGCCCGGGGAGTACTCCTATCCCGCCATTGTGACCGATGGAGCGGGCAGGGTGCATATCGCCTACACTGCGCTGCGGAAGGAGATCCGGCACATTGTGGTGGAACCCTAAGAAGGGGAATGTCCCCTTTGTATGCGTCCTGATATTCTTCTCATCATCCCTGACCGGCGGCTACGGGCATTCATCTTGGCCGAGCTCGTTGAGGAGGGGTATGAGGTCGTCGCCGTTCCTACGGTGCGCCACGGGCGCTTTCTCCTCCACCGCGGGGAGAAACCAGGTCTCATCATTCTCGACCTTGGAAGCATCAAGGAGCCAGATACCGCAATCGAGCAACTCCGGGCCGCTGTCCAGGCACCTATCCTTGCAGCAGTTGGAATGGTGGATCAGGAGCGCGCACGGAGGTTGGGTCTGGATGAGACCATCACTCGCCCGTTCACCATCGCTCAGCTCGTCGCGCGTGTGCGTGAGCTCATTGGCCCACCTGCGCACTCCAGCATGGACAGAGCGACGTAGCGGGTCCTACAAGCTGGGTCATGAACCCGATCCCATTCCCTCCGCCTTCACAGGAAATGGCCAAAGTTCCCCGCTGGATTGACTTCAGGGTAACGGCTTGAGGTTCCAGTGCCTGCCGTCGAGCACCGCCACGCTAGTGTAGCCCACATCCCGCAAGAGTGCGAGAGCCTCAGGAAACTGGGCTACGACATCGTCGGGTGTATGCGCATCGGAGGAGATGGTCACGGGGATGCCCAACTCGGAGGAGCGCCGGAGGATCCAGGGCGCCGGGTAAGGCTCCCCGTGCTCTGTACGCAGGCCAGCAGTGTTGATCTCCAGCACTAGCCCAGCCTCGCGAATGGCCTGGAGTGCCGTTTCCACGGAAGCCTTGTACCAGGGCGCGTCCTCGGGGAAGTAGCGGCCTTGGAAGTTCCACATCTTGATCTTGTCCAGGTGTCCGACGATGACGGGAAGCCCCCATTGCGGAGCAACCTCCGCCATGGCCACGACGTGGCGGTAGTACTCTTCCACGAGTGCCTGGATATCTCCGCGGTAGACCGCTTCCAGCTGGTGGGAGAAGGATTCTTCTGTCCAATCGATGGTCCAGGGGGCCCCAGAGGGATCACGCCCGACGAAGTGCACGCTCGCTACGACATAGTCAAGATGGTGCGAGAAGATATGCTGCTGGAAGGCGGTGCTTTGGGGGACGAGGTCCAGGGAGAGGTAGTCCAGCTCCACACCAAGCAGGATCTGGAGTCTCCCACGGTACATTTCCTGTGCTGCACGGACCTCTGCGCAGTAGGCCGGGAGGGATTCCAGGGACATGTTCCACTCTGAGGGGAAGGGAACCGGGGCATGACAGGAGAGGCCGAGGGAATCAAGACCAGCTGCAATCGCTGCTTCGGCATACTCTACGGCCGTCCCTGACCCATCGCAGTAGTGCAGGTGGTTGTGGTAGCTCATGCTACCATGATAGCGCAGGAGCGAGAGGATACACAAGGAGTGCCAGAGGAGTGGGACCTTTGACCCTGGTGTTGACAGGGGATCGGAGGGGGTTAAAATAGGAAACAGGCTGTGCAGTCCCCTGCGTGTCCTGGGTAATTCCCAAGAATCCCGCCGGGGACAATACTCTTTTGAAGAGTGCGTGCGGCAGGGGTCGAGGCACTCTTCCGGGTAGTCTGGAGCACAGAGTGAAGGAGGAACCGGAGTATGCCTATCTACGAGTACCGGTGTACCCAATGTGGGGCCCAGTTTGAGGTCTTTCAGAGCGTGCATGATGGCCCAGTTACGGCGTGCGAGCGTTGTGGTGGGCCAGTGAAGCGGGTCTACTCTCCCGTGGGACTTATCTTCAAAGGGCCAGGGTTCCATGTTACAGACTACCGGAAAGGACCCAAGGAGGAGGGTACTAAGAAGGAAGAACGTGGGACATCTTCGGAAGACTCTCCCAAGAAGGACTCCTAAGGGATCATACGGGCAAGGCGGGCATGGCCAGATGAGGGCCATGCCCGCCTTGCTCTCTTTAGGGGCAATTTTCGTTCTTGCCCTGTTATGGCCCCCCTCGTCAAGCGCTCAAACCTCGCCTTTGGTCTCTCTCCGCATCGGGTTTGATGGCTATGTGGTGCCGGGAAGCTGGGTCCCCCTAGCGGTACGCGTTGACCCAGGAGAGAAGGGGATCGATGGAGAGGTCATGGTGGAGACGCGGGAAGGAAGCCGAGCGAACCCCTCCCTGACTCGATACCGGTGGCGCCTTAAGATTCCCCCAGGGGGCGTCTTTCAATTTTCCCATGCCATCCCTTATACCGACGCTCGCTGGCCAGTGCGGGTCGAGGTCCGGTCTGGGCGCACGGTCGTATTTCAGGAGGAGGTCCGCCCCCATCCTGTAGAGAGCCTTGTGGTCGTCCTCTCCAGGGTGCGGGAAGGAGTAGGAGCGGTGGGGAGCCCTCCCCCAGTAGTGGTCTATGTTCGGGAGGAGGACCTTCCGGTGCACCCCTGGGCCTATGAGGGGGTGAGGCTTCTCGTGATCCATGACCTCTCCAGTCGCCGCCTTGACGAGGATCGCCGTCGTGCCCTCTTGAGCTGGATCGCGCAAGGGGGAAGAGTACTCATAAGCACGGGAGAATCGCTCGGTAGGATCGATTGGGAACCTCTCCAGTCCGTCTTACCCGCAATCCCCACGTCCACAAGGTACATTCCTCCTCGCGCCCTCGCTGCCCGGTATGGGGAAGTCTTCCCGCATCCCCTCCCTGTTGCCCAATTGATGCGGCTTCCCGGTTCCACTGTGTCTCTTTCGGAGGGGGGGATCCCCCTGATGGCAGAGAGGCCGCTGGGAAGGGGACGTGTCGTGATGTGGGCGTTCGACTACCTCGATCCCTCCTTCCTCCGGTGGCCGGGGAGGTTCTCCCTGTGGAAGGAAGTCCTCCAGGATCCGCCTCGTCTCAGGAGGATCCTGATTCCAGAAGTAACCGAGATCCTTCCCTCTTCTCAACCTCTTCCCCGTGGGGTTCTCCTGGGACTTGGCCTCGGGATGATTTCGTACATCGGTGTGATCCGCTGGTTGATGCGGAGGTTCGCACCACTCCATGGCTGGTGGCTTGGACTGCTCCTTGCTGCAATCGTCTTCAGCGGGGGATTTTGGACGGGAAGCGCGGTACTCAGGTCCCGGAGCGTCTCCCTCGCCTGGGCGACCACCTTGGAGGCAGAGGGAGAATCCAGGGTTGCCGTTCTCGCCTCCTACCTACGCTGGATCGGTCCCCCAGGCAGGCGGAACGAAATCCTCCTTCCTCAAGCCTTTTCCTTTCTCCGCCTCCTTCCCCCGGGTTCTATCGAGGTCAAGGTTGAGCCGGAAGGAGTGAGGGTCCAGACTAGTGGACGCCTGACGACCCTAGAGATGACAGGGATCGCTCCCCTCCCCTTTGATGGGTGGGTTCAAGAGGTGCGAGGGGCGCTTGAGGTCTGGGTTACCAATCGGTTGTCGCAGGCGTTAGAAGATCCCCTCCTGGTTTTCCAGGGAAATGTACAGCGCCTTCCTTCCCTCCCTCCAGGGGAGGGACGCTGGTTGACGAGTTCGGGGCGGTGGCTTCCGTTTGACTTCGCAGGGGATGAAAGAGCGCTAGGGCAGACTCCCTCGGAGATAGGGCTCCTCCGGTGGACCTTTCCACGGCTCTCTGGCAGTGCTACCATAGAGGAAAGGGGCGTTCCTTTTCTGCTGGGATGGATAGATCCCCATGCGCTGGGGGTGGATCCCTCCACGGAACCTCCCTCTCTGTGGGGGAAGCCTCCTGGACGGGTACTCCTGATCCTCCAGCTTCCGTGGAGGTAGGAAGCGAGAGCGTGTGGAACGCGGTGGCACGTGGAGACCTCCGGGCGAGGAGGCAGAGTTCCAAAAGTGTGGGACTCGTGACCTTTTCCCTTGCCCTCCTCGCCGCGACCATCTTGCTGCTCGTCCCCCAAGAGCTTGAGGGCGACTCTCGGATTCATCTTGACTCTCCCTACCTTCTCCTAGCGATCCAGATGGCCCTGTTTAGCTATCTGATTTCCGCGAGTGCGTGCGGAGAGATCGCGATCGAGGGGGAGAAAACCATCTGGGATCTTGCGGGGACAAGGTTTCCTCCCCGGGTGATCGTGTACGGGAAGATGACGTCGTCCCTGCTTTCCTGCCTCACGCTCCTCGTCATGGCAGCGCCTTTCCAAGCCCTCGTTGTGGGGCTCACAGGCGCTTCACCCGCCCTGCTTTTCGTGGGGTGGCTCTTGACGCTGGCAATCGCATGGACGGGGGCAGCGGTCGCCCTCTGGGGGATGACCCTCAGAGAATCCGAAGCGCTTCGCTCGCTTGTCCATTGGGCATGGCTTGGGACGGTTCTCCTTCTCAGCGCGGTTTTCCCCGCCCCCTGGCGTCTCCTCAACCCATTCCGCGCCCTTCGGGATGCGTTCGATGGCGGGTGGGCGTGGATCGGTTCCCTGGGAAGCTATATGGTGCTGAGCCTTGTGTTTTTGGAGTGGGCGAGATGGCGCTTGCAACGCTGGAGGCGATTGGATGAGCATCTCCGAGAGGGGTAGGTGGCTTCAGCGAAGTCTCCGTTCCAGAGCTTCCTGGGGAATTGGGAATTTCCACAGGGGAGGAAGAAGAGGGGGCATGCGCGCTCTCTGGAGGAGCGCTTCGCATGGGCATCTCTCGCAGCGCCTCCTGGAGAAGCTTCAGCCTGTGATCTGGAGGATTCAGTGGGCCCGTGCCCTGGAAGCCATGGTCTTCCTCCAGCTCGTGGGGATCCTCCTAGTGGCTGGAACTCTTCTCCTCCAACTCGTTCTCCCCATCGACCTGTCCACCTCTTTGCTGGTCGCGATTGCGCTTCTCGGCGGGGGGTTGGTCGGGGTGGGATATGGATGGGCCCAGCGCCCCAGTTTATTTGAAGCCGCCGTCCTCCTGGACCGCCGCCTCGGGCTTCACGAGCGCATGGCGACGTTGCTGGAACTCTCGCTGACCCATCCCTCTTCACCGTTTCTGGCTCCCCTCCAAGCCGACGCCCTCTCCCACGCAGAACCTCGGGAGGTCGCAAAAGCCTTTCCCATCCGCATTCCCAGAAGGACTCCATGGCTCATCCTTTCCCTCGCTGGGGTCCTGGCGTGGGAGCTGACCATGGCAGGACTGACCATCCCTGGTACCGTTGCGTCCCAGATCGCCCAGAGGATCCGGGAGGAGGGGAAGGTGCTGGAACAAGTGGCGAGGGAGATGGAACGAAGGGGGAGAGTTGAGGTCCTCCCAGAGACGCGGCGTCTTTCTCAAAAGCTTTCTGAGCTCGGAAGGAAGTTCCAAAAAGAGCGCTTGGAACGCGTTGACGCGTTGGCGAAGATCAAAGAGCTTACCCGTGAGATCGAGGCGACCCGTATCCGCCTCGAAGAGCGCCTCAAAGCCGAGGAGCTTGGCCCTCGCCAGGAACCGTCTGGAGATCTCCTCCGGCGCTTGGGATCTGTCTCCCGCAGGATCCGGTCCATCAGGGAGGGAATCGCGCCCTTTGAAGAGCGGGGGACGGGAAAGGACCTCCGAAGCCTCCTCAGTAGCCTGGACGAGCTGCAGCAGGAGGAGAACGGTCTTCCACAAGGCCTTCTCCAAACCCTCGAGGAAGCCCGCCGCAAGCTTTCAGAAGGAGACTGGCAGGGTGCAGCAAGGAGCCTGGAGAGCGCAGAGGAAAGGGCCACGGCTCTCCACCGTTTGCTTTTGGACGAGGAAGGACTCACCCAAGCGCACAGTCAGCTTCAGCGCTCCGCCGAGAACATCGCGCGGGGAGGGGGTGGGGAGAGCCCTATGGAGGCACGCTCCCCCCACGATCGAGGAGAAGGGAAACCACCGCGTAGCCGATCCCCCGGGTTGGATCAAGGAGCTCCTGGGGAGCAGGAGCCGGTTCCTCCCTCCCTTGGTCCATACACGGGAACGGAACCAGGGACGGGGCGGGTGGTGGAGTTCACAGGGCCTCCGACACCTCGCTTGAGAACGCCGAAGGCTCCACTCCAGCTTCGCGGGATCCCCGGGGAAGGAAAATCCAGGTGGACGGAGGTTGCGGGGAAAGGAGAGGAGTCTCGAAGCGTGCGGATCCCGCGCAGGGCGATCGTTGGAGCGATCCAGGAGGCTGACCGGTATATGGAGCGGGCGCGCGTTCCAGCTCCCTTCCGGGAGGTCGTCCGCAGGTACTTCCAGGAGCTGGCGCGCTGGTGAGGCATCCGCCAGAGAGGAGGCAGGACCTATGGAAAACCTGGAAGCACGGGCGGAGTGGTTTCGCTCGATCCATCGCCGGATCCGGGAGGAGATTGGAAAGGTCATCGTCGGACACGAGCAGGTCGTCGAGGAGGTTCTGATAGCCCTCTTCGCAGGCGGCCACGTCCTGCTCGAGGGTGTGCCCGGGTTGGGCAAGACCCTCCTTGTGCGCACGCTCAGTCAGTGCCTCTCTCTGCGCTACTCCCGCATCCAGTTCACCCCGGATCTCATGCCAGCGGATATCGTGGGGACCAACGTGGTTGTCCAGGATCGTGAGGGAAGGCGCTACTTTGAGTTCCAGCGCGGGCCCATCTTCAGCCAGATCGTCCTCGCTGATGAGATCAACCGGGCGACCCCCAAGACCCAGTCCGCGCTCCTAGAGGCGATGCAGGAGCACGCCGTCACCGCCTCCGGCGTCCGCTACCCTCTGGAGGAGCCCTTCTTCGTGCTGGCCACGCAGAATCCCATCGAGATGGAAGGGACCTATCCCCTCCCGGAAGCCCAGCTCGACCGGTTCTTCTTCAAAATCAAGGTCCAGTTCCCCAGGGCCGATGAGCTCGTGGAGATCATTGACAGGACTACGACGGCGAACTCACACGCGGTCGCGGTGGTCGCTGATGGTCCTACGATCCTGGCAATGCAGGACCTCGTCCGGGAGGTCCCCATCGCTTCTCATGTGAAGGACTACGTTGCGAGGCTGATTCTGGCGACCCACCCGGAGGGGGAGGGAGCCGCCCCCATGGCCAGGAAATTTGTACGCTACGGGGCAAGCCCTCGAGGCGCGCAGGCCCTTGTCCTCGGGGGCAAAGTCCGGGCCCTCCTCCGGGGACGGTACAACGTGAGTTTCGAGGACATCCGGGAGGTTGCCCTCCCTGCCCTCCGCCACAGGATTATCCTGAACTTCGAAGGAGAGGCGGAAGGGTTAGATCCCGATGCGATCGTCCAGCACATCCTTGAAGAGACCCCGGAGGTTGTGGATGCCAGAGGGCGCCCTGTTGCTTGATCCAGACTTCCTCCGCCGCCTCGACATGCTCTCCCTTCGCCTCAGGAGGCCTATCCGCGGGTTCCTGCGTGGGGAGAGGCGAAGCAGGACCGTTGGCGGGGGCATGGAATTCTCCGACTACCGCAGCTACCAGGTCGGGGACGACTTCCGGTACATCGACTGGAATGTCTACTCCCGGCTAGACAGGCTTTTCGTGAAGCTCTTCCACGTGGAGGAGGAAATGGACATGTTCCTTCTCCTGGACACAAGCCAATCCATGTCCTTTGGGAGCCCTTCGAAGCTGGAGTATGCGAAGAAAGTGGCTGCAGCCCTCGGGTACATCGGCCTCTCCGGCTTTGACCGCGTGGTCGCGGTGGGGGCAACTGACCACCTTCATGGTACTCTCCCAGCCCTCCAGGGAAAAGCTGGGATCCCGCGGCTGTTCCGTTTCCTCGCCTCCCTTGACGCCGGAGGGCCTACAAGCCTCTCTAGGGCGTTTGAGGAACTCCTCCTGCGTGCCCGCAGGCGCGGCTTCATTCTTCTCCTCTCTGATCTCTTGGATCCTTCCGGATCCACAGAGCCCCTGAAACGCGCCCGGTACCGTGGGTTCGAACTTGCTATCTGTCACATCCTCGACGAAGAAGATCTCTTCCCTTCCCTGGAAGGGGACGTGCAGCTCGTCGATTGCGAACGTGGGGATCGTGTTGATGTCTCCCTCAACAGTCTCGCCTGGGACCAGTTCATCCGCGCGCGCGACGCCTACCTCCGGGAGCTCGAAGAGTTCTGCCTTCGCCACCAGATCGTCTATGTCCGAGCGACGACCGCCGTCCCCTTTGAGGATCTGGTGCTCCGGTATCTGCGTCTTGCTGGGGTGATCACATGAGCTTCCTCGCCCCTCTCGGGTTCATGGGCTTGCTGGCGATCCCTGTCCTGCTCGTCCTACATATGCTCCGGGCACGCAGGCGGGAGGTTGTCGTCAGCAGCACCCTCCTGTGGCAAAGGGCCCAGGAGGAGCTCCATGCCCGTCGTCCCCTCAAGCGCCTTGAGCAGAACCTCCTTCTCCTCCTGCAGATTCTTATGATTGTGGCCCTTTCCTTTGCCTTAGCGAGGCCTGTGGTGCCTGGGGGATCAGGTGGAGGCAATCCCATCGCGCTGGTCCTGGACACCTCGGCGAGCATGCAGGCCACGGACACGCCTCCTACCCGCTTCGAGGTGAGTCGCCGGGAGGCCCTGGATTTCCTCCGTAAGCTCCAGCCTGGGCAAGAAGTGATGGTTCTCATTTCCGCTCCGGCTCCCCGGGTCGTCACGGGGTTCACCACAGACCACTCGCGCGTAAGAAAAGCGATCCAGAGCCTGGAGCCCTCAGACAGCCAGGGGGATCTCCCTGGCGCCGTTACGCTTGCCCGTGCGCATCTGAAGCGTGGGCTCAGGATCGTCTTGTTCACAGACGGCAGCGAGCCCTACCCGGCCGGTCCGGACGTGGAGGTGCGCCAGGTGGGCCGTTCAGGAGAGAACGCCGGGATCATCGCCATCGAGGGAGGCTCAGATCCTGCAACCCAAAACCTCGTGCTCGTGCGCGTGCGGAACTTCTCCCCTCGGGCGCGTCACCTACCCATTGTTCTTTATGGGGATGGCCGGCCCGTCGCCAGGGAAACGGTTGATCTCGCCGCAGGGGAGGAACGGTCCCTCGTCTTCCAGATCCCACCTGGGGCGAGGGAATTGCACGCTCTCCTTGAGGGAAGGGATGATCTCCCTGTGGACAATGAGGCCTTCGCGGTAGTCGAACCCTCTCCCCTTCCGTCCGTCCTCCTCGTCAGCGAAGGGAATCCTTTCCTTGAGCGGGCGTTGCGGATCCTCCCCCTACGCGCGGCCTCCCGCACGACCAGCCAGGCTCCCTCCACTTGGGCGGGGGCGGAGGTGGTGATTCTCGACCGGACTCCACCTGTTTCACTCCCACCGGGGAGATACCTGCTCCTTGGAACAGTGGCCACCAACCTTCCCTTGGTCGTGGAGGGAGACATCGTCCACCCCACCGTAGCGTGGCAGGACCGGGCCCATCCCCTTCTCCGCTTTGTGGATCTCACTGGAATCAGGGTGCGCAGGAGCCTCCTCCTCCGTCCTCAAGGTGGCCAAGTCCTGGCTAGCGGGGAGGCCCCGCTCCTCTGGATCTTTGAAGAGAAGGGAACCCGGGCAGTCCTTCTTCCCTTCGACCTTGAGGAGTCGGACTTTGCTCTGAAGCCTGCGTTCCCGATCTTCCTCGCCAATGCCCTCGCTTGGCTCGCCGGCTTCCCCTCAGGGTGGCGGGCTGGTGAGGAGCTCCTGATCCCCGCTCCAGGGGATGTAGGGCAGAACGCCCTTCTGGAGCTCCCTTCAGGGGAGAAGGTACGGTTGGCTTCACAGGGAGGGTTCTGGACTTGGCGCCTCCACCGGACTGGGATTTACCGCTTGCGGACGCCATGGGGGATCCACCGGTTCGCCGTGAATCTCTCCTCCCCGCAGGAGTCGGCCATCGCCCCTCGCTTCTTCCCTTCCTCAGGGCCTTCTCCCGAAGGCCATGGGCAGGGGGAGTTGGGGACAGGTTTTCGTGAGCTCTGGCCTTGGTGGATTGGGCTTGCCCTTCTGGTGGCCCTTGTGGAATGGTTCCTCTTCCTCCAACGAACGGGGCGTCCCTTCCCAGTGGGAATGGCCCGAGGATCTGCACTCTGGCGCGGGAAGGTCGCTTCCAAGGATGACCTCCGGGTAGCGCAGAGAAGGGGTGGGGTGGCGTGACAATCACGCAGCCGCAGTTCCTCTTCCTCCTCCTGGTCCTGGTTGCCGTCGTCATTGCATCTCGCAGGAAGCGAGTTTCCCATCTCCGCTGGGTCCTTCCTCTCCGCGTCCTCCTCCTCACCCTTCTGATCCTCTCCCTGGCCGGGTTGGCAGTTCCTGGCCTGGCCCGATCCCTCACGGTGATCTTCCTCGTCGACGCCTCCGATAGCATAGATGCACGAGCAAGGCAGGTTGCTGCAGGTTTCCTGAACCGCGCAGTGGAGCTCCTTCCCCCGCAGGGCCGTGCGGGGCTCGTCGTGTTCGCAGGAAGACCGCTCGTGGTCTCCGCGCCAACAAATTCCCTGCAAGTCACAGGTCTTCCGCCTGCGCCGGAGCCAACCTCTACGGACATCGGCGCAGCCCTCCAGGTCGCCCTCGATCTCCTTCCCGCCGAAGGGGGAAGGCGCATCATCCTCCTCAGCGATGGAGGGCATAACGCCGGAGACTTAGAGGCTTCCCTGCGAAGGGCTCAGGCGGAGAGGGTGGAAGTCTCGGTGTTTCCCCTCACCCGCCTCCTCCGGCCGGAGGCTTTCGTGGACCGTATCCTCGCTCCAGACCGGGTGAACGCCGGGGAGCTCTTCTCGGTGACGGCTGTGGTGGAATCTACAGATCCTCAGACGGCTCAAGTGCGCCTGATCAGGGATGGAAGGGTCCTCGCCGAGAGGTCCATCGCTCTTGGCCCGGGCCAGACGTTCGTTTCGTTCACGCAGCATGCCCTTGCACCTGGGCTCCTCCGGTATGAGGTAGAAGTCCTTCCAGCGCGCGATGGCATCCCGGAAAACAACAGGGGGCTGGGGTTCGTTCGTGTGGAGGGGAAACCGGAGGTCCTCTATCTCTCCGATTCTCCCGGCCCACTCCAGGAAATCCTGGCCCGCCAGGGGTTTACAGTACACACCGCCCGCCCCGAGGAACTTCCCTCCGCTGCTTCTGAGCTCCTCCCCTATCGTGCTGTGGTGTTGGATGACGTCCCCGCTACCGGCCTCTCCCGTATGCAAATGGAGGCCCTCCGGAACTACGTGGGTGAGATGGGTGGAGGGCTTGTGGCGTTCGGTGGGCCGCACAGCTTCGGCGCCGGGGGATACCACGGCACGCCCCTGGAGGAAACTCTCCCCGTCTCCATGGATGTCCGTCACCGCCTCGTCTTCCCTTCACTCGCCATCGTCCTCGTCCTGGACACTTCTGGGAGCATGGGTGGGTTTGGGAACGAACCAGCCAAAGTGGAGCTAGCTAAGGAGGCTGCAGCAAGCGTGGTGGATCTCCTCCGGGAACAAGATCTCATCGGGGTGATCACTTTCGACCAAGAATACCGCTGGCTTGTGCCGCTCGTAGAAGCAAGCCGTCGCAAGGAGATCGAGGAGAAGATCCTCCAGCTCCGGGCAGGAGGCGGGACGAACATGTACCCTGCCCTGGCCGCAGCGAAGGAGGCCCTGGAGACTGCGCCGGCCCGGGTGAAGCATGTCATCGTCCTCTCCGACGGGCAGACCGATCCAGGGGAGTTTGGAACCCTCGTTCAGGAGATGGCCCAAAAGAAAATCACGGTGACCGCAGTAGCCATTGGCAACGATGCCGATACCCGGTTCATGCGCCAGCTCTCGATGTGGGGGCGGGGCCGGTATTATTATGCGAAGGACCCTTATACCATTCCCCTGATCCTGGCCGCGGAAGCGATGGTGGCGACGAAGGCGTACATTGTAGAGGAGCCATTCACGCCAGAAATTGTGGAGGGAGGGGAGATCCTCTCTCGCACCGGACCCCTGCCCCCTCTGGGCGGATACGTGGCCACCACGCCCAAACCCGCAAGCCAGGTGATCCTCACCTCCCCGCAGAAGGACCCTGTGTTGGCAGCATGGCAGTATGGCCTCGGTCGTGCCGTTGCCTTCACCTCCGACGCGCGCGCACGCTGGACAGAGTCTTGGCTGGCTTCGCCGGACGCCGTGAGAATCTGGACGCAGGCAGTCCGCTGGGTTCTCCGTCGTGAGGCAGGAGGGCTTGAGGTTGCCACCGCAGTGGAGGGCAGGAAGGGCAAGATCGTGTTGGATGCACGGGACCTCTCAGGGAACCCCATCGTAGACGTGGAGGTCCATGCACGCCTCCTCGAGCCATCCGGAGGCACCCGCTCCATCCGGCTTGTGCAAACAAGCCCCGGGTGGTATGAGGGGGAGATCGATCTGCACGAGGAAGGGGGATATGTGGCTACCGTAGAGGTGCGGAAGGGAGGGAGGGTCGTCGGGGTGAAGACGGTGACCATGGCCCTCCCATATTCTCCCGAGCTCCGCGCGGAGGAGAGAGCACGCTTTGTGTTGGGTCGGATCGTGGAGGCAACTGGGGGAAAGTTCCTGGCTGATCCTGCTCAGGCGGTGGAGCTCGCAGAACCCCAGGGTCGCCAAGCCAAGGAGATCTGGAGGTGGCTCGTCGTAGGGAGCCTCGTCCTCCTCGTCGGTGAGGTGGCAACCCGGAAAGCCCCAGCCATCCGGGCTGCGCTGGTTCCACTTGCTGGCGCCCTCCGCGGAGAGCGCTGGAAGAGGGAGACGTGGGAAGACGAGGAGGACCGAGCCTATACAGAGGCGGACAGGTGGCGGGTTGTGGAGTCTGCGAGGGAGGAGATGCAGATCAGCTCCATGGAGCACGCGGCCAGGTTGTACATCGCCAAGCTGAAGATGAGGCAAGGACTTCCCCCGAAGGACGAGGAGGGAGAGCTGAGGCCCCGGTGATCGAGGAAAAGATCCAGCGCGCTGCTGAGCTCATTGTCAGCTCCCGATATGCTGTTGCCCTGACCGGTGCAGGGGTGAGCACAGAATCGGGATTGCCGGACTTCCGGTCCCAGGAGGGTTTGTGGCGTCAATATGACCCCTCTGAGGTTGCTACCCTTTCCACATTTTACAGGGATCCCCACAAGTTCTACGCCTTCTACCGCCACCGCTTGGCGCTCCTCCGGGAGGCCAAGCCAAATCCTGCGCATTATGCGCTGGCGCGCCTTGAAGCCCTTGGGAAACTCCATGTGGTGGTGACCCAGAATGTGGATGGGCTGCACCAGCAAGCGGGATCGCAGCGTGTCCTGGAAGTGCACGGAAACCTTCGTGAGGCGAGGTGCACTGGGTGTGGGAAAATGTTCCCCATCCACGTCCTCGATCCCTTCCTCGAGCGCGCCGAGATCCCCACGTGTGATTCCTGCGGGAGCGCCTTGAAGCCAAACGTTGTCCTGTTTGAGGAACTCCTTCCTGTGGAGGTGTTCGAGGAAGCCGAGGCGAGTTGCCGTCGGTGCGATCTTCTGCTCGTTGTGGGTTCCTCCCTCCAGGTAACTCCCGTTGCCTATCTCCCGCACGTGGCGATCCGCCATGGTGCCCGTCTGATCCTGGTGAACGCTGAGGAAACCCCTGTGGACAAGTTTGCCGATGTCGTCCTCCGCGGAAAGGCTGGTGTGCTTCTCCCCCGCCTCGTGGAGGAGGTAGAAAGGCGCCTCGCCTGAGGAAGGAATTCTTTCCCCGCCCAACAAAATTTCATGCCATGCGACCTGAGGAAGATTCCCAAGGGATGTGGAGGTGCTGCCCATGCCGGAAGCAGAAATTGGGGTATTCGGAGGTTCAGGATTCTACGCGCTGCTGGAGGAGGTCGAAGAGCATCCCATCGAGACTCCTTATGGTCCACCCAGCGATGTGGTGGTGATTGGGGAGGTGGCAGGCCGGAAGGTAGCATTCCTGCCGAGACACGGTCGGAGGCACCAGATCCCTCCCCATGCCATCAACTACCGGGCCAATGTCTACGCTATGAAGATGCTGGGTGTGCAAAGGATCATCGGCCCGTGTGCTGCAGGCAGCCTCCAGCCCCATGTGCGCCCTGGGGATTTTGTGATCTGCGACCAGTTTGTGGACAGGACCTCAGGCCGCAAGGACACCTTCTATGACGGCCCGATCACCACGCACGTGAGTACCGCTGATCCATACTGCCCCCAGCTGCGCGCACTGGCCATTGCCACGGCGAGAGAGCTCCAGCTCCCCGTTCACGAGAGAGGGACGGTCGTGGTGATTCAGGGGCCGCGTTTCTCCACCAGGGCGGAGAGCCGCTGGTACCGCTCCCAAGGATGGGAGGTGATCAACATGACCCAATACCCTGAATGCGTGCTCGCGCGGGAGCTGGAGATGTGCTACGTGAACATCTCCTTGATCACGGACTACGATGTGGGACTGGAGGGGGAGCCTGGGATCACTCCCGTGACCGCAGAGGAAGTGATGCGCGCCTTCCGAGCGAACAACGAGCGCCTTCGTGAGCTGATCCTGCGCCTTATAGCCAAGATCCCCCGGGAGCGGCAGGACTGTCCTTGTGCTTCGGCATTGCAACATGCTCGGGTGCACGCATGAGGGAGGAATTGTAAAGGAAATGAACTTTACATAGGAGGAAGGAGATGGAGGAACGTCGCCAGGAGGCAGTCGGGAAGTGGTTGGGGATCGCCGTGTTCGTTGTGGGGATCCTCTTGCTAGCCCTCGTGTTCTTTCTCGCGTACCGGGATATCGTGGGGGAGAGCGGGCTCCTCACACTCGGGAGCAGTGGAGGACGCCCTGTGACGGAGGTTGTCTGGATCCTCGTCGTACGGGTTCTCTTCCTCTTCCTCATGGGATATCTCGCTTCGGTGATCGCGGCCAGGGGAATTGCCATGTACCAGGCATCGCGCGAGGGATGAGGGAGCCATACTGGGGAGGTAAGAGGAGATGCCCATCATTGACCTGCGGAGCGACACGGTGACCCAGCCTACAGAGGAGATGCGTGAGGCCATGGCCCGGGCGGAAGTGGGGGATGATGTCTATGGGGAAGACCCCACAGTGAATGCGTTGGAGGAGCTGGCTGCGCAGAAGGTCGGTAAGGAACGAGCGTTGTTTGTTCCTAGCGGGACCATGGGGAATCTCGTCGCTGTGCTAACGCACACCCAAAGGGGAGATGAGGTCCTGCTCGAGGCGGAGTCCCACATCTATTATTATGAGGTGGGAGGCCTCTCCGCCGTTGCTGGGACAATCCCACGTCTGATCCAGGGCGACCATGGATGGATCTCCCCTGAGCAACTGGAAGCTCACATCCGGCCACGCGATCTTCACTTCCCCCCGCCGCGGCTCCTCTGCCTCGAGAACACCCACAACAGAGCCGGCGGGAGAGCCTTCACCCCAGAACAGATCACGCGCACCTGTGCGGTCGCTCGGCGCTATGGGTTGAAGATCCACCTCGATGGGGCGCGCATCTTCAACGCTAGTGTCGCCCTCGGCGTGGATGCCCGTGCGCTCACGCGGGATGTGGATTCCGTAATGTTCTGTCTCTCGAAGGGACTCTCCGCCCCTGTGGGTTCCATCCTCGCAGGGGAGCGGGAGTTCATTGAAAGAGCGCGGAAGGCGCGGAAGATGCTCGGCGGTGGGATGCGCCAGGCTGGGGTCCTCGCGGCCTGCGGGATCATCGCCTTGGAGACGATGATCCCGCGGTTGGCAGAAGATCACCGGAGGGCGAGGATGCTGGCAACTGGGCTTGCGAGAATTCCGGGTCTCTCCGTGGACGTGGAGGGTGTACAGACCAACATCGTGTTGGTGGAGATCGAAGGTCCTGACGGGGATGCGAGGGAAGTCGTCCAGCGGCTCAGATCGTTTGGGATCTTGGTCAACGCGGTGGGGAAGCGAACGATCCGCCTTGTGACTCACCGCCACATTACCGACGAGGATGTGGAAAAGACGCTGGAGGCATTCTCAGCAGCAACGAAATCTCTCTGATGAGATTTTGCTGGGGACTTTTCTAGGGATGCTTCCCATGGGGTCTATGGACCCGAAAGGACCATACAAAAATTTTTCCAACACAAGCAGGAGAAACCGAACATAGGAGCGAATACTATACACGAACTATCAAGGCGAAAGCCTTGGCGCACCAAACTCCATCAACGAAAGGGGGAGCGACTCGTGGCAGCGAAGGCAACCGCCAAGAAGGCTGCAGCGAAGAAGGCACCTGCCAAGAAGGCTGCGGCCAAGAAGGCGACGAAGAAGAAGAAGTAGGGAAGATCTCTTCCTCAGAGAAAAGAGCGCTGCGCTGCAGTGCTCTTTTCTTTTTTACCCCTCAGAACCAAGCAAACAACTTCCGACTTCTGCTGGAGCTCCTTTAAAATTGGCGGCGGAGCCCAAAGCCAATGACAGATTGCCGGAGGAGGTTGTCGACCCGGAGGGTGAGGGAGAGGTTCTCGGCGATGCGATACCTCCCGTACAAGTTCAGACGGAGCGCGTTGGGGTTGGCCAGGTCGAACCCAAGGGTTGTGAGAGGGTCAAGGATATAGTCCATCCCGATTCCGATTTGCGAGTCCACGATTCCATATCGGCCCACGAGATGGCTGTTCAACCGTTGGCCGATCTGCATGTGAAAGAGGTTCTCCCCGCCGACGTCGCGGATGCCCATGCGATAGAACCTCTCTGCTTCAGGGAGCACGAGGAGATCGAGGTCGCTGCGCAACCGCCCGCCGCCGTACCAGAGTTCTAGCTCAGCCCTGTACGTGGGCGCCTGAGAGATCCCCGGGATGGGGAAAGGGGACCTTTCCATCCGGGTGAGCCACTGGTTCGCTTGGCGAACCGCCTGGCGTGCTTCCTTGATGAGGTCCTTCACTGCCTTCACTTCCTCGTCGTTGATAAGACCATGGAGGCTCTCAGCCATCTCCTCCACCCTCCGACTGGTGCGCTCGAGAGAAGCGACGGTGGAGCGAACCTGCCGGCCGAGCTCACCATCACCGGCGATGGCCTGGACGATGGCGCGAACTTGGTGTGCGGCAACCGCAAGGTCGTTGGCCATTGCCCGCAGGGAAGCTGCAGTGCCTCCCACATCCTCGGTGAGAATGCGCTCCAGGCGCCTTGTGGCGTGGTCTACGTTCCGCACAATCTGTTTGAGACCTTCTTGGAGCTCCCGGTCCCCTACCACTTCACGGATCGAGGAGATCAACCCCTGGACTTCCCTGGAGATTGCGTCCACGCGGGTGTACAGGTCCTCGAGGGTGAACGGCGCCTCGCCTGTCACCTCGCTGTTCGGGGGGAGGGGTTCTGCGAAGGCAGGGCCCGGGGAGACGGTCACAATGCGATCCCCCAGAAGGCCTACGGAGGCGATGGTGAACTTCGATCCCTGGGGGATCCGCACGTGCGGTTCAATGAGCAGGGTTACGGCGGCGCGATACTCAGGGGTAAGCTCAATGCGCTGGACGCGGCCGATGGTCACACCGGACATCTGCACAGAGGATCCAATTTGGAGACCGGCGACGGTGGGGAAGATGACGCGCACGAGGTAGCCTCTCTCCCTGAGAATACCCCCACGGAGGAAAGAGATGAACAGGAGGAGGATGAGAATGGCCGCCACGGTGACGAGACCGACTTTCGCCTCTGTTTTCATCGAACTCACCCGGCTCACTTGGTTTGGGAGCCCCGGTGAAATCTTTTGACAAGATTTCGCTGGGGACCTCTGAGAGCCCCCAGCAAATGTC
>JAUQQG010000115.1 GCA_030550015.1 bacterium | reverse complement strand
GACCTTTTCGCGGACCCCTTCTGGGACCAGGTCCGTGATCGGATCGCTGAGAAGGCCATGGAGATGCGCCGGCAGGGGTTCTTTGAGCCCGCAATGTTGCCTTACTCTGAGCTGGAGTATGGGGGCATCGTGGTCCGCCTGGAGCGGCTGGAGAAGGAGTTCTCCATCCGGGCGGGGGCTCCTGTGGGAGGGGAGTGAGGCAAGGCTTCAACGCTCTTCCTTGTTGATCCGGGGGTTCAGGACGTGGGCATCGATGAAGCGGATCAGGGAGGGCCAGAACGCTGGGAGGAGGGCTCCAATCACGATCATCGCAAGGAGGGAACCAAGGAAAAGGAAGGCTGCGTCGCGCTCGGTCATTGACCCTTCACCTCCGTAAAAGTCTTCCCTGCCGCTCAGCGACCCCGGGAATTGTGGCTTATTGCTCCTGGAGGAGGCGTTTCACAAACGTCAGTGCCTCCTCTTTCGTAGAGATACGACCCTCCAGCTGCTCATCCTCCACTGCCGCGAGGATCTCCCGGAACCTCGGTCCGGGCTTCAATCCCAGCCCAATCAGGTCATCTCCTGTAAGGAGCCTCGGGGGCATGGGCTCCTCTTTGGACAGCCGGGTGTAGGCCTCTTTAGCCCACTCGTAAGTGGACAGGTCCCCGTGACTCGCGAGGCAATCTACCCTGTGGAGCTCCAGATGGTCGAGGAAATCAGGCCTCGAAAGGAAACGGCGGGCCTTTGCTGGCCGCATCCTTGGAAGATCCTTAAACCGCATATGCTCCCGGACGAGGGCGACAATCCGCTCTATCTCCTCGTTACTGAACCGAAGCCTCCGGCAGATCCTCTGGGCGATCTCCGCGCCCACCTCGTCGTGACGGGGGAACCGCACCCGGTCCTCGACGGTATACGTGGGTGGCTTGCCCACGTCGTGGAGGAGTACCCCCATAGCCAGCACAGCGGAAGGAGCATGGAGGTGATCCAGGGCAAGGACCGTGTGGGTGAAGACATCCCCTTCGGGATGGAACGCGTCTGGCTGAGGAATCCCTGCCATCGCCTGGACCTCGGGGAGAATGACCCCGAGGAGGCCCACTTCGTGCAGGAGGCGAATCCCTTTGCCGGGAGCTGGCCCGGTGAGGATGCGAACCAGCTCCTCCCGGATGCGCTCTGCGCTGACCACGGTGATCTGGTCGGCCATCGCCTGAATGGCCTCCGCCACCTCGGGAGCGATTTGGAAGTCCAGCTCTACCGCAAGGCGTACGGCCCTGAGCATGCGGAGCTTGTCCTCACCAAACCGCTCCCGGGGATCCCCGATGGTCCGGATCAGGCGGGAGCGGAGATCCTCCAGCCCGCCAACGAGGTCGAGAACGCGCCCTTCCAGAGGATCGTACAGGAGGCCGTTGATGGTGAAGTCACGGCGCCGGACATCCGAGTGAGCGTCGGCAAAGCGCACGTAACTCGGGTGGCGCCCGTCGGAATAAGGGCCCTCCTCTCGGAATGTGGCCACCTCGAACTCCCTGGAGTCGATGCGGACACGGACTACGCCGAACTTGGCCCCCACCGTTACACTCTCTGGGAACAGGCGGAGGACCTCCTCAGGAGAGGCGCTTGTCACGATATCCACATCATGAGGAGGACGGCCCAAGAGCTGATCCCGGACACACCCTCCCACAAAGTACGCCGCGAACCCGGCGTCCCTTAAGCGCCGGATGACCTCGATTGCCAGGGCGGTGAGCTCCACTTCTTCTAACCCTCTGGCTCCTCCAACTTCTCCCCCGCCCCAGGTTCCTCCCGAGCCTCTGCCTTTCCAAGCCTCTGTTCGAGAAGGGTTTTGACTCGCTCCACGATCTCCTCGCTCGCGGTGCGGAACCGCTCCACGACTTCGTCAGTGAGCGTCCTGACCTCGTCCCGCAACGCGCCTCCCTTCTCCTTCACCTTCTCTCGCAGGACCTTCCCGGAGGCAGGGGCAAGGATCAATCCCAGGGCCACCCCGAGAAGCCCGCCAATGACCATTCCTGTGAGAAAATCCCGCCGTTCAGCCATCTTCGTTCCCTCCTTTCCCTTCAAGTGGCCCGCGCCGAGGTAGAGAGGCTTTCTTCCCTTCTGGCGCTTGGTCCATGGAGGATTGCGCACAGACGATCAGGGAGACGAGAAATTGTTCCCCCTCCCACAATGACCTCCCCATCGTAGAAGACGATGGCCTGTCCAGGGGTAGGAGCCCGAACGGGGGTGGAGAACCGCACGAGAACCCGGTCCTCCCTCCCCGGGATGGGGACGAGGCGCGCGGGAACCTCCTGTCCTGCATGACGGATCCGAGCCGTCACTTCCATCTCTTCCACCAGGGCATCGATGGCGATCCAGTTGACCTCTTCTGCGAGGATCGTTTCTCTGGTTAACGCCTCCTCGGGGCCCACAATCACGGCGTTACGCTCAGGGTCCACCTCTACAACATACATGGGTTTCCCCATGGCCAGGCCAAGACCGCGCCGCTGGCCCACAGTGTACCTGGCGATTCCCTGGTGCTGTCCGATCTCCCTCCCCTCAAGATCCAAGATCGGGCCCGGTTTCATCCCCTCCGGGTGGAGGAGTCGGATCACCTCAGTGTAGTTTCCGCGGGGGACGAAGCAGATCTCCTGGCTGTCGGGTTTGTCGGCCACGGGGAGACCGAGACGCCGGGCGTAGGCCCTGACTTCTTCTTTGGTCCATTCCCCAAGGGGGAAGAGCACGTAAGGGAGCTGGTCCTGGGTCAGGCCGAAGAGGACATAGGACTGGTCCTTCTGCCGGTCCTTCCCTCGGAGGAGAAGATACCTTCCCCGCTTTCCATCATAGGTTACACGGGCGTAGTGTCCTGTCGCCAGAAAATCCATCCCAAGACCCCTGACCTTGGACAGCAACACCTCGAACTTGATCACCCGATTGCACAGGATGCAAGGGTTGGGAGTCCTGCCTCGGATGTACTCCCGGGAGAAGGGCTCGATCACCCCCTCCTGGAATGCCTCGCGCATGTTCAGGACATAGTGGCGGATCCCCAGCTTCCTGCAGACAGCACGGGCATCCTCGATGGCGCTAAGGCCGCAACAGGTGCGCGTAGCCCCCTCCTCCTGGGGTAGCCAGGAGGGCCAGAGGTTCATGGTCATCCCGATGACCTCGTAGCCTTGCTCCACAAGGAGGGCTGCCGCCACAGAGCTGTCTACGCCACCACTCATGGCGACGGCCACCCTTCGGCCCTGTGTCCCTCCAGTCAGAACCTTTGTCATACGGATCTCCCCCCGGCCTGTTCCATGATACCAAGACCAGGATAGGGAGTCAAAGCGCCTTAGGATTTGTGGGAGAAGCTTGTGGAGATACCCAGTGAACTCTTTTGACAGGTCTTTCGTGGGGCAAATTAGTCGGACTCCCTAGAGTACCGCTTTACGCCCTGCCACCACTGCTCTAAGCGCTTTCGGATCTCAACCTCGAAACCAGAATCTGAAGGCTCGTAGTAGACGGTCCCCTGCAGGTTGTCAGGGAGGTACTGCTGGAGGACAAACCGTCCCGGGAAGTCATGTACGTACTTGTAGCCCTTCCCGTGGCCCATCTGCTCTCGTACCTGCGGGTGGCTGCTGTCGCGGAGATGGATGGGCACCGGCTCCGCCTGCTTTTTCTCCACGTCCTCCATCGCCCGGGAGATGGCCTGGACAACGGAGTTACTCTTGGGTGCCGTGGCGATGTAGATGGCTGCCTCGGCGAGAGGGATGCGGGCTTCGGGAAGGCCCACATACTCTACAGCGTGCGCAGCAGCGGTGGCCACAACAAGCGCCATAGGGTCGGCAAGGCCGACATCCTCTGCCGCGTGCACGATCATACGCCGGGCGATATACCGCGGGTCCTCTCCCGCGTATAGCATCCGCGCGAGCCAGTAGACCGCTGCGTCGGGATCGGAGCCCCGCATGCTCTTGATGAAGGCGGAAATGCTGTCATAATGCTGGTCTCCCTCGCGGTCATAGAGAACAGCCCTCCTCTGGCTGGCCTCCTCCACCTGCGGAAGGCTCACATGACGAACTCCCTCCTTGTCCGGGGGTGTCGTCATGCAGGCCAGCTCGAGGATATTCAAGGCGACGCGGGCATCCCCGTTGCTGATCTGACAAATGTGCGCCATCGCCTGCTCATCCAAGTGGATGCGGTATTTGCCAAGACCGCGCTCTGGATCGCGGAGAGCCCGCTCGACGATCGTCCGCACGTGCTCAGGTCGCAGGGGCTCGAGCCGGAAGACACGGGAGCGCGAGACCAGGGTTGCGTTCACCTCATAGAAGGGGTTCTCTGTCGTCGCCCCGATCAAGATGATCGTGCCATCTTCCACGTACGGAAGGAGAACATCCTGTTGGGCCTTGTTGAACCGGTGGATCTCATCGATGAACAGGATCGTGCGAGTACCGTAAAGAAGGCGGCGTTCTTTGGCTTCCTCAATGATCCGCTTCAGTTCGGCCACGCCGCTTGTCACCGCGTTGACCTGGACGAAGTGGGAGTGGGTAACGTTCGCAATGATATGCGCGAGGGAGGTCTTTCCGGTCCCAGGAGGTCCCCAGAGGAGGACAGAGGTCAGCTCATCGGCCTCGATAGCCCTGCGGAGGACACGTCCAGGTCCGACGAGATGATCCTGGCCAACAAACTCCTCGAGAGTCCGGGGCCGCATGCGCGAGGCAAGAGGAGCTTCGGCCTCCAACCGACCTCGCATCCCCTGGGCGAAGAGTTCCATCGCGGGCCCCACGAAATGCACTGCATTTCGCGGGTGTCCATCCCTCCTGCGGAATGTCCTCAGTCGCTCAACTACCCCGAAAAAGCCTCGGGACTCTCCTACAAAAGATCCCCGCCATACCGTGTTCGCCGCAGTCCCCGAACCTGCTCTCGCAGGTGGGTGCCCTCCTGGACGTTTCCAGCTTCCCTCTCGCCAACAGGTTTCATCGAGGGCCTGCTGTCCGCGTCCAGAGCCGAGCTCCCTCTTCCTAGGTGTTGGCTCGGAACTTCCGGCTCCTCACGCGTATGGCAGGGACCTCACCCCACCGGAGAGTATCATACCACACCCTTGCGATCTGGGCAATGGGAGCTCTTCCAAGGTTCTTGCCGTGCCCACTCCAATCTCCAATACGCCGTGGCAGCACATGGAGAGACTGAAGGAACTACCCTGCCCTCTGATCCACGCGGATGTGTACTTCCCGCAGCTGGCGTTCCTCCACCTCGGAAGGAGCACCAATCATAAGGTCCATCCCACTCTGGGTCTTGGGAAAGGCGATCACGTCGCGGATCGTCTCCTCCCCGCACAGGAGCATGACGAGGCGATCAAACCCCAGCGCGATCCCCCCATGGGGAGGAGCCCCATACTGGAAAGCCTCCAGGAGGAAGCCGAACTTCCTCTGGGCTTGCTCCTCCGAGATGCCGAGAGCCTTGAACACCCGAGCCTGCAGCTCCGCGCGGTGGATCCTGATGCTTCCCCCACCAAGCTCCACTCCGTTCAAGATGAGGTCATACGCCTTGGCTCGCACCCGCAAAGGATCCGACTCGAGATAGGGAAGGTCTTCGTCCATAGGTGAGGTGAACGGGTGGTGCTTAGCCACGAGCTTTTTCTCCTCCTCGCTCCACTCGAACATAGGAAACTCCACAACCCAGGCGAAGGCGTATGTATCCCGCGGGATCATCCCCAGCCTCCGCGCCAGTTCCAACCGCACTTGTCCTAAGAGCTCTGAGGCTTTCTCTGGTTCGTCTGCCACGATGAGAATGAGGTCCCCATCTTGCGCGCCCAGTCGCTCCCGGATCCTCTCCACCTCCTCCGCGGTGATGGCCCGGCCGAGAGGTGACCTCGCTCCATCAGAGGTAATGTACAGTGGGATCAGCCCCTTTCCTCCCGCAGACTGGACCACTGAGGCGAGTTCCTCTACCTCCCTGCGCGTCAGGTGAGCAGCCTGTCTCGCATGGATAGCCCGCACTACGCCTCCAGCGGCCATGGCCTCAGAGATGACCCTCGCCTGGGGATGCTGAAACGCCTCGGTGATATCGGCAATCTCCATTCCAAAACGGAGATCTGGCTTGTCCGAACCATACCTCGCCATGGCTTGGGCATACGTGAGCCTCGGGAAGGGGGTCTTCACGGACACCCCCATCACCCTCTCCATCAAGTACGCCATCAGCTCCTCCACCAGCTGGAGCACGTCTTCCTGGTCGACGAAGCTCATCTCCATATCAATCTGGGTGAACTCCGGCTGGCGGTCCGCCCGGAGGTCTTCGTCGCGGAAGCAGCGGACGATCTGGAAGTAGCGATCGAACCCGGCAACCATCAAGATCTGTTTGAACAGCTGCGGGGACTGGGGGAGCACGTAAAACTTCCCAGGGTGGAGGCGGCTGGGAACGAGGAAGTCTCTGGCCCCCTCCGGCGTGGTCTTGATCAAAAACGGTGTTTCGACTTCAATGAACCCCTTCCTGTCGAGAAAGTCCCGCGTCGCCTTGGCCAACCGGTGCCGGAGTACCAAGTTCCGGTACATCCGAGTTCGCCGGAGGTCGAGGTACCGGTAGCGAAGCCGGACCGCCTCGTCCACCTCTACGTCGTCGATGGGAAACGGCGGGTTCAAGGAGGGGTTCAGGATCTCCGCCTCCGTGGCCAATACCTCCACCTGACCAGTTTTGATCCTGGGGTTCTCGGTCCCTGGTGGACGCCGCGAAACTACACCGCGAACGGCCAGGACGTATTCTCCACGTACCTCCCCAGCTACCGCAAACGCCTCCTGGGAGTGCTGGGGATTGAACACCACTTGGACGATCCCCTCCCGGTCACGGAGATCCACGAAGATGAGACCCCCGTGGTCCCGCCTTCTCTGCACCCAGCCCATCAAGGTGACCTCTTGTCCTTCCTCGTTCGTAGAGATCATCCCACAGTAGTGTGTCCTCTTCCAAGCTGTCCCCATGGCTCCTCTCTCCTTCACGTTTTCTGGATCCGTTCCCGAAGCGCCTCAATCAAGCCTTCGAGTGGGAGGCGCTCCTGATCCCCGCTGGCCATATTTCGCACAGTGGCCATACCCAGGCGCAACTCTTCTTCGCCAAGGATCACCGCGTAACGCGCCCCCAGACGATTGGCCAGCTTCATCTGGGCACGAAGCTCCCGATGGGAAGGATCCCCATCGGCGCGCAGGCCGGCCTGGCGCATCTGGTCCAGAAGCTGGAATGCCTCTCGGTGTCCTGTCTTCCCCGTTGTGGCCACGAACACATCCACACCGTCCTCCCGAGGCAACGCGATGCCTTCTTCCTCCAGCACGAGGAGCAACCTCTCGATCCCCATCCCAAAGCCGACGCCAGGGACAGGAGGACCGCCAAGCTGGCTGGCTAGACCATCGTACCGCCCGCCTCCGAACATGGCATTCTGCGCCCCGAGCTTCCCGGAGTATACCTCCGCTGCCGTCCTGGTATAGTAATCGAGACCCCGGACGATGAAGGGATCGATGGTGTAACGGATTCCCAGCCAATCCAGGTGCTCCTGGACACCCTCGAAGTGATTACGGCACTCCTGACAGAGGTAGGGGAAGATCGTGGGCGCCTCCCGGGTCAGACGGTGACAGCGTTCCTCCTTGCAGTCAAGGATGCGTAAAGGGTTCACATCATAGCGCCTTCGGCAATCCGGGCACAGCTCATCCAGATACCTTCCGAAGTATTCCCGGAGGGCCGCAATGTACCGCGGCCGGCATGCCGCGTCCCCGACGCTGTTCAGATGGACTTCCACTTCACGCAGGCCAAGGTCTTGCATCAGGCGGATGGGAAGGCTCAGCACCTCAGCATCGGCGGCCGGATCAGGCGTCCCCAGGATCTCCGCTCCGAACTGGTGGTGCTGACGGTAGCGGCCGCGCTGGGGTCGGTCGTAACGGAACAGAGGAGCGATGTAGTACAGCTTCACGGGCGTTCCGGAGGCACCGAGGTTGTGCTCAAGGTAGGCTCGTACAACTGCCGCGGTCCCTTCCGGGCGCAGGCTTAGGCTCCTTCCCCCCCGATCGAGGAAGGTGTACATCTCTTTCTCGACAATGTCCGTCCCTTCCCCCACACCACGCTGGAACACTTCGGTGTACTCGAGCATGGGGGTGCGGATCTCCCTGAACCCGTACCGGTGGGCGAATGTCCGGATCTTCTCCTCTAGGTACTGCCACTTCCAAGATTCCTCGGGGAGGATGTCATGCATCCCCCGCACCGCTCGATACTTCATCCCTGCCTCCTTCGGTCGCCAGGATCCCCCACGGGACCCTGCCAATGTCAAGAGATGACTGGGAGGGCCTGAAACAAAACTCCCGCCCTGTCAGCATGCGCTCTAAGCAGGGACGGGAGCATTCAGCCCGCGGTGCCACCCTGATTCCACAGCTCTCCTGGGAGCCGTGGCACTCTGGCCGCGCTAACGGGCGGTCCCGGCTAGCCCTACACAGGTATAGCACCCGCCATCCCTTCGGGCCGCGGCTCGGAAGCGTCGTTCAGCCAGGATCCCGGGGAGACTCTCACCGCCTCCTCCCTCTCTGAGCAGGAGTCCAGGCCTACTCCTCTTCTTCATCGCCTCTCGCTTGGATTTTATTGTACTGCCGCTTCTTTCTTGCTGTCAAATCGACGCGACCGTTGAGAGGAACCTGTCCGGCGTGCCTCGAAACAAGGGTTATCCAGTACCTCAACGAACCTCTTTACGGTGTGCCGAGGGGCCCATTCAACGACCGCAACCCCTCGATGCGGGAGGCTGGGATCATGCGACTTTCTCCTTCCCTTGAGGAACGGCGTGTTCTCATGCATGTGGCACTTGGGCGGGAACCTGCGGACCTGGTCGTCCGCAACGCAACGCTTGTCTGTGTGTATACCTCGGAGATCCTGCCAAACATCGATGTAGCGATCAAAGGACCATGGATTGCCTACGTGGGACCGGACGCACGGTTCGCCATCGGGGATCACACGGAGGTGGTAGACGCAGAGAAACGGCTGCTGACACCAGGCCTGGTGGAAGGCCACACCCACCTCATCACCCGGTATGGCATCGAAGAGTTCATCCGGTATGCTGCCCCCGGGGGGACAACGACCGTGGTCACAGAGCTCACCGAGATGGCGTCGATCCTCGGGGTACTAGGGATCACCGCTATGCTGGATGCTTTGGCAGGTCAACCTATCTCTTTTTTTGCTACACTTCCTCCCCTTGCAGCGGTTGCGGAGTTCCTGGAGGAGGGCGTTCCGCCTGTCCAATATTACAGGGATCTTTTCCTGCGGGAGGACGTCGTGGGCCTGGGCGAGATCTACTGGGGGAACCTCGTGCTGCGGGAAGACCTACGGTTGCTGCATCTCGCACACGAAGCCCATCGCGCCGGAAAGGTCGTCGAGGGCCATGCCGCAGGTGCCAGGGGCCAGCGCCTTGCTGCCTACGTCGCTTCAGGGATCTCCAGCTGCCACGAACCCATCACCGCAGAGGAGGCTCTGGAACGCCTGCGGTTAGGGGTGTACTGGATGGCGCGGGATGGGGAGATCCGACGCGACCTGGACGCCTTCGCCCCATTGTGGTGTCAAGGGAACCTGGACTTGCGCCACATGATCCTCGTCACCGATTCCGTAGGGCCGCGCCGGCTTTTCCGGGACGGCTACTTGGACCGTACCTTGCGCCGCGCCATTGCCCTCGGCCTCGATCCGGTGAAGGCCATCCAGGCTACCACCTTGAACGTGGCGGAACACTTCCGGCTCGACCACCTCATTGGTGGCATCGCGCCGGGCCGGCAGGCGGACATGATTCTCGTCGATGATCTGCGGAACTTCCGGCCGTGGCGGGTCTACTGCCGCGGTCGTCTGATTGCTCGCGAGGGGCAGCTTGTCGTAGAACCAAGATCCATCACCTTCCCGGGAGAGGCGTACCAATCTGTACGGCTTGCTCGACCGGCCGAGCCCCAGGACTTCAAAGTGGCGGCCCCACTGCAGGAAGGAGAGGTTCGGGTGCGCGTGATCGAGATGGTGACCCACCTGGTCACCCGGGAAGGTGAGGCGAGACTCCCTGTGCACGGGGGTGAGGTACACATCGATCGGGAACAAGACGTGATCAAAGTGGCAGCCCTGGAACGCTGTAGGGGATCTGGGGAGCGCTTCGTAGGCTTCGTGCGAGGATTTGGGCTCCAGAGGGGAGCCCTGGCCAGCACCATGGCATGGGACTCCCCTTGCATGGTTGTCGTAGGGACGGATGCGCGGGACATGGCAGTAGCGGTCAATCGCGTGGCGGAGATCCAGGGCGGGGCTGTGGTGGTTGACAGCGGGCATGTGGTGGCTGAGTTCTGTGCACCCATCGCTGGGATCATGAGCCCTGCGCCGCTCCCGGAGATCGTGGAAGCCCTAGATAAGGTGGAACAGACGATGAGGCATCTGGGGAGCGCCTTAGAGGATCCTTTGCTGGGGGCAGAGGTCCTGACGACCGCGGCCATTCCCCACCTGCGCCTCACCCAGCGGGGCTACGCCCGCCTGCGCGATGGGCAGCTCCTAGGTCTCTTCCCAGAGGAGGATGCACGAAACCAGCGCACCTCATGAAAGTTCTGGGGCTCTCCTCTGAGCTCCAGGGATGCGCGGGCGTATCATCCCTCCGCCTGGCGGACAGTCAGGACGGGGATTTTGCTGTGCCGGACGATGTGTTCGGCGACGCTCCCAAAGAAGACGTGGGCGAGGCCAGTCCTGCCGTGTGTGCCCATGACGATGAGGTCTGCACCGATCTCTGCGGCAACCTCGAGGATCACCGAGCGGGGAGAGCCTTCCCGTAGCAGCGTCCGCGCCGTGGGAAACCGCGCGGCCACCTTTGCCATCTCCTGTTCCGCTTCGCTCCGAACTCTCTCCAGGAGCTCACCAGCAGCAGGGAAGGCCGCGATCTGCGAGGGAAGCCCAGCGAGCGCTGCGATACTGAGATCCATGACATGCAGGATGACCACCTCTGCACCGAACACCTCCCCAAGGGCTATCGCCCAATGCAGCGCCGGCTCAGCCGCTTCAGAGAAGTCGGTAGGTGCCAGGATCCGCCTGACTTTCACCTTTGCCGGCGTTCTACTGCCTTGTGATCCCTCCATCTCCACCCTCCTCCTGCCATTTTTGCAGTACACTTCCAGCTCCCCACCACCAACTCCTTTTGCGAGGCACTGAGAAAAGTCGTGCCGACTTTCCCTAAGGACTCCCACCAACATCTTGTCTAGAGATTTTGCTGAGGTTACCCTAGAATGGAAGTGCCAACCCTTCCACCGGAGGTGTACGGGAGATGCATGCGATCATCCTGGCAGGTGGAAAAGGAGAACGCCTTCGCCCTTACACCCAGGATCGCCCGAAGCCCATGGTGGAGATCCTGGGGATCCCTATCCTGGGCTACCAGATCCAGTGGCTCCAGGCCCAAGGGATCACGGACATTGTCATCGCCTGCGGATACCGCCACGAGGTGATCCAGGAGTTCTTCGGTGACGGAGAGAAGTGGGGGGTGCGCATCCGCTATTCCATTGAGACCGAGCCTCTCGGAAGGGGAGGCGCGCTCAAGCAAGCGTTCCAGCTTCTCGACGACGACGAGGAGCTGTGCCTTGCCACAAATGGCGACGTCGTCACGAATTTACGCCTCCAGCCTCTCCTCGATGCCCACCGTTCCTCCGGTGTTCTTGCCACAGTCGTCCTGGCACCTTTCGTCAGTCCCTACGGCATTGTGGAGGTAGACGACCAGGATCGCATCGTGGCCTTTGTGGAAAAGCCAGAGTTACCGTACTGGTTTAACGCGGGGATCTATGTCCTGTCCAAAAAGATCTATCCCTACCTTCCTGACCAAGGGGATCACGAGAATACAACCTTCCCCCAGCTTGCCCGGGAACGCCTCCTAGGGGCTTTCAAGTCCAGGGCCTACTGGCGAGCAGTAGACACGGTAAAGGATCTTTCAGAGGTCTCCCGAGAGCTCGAAAGACGGCTATTCGCGGCGTTCTTGGAGTCCTCCCGTTGAGATCACGAGGATGGGCCTTCCAAGAGGCGCGGCGGAAGTAAATCCACCAGGTGAGGGTAACAGGAAGCAAGGGTCGCGAGAAGGAGGAGATCCCCGGGGGTGTCCACATCGAAAGCCAAACCCGGGAGATCCACCCTGCACACGGACACTCCCGACTCCTCCAGGATTTTCAGGTGCCGAGAAAAGCTCCCTGGACCAAAGGAGAGGGAAAGCGCTACCTCCCCAGGGAAGCCGATGGCATTTGTTCCCTCCCCCCTGCGGTCTGATGCGATCACCCCCTGTCCAGGCCCCATTGCCGAGACAAGCGTTCTCACCTCCCCTGCCGTAAGCAAGGGGAGGTCGGCGGGGAGGATGAGGACAAGCCCATCGCTGGCCACTTCGCGAATCGCCCTCTCCAGCGTGGTGTTGAGATCCTCCCCCAGCTCTGGCAGGGGTAGGCAATTGGTTTCGCGTGCGATTCCTTCGATCCTTGGATCTCCACCTACCACCCAGCAAAAATCGATCCCCGCCTCCCGAATCGCCTTTAAGACGTGTTTCAGCATCCGTTGGGAGAACGTCTCCCTCTCCCCAGGGCCCAGGATGGGAGCCAGTCGGGACTTCGCGGTGGCGGGGGGTTTTGCAGGAACGAGGACGTGAACCTCCAAGGTGACCTCAACCTCTCCCGAGGGAGGCGACCTCCAGGACTGCTTTTGCAAGGGCCACCTTCTCCTCCAGGGTACGCATAGCGATAGACCGGACCACAACCCGGATCCCAAGCTCCTGGATGCGCGGGGTGAGCTCGGCATCGCTCTCGTCAATGAGGGCTACGTGGAGAAAGTCACAGTAGAGGGAGATCACTCCAAACGATGAGGCTTCGTACCCAAGGCCCTGCATCATCTCCACGGTAGGACCCTTGAAAGCGCGTCCAGCTGCAAGCGGGCTCACGGCGACCTTCACCGCCTGTGCCTCCCTGAGGGCCTCGCGGAATCCAGGGAGGGAAAGGATCGGTCCGATGCTCACGATTGGGTTGCTTGGACAAACGACAATCATCTCGGCCTCACGAAGGGCCGAAAGGACTTGAGGAGTAGGCCTAGCGCGGTCGATCCCCTCAAACCGCACACCCACCACCGGGTCGCTGGCCCGGCGTTTCACAAAGTACTCCTGGAACGCAACTTCTCCCTCTGGGGTCTGGACAATGGTGCGGACAGGATCATCGGACATAGGAAGGATCCTTGCCCGCACGCCCAGCCTCCTGGTGAGGCCCGCAGTCACCTCGGTCAAGGACTTTCCCTGTCGGAGTTCCCGGGTCCTGAGGATGTGCGTTGCCAGGTCCTTGTCTCCCAAGCGGAACCAGGTCTCTTCTCCATACCTTCCTAGCATCCCCAGGGCCTCGAAAGTATCGTCCTCAACACCCCACCCGCTGTCCCTGTTGACGATCCCGGCCAAGGTGTACATCACCGTGTCCAGATCCGGGGAGACATACAGCCCATAGAATTCCTCGTCGTCTGCTGTATTGACGACAACCACGAGATCCTCAGGCGGGGAGACGAGATGGGCTAGCCCTTCCACGAGCTTGCTCCCGCCGACGCCACCCGCTAGCGCGACGATCATCTCCAGATCACAACCTCTTCCAAGGGGTACCGCGGGGGAACCGGAGGCTGGTGAGCGGGATACCCCACGGTTATGAGCGCCTGGGGCTCCCATCTCCTGGGGATCTTGAGGACGCGGCGTACAGTGCCTGGACAGAACAGGGGAGCGCAACACCAGCAGGCTCCGAGGCCTAGGGCCGCGGCCGCCAGCAGGCTGTTCTGGATGGCAGCGGCCACGCTCTGCACCCCCATGATCCACTCCGCCTTCCGCCGGGCGCGATCAGGGTAGACGTCCATGTCACGCATGTCCAGGCAGGCGAGGAGAAGGATGGGCGCCTCGGTAAATCGACGCAAGGAGAACCTGAGCTCCACCGCGATGGTCCGCTCGTCCACCCCGTCCCGCCGCAGATCGCGTTCCCACCTTTTGGCCATGGCCTCGGCAAGGCGACGCTTGACCTCAGGGGTCTCGATCACCACAAACCGCCAGGGCTGGGCATTGTGCGCAGAAGGGGCCAATACCGCCGCTTCGAGGAGACGCCGGACATGGCCCTCAGGAACGGGATCCGATGTGTAGAGCCGCACCGTCCTCCTGCGGGAAAGAAGGTCAAGTAAGGTAGCTGAGCACTCCCCCATCATCGCGTGGGATTCTTTTCCTCTCCTAGATCCCTCACTCCTGGTTCTTTGCCTCTTTTGCAACATGGAGCAAGCCACGCCTCGCCATGGCGCCCGCGAGGGCCATCGTCAAACTCCCGTTGATCACCCCTTTTAAGCCGTTAAAGGGAATGATCACCGGGACCAGGAGGGAAGCAACTTTGGCCGGAGGCATCCCGAACTCCAGGAACAGGATCAGGAAGTTCGCCGGGATCATCATGAGGATGCGCGCCAGGACCCCGACGGCGCAGGCCAGACCAAGGTCTGCGAGATTTCTCCGAGGGAGCTTCCGGTACACCCAGCCTGTAACCCCTGCAAAGGTGGCAGCCGCCAGGAAGTCCGCTGTTGGTCCGAAGATGTTCCCCGCGCGGAGGATCAGGAAGAGAAGATCTTTCAGCGCGACCACGGCGACTCCTTGAGCCGGGCCGAGGGTGATAGCGGTGAACAAAGCAACCACGTCGCTCGGGTCGTACTTCAGGTAGGGAGCGGTGGGAAGAACAGGGAACTGGACGGTGGCCATGAACAGGAAGGCGACCGCAGCAAGCATCGCCAGAAGGATAAGGATTCGCATCCGACGCCTCCCTCCCTAGAATCTCCTGCAGTTCACGAACTCCACGACCACATGTCTTCGGTGAACTCGGACCTTGCTCAGGGATCCGAGGTCGATGTCCAGCGAACGCATGGCTCTTAGGGGCAGACCAAGCAACCTGCACAGGAGGGCCAGCAGGGGATCTTGGTGGGAGACAAGGAGGAATGTCCCATCCCCTTGGGCCACCTCGCGAAAGCACGCGTACATCCGGTTGGCAACCTCCTCTGCTGATTCTCCACCAGGGATCCGGAGAGCATCGGGCTCCTCCCGCCACAGCTGGTACTCGTGGGGGAAGGTTCTTGCGATCTCTGCGATGTGCATTCCCTCCCAAATTCCAAACCCCCACTCCGTGAGCCGCTCATCGACCTCCACGGGGAGGCCATGGAGGCGCGCGATAACCCCTGCGGTCTCCATGGTCCGGTCCAATGGACTGCTGATCACACGGTCCAGAGGAACATCCCGCAGGGCTCTGGCGAGCTCCTCGGCTTGCCGCTTCCCCTCTGGGCTAAGCCGGATCCCGCGAAGTCGGCCGGCAAGGCGATTGAAGCCTTTCTCCTGCCATTCCGTCATGCCGTGGCGGGCGAGGTAGATCACTGTTTCCATGTCACGTCTCGAGGATAAGAGTTACCGGGCCATCGTTGTGGATCTCCACGAGCATCCTCGCCCGGAACTGTCCCTCAGAAACGGCGATCCCCTCTTTCCGCAGATGGTCATTGAAGGACCTGTACAGCGCCTCAGCCACCTCGGGAGGGGCTGCGGAGATGAAACTGGGACGACGCCCTCTGCTGGTATCCCCGTAGAGGGTGAACTGAGAGATGCTCAAGACTTCCCCGCCAACATCGAGGAGGGAGAGGTTGAGTTTTCCCTCTGCATCGTCAAAGATGCGCAGGTGTGCAACCTTCTCTGCCATCTGCCGGGCCTGGGAATCCGTGTCTTCGCGGTGGACGGCAAGGAGGACCACGAGACCCCGTCCGATGCGCCCCACTTCCTCCCCGTTCACGTAGACCGCAGCTTTGGTGACCCTTTGCACTACTGCACGCATTTCTCCCCTTCCTTACGGTCCAGAAGACGTCAAGAAGGCTGCACCTTGGAGGAAGTTCATCAGGCGGCGCAGCGCCCCATCCTTCTCACCTGGGGAGGTCCTCGACCGCATCACCGCGTGTTCGAGAACGGCGATGCTCTGGTCATAGGTCCTGCGGTCCACGGGGTAGGGATGGCCGTCTTTCCCGCCGTGGGCGAAACTGAACCGCGCCGGATCCCGAAAACTCGGTGGCGTCCCGTAGATGAGTTCGGCGATCAATGCAAGGGCCCTCAGCGTCCTGGGACCTACCCCCTGCAGGCCCAGGAGGCTCTCAAATGTCGGAGGCTGGGCCTCATAGGTCTGGAGGAGGATCGAGGAGAGCCGCTTTGGGTGGATCTCTTCCATGCGGACCTCGTGGTGTGGAGGGAGATGCAAGGAGAGCACCTTTTCCCACTCCCGTTCGATCCGCCCCGGCTCCTCCCGGCTGAGATCCGTGATCACCTCCCGTGCCTTCTCACTTTCTTGTGCGACGAGATTGAGGACCTTGCCCTTCCTGTCACAGCAGACGGCGAGGTGGGGTTCACACACAAAGCTGAGGACCTGATCGCTGAGCCAGTGGTAGCGCCTGGCATACCGTGTCATGGGATTCATCCCTTGCTGGATCACGGCCCAGGCACCTTCCCTGGTAAACAGGAAAGTATGGTGGTAAAGCTGGTACCCGTCCTGGACCGCCGCGCTGTCCACTTTCGCTGCCATGCGGCTGGCGTAGATCAGGGGGTCCGCAGGAAGCCCAATGCGTTCGGCCACGCGGAGGATTTCCTGTGGGGTCTGGCGCGAGATCCGCCCTTTGCCCCCGGCCACGAACAACCCGATTTCGTAGGAGACATCCCGCAGCCCTTCCTTCAAGGCACCACACACGGTGGTGGTGACCCCGCTCGAGTGCCAATCGAACCCGAGAACACACCCCAACGCCTGGAACCAGAAAGGATCAGCGAGGCGGCGTAGCACCTCCTGCGGTCCGAACTCCTCCACCAGGACGAGCAAGATCGCCCGCCCGAGGCGGGCCATGCGCTCGAACAGCCACCTCGGGGCGTGTCCAGTGTGCAAAGGGAGCGCTGCGATCCCGGTGCGCATGTTACCCCACCAGCCTAGCCAGCCTTCGCCGGACCTCCTCCAGCGTTTCTTCCTTCTTGGGAAAGGCGAACCGGATGTAGCGACGCCCCAAAGAGGGATCCTTATAGAAGCTGCTCCCTGGAACCGTCGCCACGCCGTATTCCTTGGTCAAGAAGTGCGAGAAGGTCACGTCGTCCTCTGAAGAGATCTCGCTGAAGTTTGCCATAATGTAATAAGCTCCGTATGGGGGGATGCTCCGGAATCCCGCGTTCTCCAGGATCTCCAGCATAAGATCCCGCTTCTGCTGGTACATCCTGGCAAGCTCTTCGTAGTAACTTTGCGGCATGCGCAGGGCCAGAACGGCCGCCTCCTGGAGAGGGGCAGGAGCACCGACGGTAAGGAAGTCGTGGGCACGACGGATGCCGTCAGCGATCCTCTCGTTCCTCGTCACAGCCCATCCTACCCGCCAGCCTGTCACGCTATAGGTCTTGCTCACGGAGTTGATGAGGACGGTGCGCTCGGCCATCCCTGGGAGGGAGGCGAGGCTTGTGTGTTTCCTGCCGTCGTACAGGATGTGTTCGTAGACCTCGTCGGTGATGGCGACCACGTTGTGCTCCTGGCACAGGGAGCCGATGAACTCCAGCTCTTCACGGGAGAAAACCTTGCCGGAAGGGTTGTGCGGTGTATTGATGATGATCGCCCGGGTGCGCTTGGTGAAGGCCTTGCGAAGCTCATCGGGATCAAATGGACAACCCGGTTCCTCCAGGTGAAGCGGGATGAATCGCAGGGTTGCTCCAGAGAGGAGGCTATCGGGTCCATAGTTCTCGTAGAAGGGCTCAAAGACAATCACCTCTTCCCCAGGGTTCACCACCGAGAGGAGCGTGGCCATCATCGCCTCCGTGGCTCCGCATGTCACTGTGATGTGTCTTTCGGGATCTACCTCGATCCCGTTGTACCAGGAGAGCTTCTCCGCCAGGGCACGACGGAGGTTGGGAGCTCCCCACGTGATCGCATACTGGTTGTAGCCAGATCGCAGGGCCTCCACGGCTGCTTCGATCAGCAACCGGGGAGGGTCGAAGTCAGGAAAACCCTGGGCAAGGTTGATGGCCCCGTAAAGCATGGCGAGCCTTGTCATCTCCCGGATGACCGATTCGGTGAACAACCCAACACGCTTAGCGACAGAAGGAAGCACCTTCCACCTCCTCCTCACGTCCTTGGGAATCAGGATTCGCCGGAAGGGCCCCCTCTCCTCTTCCTGGCCAGTGGGGGAGCACCGAAGTTTGCCGCTTATCCCTCATCCTTCACCGAGTAGGAGGGGACCGCGCGGGAGACGGAGTAGACGTCGGGGAACTGGCGTACTCGCTGGATCACTGCGTTCAGCTGGTGGACGTCACGGACATCGAGGACGAGGTTGATGACCCCTACCTTGTCCTTGCGGACTCGCGCATTCACCGAGAGGACGTTGATCTTAGACTCCGCGATGGCTGCCAGGATGTCCTTCAAGAGCCCGACGCGGTCCATCGCTTCCACCTCGATCGCCACGGGGTAACTCCCGTTGGCAACCTGCTCCCACTCCACTTCGGTGAGGCGCTCGGGATGCTGGCGGAGGTATGGCATGTTGGGACAGTCGATGCGGTGGATGGTCACCCCACGGCCGCGGGTGATGTAACCAATCACACGATCCCCCGGGAGCGGGTTGCAACAGCGCGCGAAGTTCATGAGGATGTTATCCGCCCCACGCATGCGGATCCCGTGGGCGGCCTCCGGCTGGGGGACTGAGACCCCTTGCGCCGGCGCCTTCTCTTCCATGGCCTCCCCGCGCAGGGCCTGAACCACCTGGAGCAAGGAGACATCGCCATTCCCTATGGCCGCCAGGAGGTCCTCCTCAGTTGTAAAGGAAAATGCCTTGGCGACTTCCGCCAGCCGCTCCGAGCGCAAGGCTTTGGCAATCCCCCCGCCCAGGCGGCGGATCTCTTTCTCCAAGAGCTCCCGACCTCGCTGGATGTTCTCCTCCCGGCGTTCCTTCTTGAACCACTGCTTGATCTTGCTCTTGGCGTTGCTCGTGACGACGAACGTCAACCAGTCCCGGCTCGGCCCTCCCCCTGTTTTGCTCGTGAGGATCTCCACGATGTCTCCGCTGCGGAGCTTGTAGCTCAAGGGCACGAGCCGCCCGTTCACCTTCGCCCCCACGCACCGGTGGCCAATATCGGTGTGGATCCGGTAGGCGAAGTCCACCGGGGTTGCCCCAGCAGGAAGATCGATCACATCCCCCTTGGGGGTGAACACGAAGACCTCGTTCTGGAAGAGATCCAGCTTGACGGATTGCATGAACTCCCGGGCATCCTGCATCTCCTTGTGCCACTCCAGGAGCTGGCGAAGCCAGGAGAGCTTCTCTTCGAAGGCCTTGTCCGTCACCTTCCCTCCTTTGTACCGCCAGTGGGCAGCGATCCCATACTCTGCTTCATAGTGCATCTCGTGGGTTCGGATCTGGATCTCCAAGGGATCCCCCTTGTAGATCACCGCGGTATGGAGGGAACGGTAGCCACTCGTCTTAGGGTTGGCGATATAGTCATCAAACTCCCCCGGGATGGGGCGCCAAAGCGAGTGGATCACCCCTAGAGCGGCGTAGCAATCCTTCACATCGTCGACGATAATGCGCACCCCAAGGCGATCGTAGATCCGCGCAACACCCTGCCCAGCATACTTTGGCCGCTGCATCTTCTTCCAGATGCTGTAGATATGCTTCGGACGCCCGGTGATCTGCTGACGGCTCACCTTGATCCCTGCCCGGTTAAGCTCCCTGTACAGGATCTCGGTTACCTCAGCGAGCAGGGCCTCATGTTCGCTACTCGCCTGGGCGAGCTGGTGGGAAATCTCCTGGTAGGTCTCCGGCTCCAGCACTTTGAACGCCAAGTCCTCAAGCTCCCGCTGGATCTGACCGATCCCCAGCCGCTCGCTGAGGGGAGCATAGATCTCCAGAGTCTCCTGGGCGATGCGCTGTTGCTTCTCAACGGGGAGGTACTCGATGGTCCTCATATTGTGCAGCCGGTCAGCGAGTTTGATGAGAACGATGCGGATGTCCGAGGCCATGGCCAGGAACATCTTGCGCAGGTTTTCCGCCTGGCGCTGCTCCCGGTTCCGCCACTGGATCTTGCCCAGTTTGGTCACCCCGTCGACCAGGGTTGCCAGCTCCGGTCCGAACTCCTCCTTCAGCTGCTCCAAGGGAGTCCCGGTATCCTCTGGGACATCGTGGAGGAGGGCGGCAGCAATGGTGGTAGGATCAAGACGCAAGTTGGCGAGGATGGTGGCAACCGCCACGGAGTGATTGACGTAGGCCTCTCCAGATGCACGCACCTGTCCTTCGTGGGCCCTTCGGGCAAACCGGTAGGCTTTCTCAATGATCTCCAGGTTCTCCTGGGGGAAGTGTTCCCGCACCTTTGCCAGGAGCGCCTGGACTTCCTGGGGAAGGTCATGGGTCCCAGCTTGTACAGGTGTATCGGTCTTTGCCATGATCACGCAGGCAGTCGCTCCCTTGCGCTTCCTCCCCTCTGCTTTTCTCCCTTAGCTTTCCCGTCCCCCCGCCTCTTTCACCGCAGGCCCCGCAAGTGCCTCAAGCAGCTCTTGTGCCGTGCTGCCCAGTGCCCACTGTGCCGTTCGCTCCATCTCCGAGCGCTCTCGCTCTCCCTCAGCGAACCTGGGGATACTCCCCAGGTCCCGGCGTTCCTCCGGTTCTACGATAGACAAACGCCATCGCTCCTCCTCGAGCTCTGAAGCGATGACGCCGATCTCCTGCAGGATGTCAAGGCAAATCTGGATGCCTGCTCGGGAGATCCCTGGAACGGCCTCTGCTACGGCTTGGGCGAGTTCCTCGTCAGGCCACAGGAGGCTCCCGAGGTCATTATACATCATGCGCAGGGTTCGATACACCCTGGCCAGAATCTCCCGGGAAGGAAACTGTCTCTCGATCGCGGCTCTGTTGACCTCCACGTCCTCAGGAGAATACAAGAGGTGGATGGTATAGCCACGCGGGGAACCCGTAGACCCTTGTGCAAGCATTTGCCTTCGCGTAAAAGGAACCGAGGCGAGCACCACGTGGCGTGCCTCTACGGGTGGAATCGCGGCGGCCAGGGAACCGGTGGCCACCAGGGTGAGGAGATGGCCATCACGGAAGAGCCTGGCAAGGACCTCCCGCACGCGCATGGGGAGCCCTCCATGGTAGTAAGCGATATGGTCGCGCAGCTCCCCGAGCTTTTCCCGCAATCCCCTGGCCAATTCCACCGTTTGCTCCCTGCGGCTGGTGAAGATCACGGTGGACTCCCCCCTCCCAAGGAGGGTAGCAAGGTATGCCTCCTTGTCGCGGGTCCCACGCTTGTCCACAATGCGCACCCCCGTGGAAAAGGAAGTGTCCGCGATGCAGTGATGGACCCTAAGAACCTCCATGGCCCTCTGGACCGTTTCCTCTGTCGCCCTTGCAGCAAGGAGGATGGGAACTGGACTCCCGGAAGCCTCAAGGAGTCTTTGGATCTCTTCAAGGGAAGTAGGGGTGAGTTCTGGGACCTCAAAGAATGCCCTCCACGGGCGGAGGGAAGCGATGGAGGCTTGTAGCCTATAGAGAGTATCCCAGCTCGCCAGGAGGAGATCGAAGTCCCCGGAGAGGAGGCTTGCAAGCGCCTTCTCCCGCCTGCGCCGAGGGAGGGCACCGTGAAAGCCGACCACCCGCAAGCCAAACCCCATGGCCCTTGAGGCGAGGATCTCGAGGCGATCATCCACCTGGGAGGCGAGAGGGAGCGCCAGAAGGACAGGTTTCTTCTTGCGGATGGCGCAGGTGATGGCGGCCATATCCACCGCACGCTCCCCCCCAGCTCGCGGGCTGATCACCGCCACTGCCCCTTCCTCAGAGAGCGCTCGCTCGATCAGGTCTTTCCCTTCCTGGGGAAGAGGGCGGCCCGCCAGGAACTGGATGGAAAGGCGCTCGATAGCCTCAGGCAAGGGAATTGTCCCAAGCGCCTCCCGGCTCAAGCGCGCCTCCCTGTCCTCTCCATCGAGAGAGACACGGCGGACGGCGATAAGAAGCCCAAACGATCGGCCTTCACCCCCACCGAGAACCTGAGAGACGATCGCCTCGTACTGGGCTCCTCCATCCATGGCAGGCGCTAAGCGACCGGCGAGCCTTGCGGGAAGATATCCGAGATGCCAACCCTCCTCCGTCACTACTTTCACCGCATGCGGGTCGTAGGGGTTTTGGGGCTCCCGCACAAGGCGCAGAGGAGTTCCCGGGGAGATTCGGGAGATGAGCTCCTGGCGCCCATTGAAAGTGACCCCGCTAACCCTCGTGTAGAACGTCTCCGCCTCCTCGATCCTGTAGGCATAGGAAGAGCGAAGGTACTCCTCAGCACGCGTGAAGAGCCGCTCAAGGAGCAAGCTGGAATCTCGTAGGATGCTGTCAAGGTCCACCCCTGGCGTTTGGAGGTCGCGCACAATCAGGCGTACACCGCCCTCCCCCGCGCGCGCCAAGTCGAGAGTGAACGCCACATCGACGGGGGTTCCCGTAAAGGCCAAGACCTCGGAGAGATCCGCAAGCCCAAACCCAATGGCTTCTAAATATGCAACCCCATCGGTCAGCGCAAGCTTCAGGCTCTCCTCCCCCACGGGACGGGAGATCAAGACCTCAACCCCCCGAGCGGCGAAGGAGGGTTCTGGGTTCCCTTCCCCAAACGGCCGGAGGAGGAGGACTTGGCGTGCAAGGTCGGGGGTAAGCTCCTTGAGGCTGATCTCAGCGTCCACATAGAGCTTTGGAGTGAGGTCTTCGTCCCGGAGACTGAGGCGCGCCTCCTGTAGGAACCGCTCCCGAAAGGCGGGGATCGAGCCTTCCTCTATCACCAGGCCAGCAGCCAGGGCGTGGCCACCAAACCTCAGAAGGTGATCCCTGCAGGCTGAGAGCGCCTCCACCAGGTGAAGGCCCGGGATGCTCCGGGCGGAGCCCCTCCCCACTCCCTCCTCCAGTGCGATGACGATGGCAGGTCGATGGAATCTCTCTACAAGGCGAGAGGCCACGATCCCGATCACTCCCGGATGCCAACCCCTAGAGGCAAGGACAATAGCCCGCTCCGCATAGAGGCCTTGGGATTCCACCTGTTCTAAGGCTTCCACAAGGACGCGATCGGTCATCTCCTGGCGGAAGCGGTTCTGCTCCTCCAGGCGAAGGGCAAGGGATTTGGCCTCCTCCCGGTCGTCGGTGAGAAGAAGGGCACAAGCAAGGGAAGCGTCCCCCATCCTTCCGCTTGCATTGAGGCGCGGGGCAAGGATATGGCTGACGTCCCTCGCTGTGGTGATCCCAGAAAGGCCAGCGACTTCCTTCAACGCCTCTAAGCCCACCACCGGCGAGGTAGACAGACGGAGGAGCCCGGCATGTGCCAGGGCCCTGTTATCCCCGAGAAGGGGGACTACATCCGCGATGGTCCCAATGGCGGCGAGGTCGACAAGTTCGTAGGGATCCCCTCCCAGTCCAGCTGCCCCGCGCAAGGCGCGGGAAAGCTGGAAGGCCAAGCCCGCCGCACAGTAGTCGGTGCCCCGTACCGAGTGTTGGGTGCTCAGGCCGGGTTCCTGGAACTTGAGATCTACCTTGGGATTCACTAGGGCGTAGGCTCTTGGGAGCACAGGGGGAGGCTCGTGATGATCGAGGACGATGACATCGATCCCCAAGGATTGGGCGAGGGCAATTTCCTCGACGGCTGTTGTACCACAATCCACGGTAATGAGAAGCCTCGTCCCGGCATGATAGAGTTTTTCCACCGCCGCCCGGGAAAGCCCATAACCCTCTGCCAGGCGTTGGGGAATGTAATACGCAAACTCCCACACTTTCGCTCCCAGCGCCCGGAGGGTCCGGACAAGGATGGCTGTGCTTGTTACTCCGTCGGCGTCGTAGTCCCCATATACAGTGATCGGTTCTCCTAGCCGGATTGCCCTCAGAATCCGGTTTATAGCTTTTCCAACGTCTGGTAACACGAAGGGGTCGAGGAGATCGTCCAGCGAGGGATTGAGGAACCTGCGGGCCTCTTCCGGGTCCGTGATCCCCCGGTTGAGCAAGATCCGGGATATGAGGTGATGCACGCCTAAAGCGGAAGCCATCTCCGCCACGGCAGGATGTGACGGGAGGCTTACCCACAGGCGATGGACAGTTCCCATAACCTATCGCACAGGTGTTTGCTTTCCTCCATTATACCACAGCTCTCTCCTCCCCTCCTCCCCACCTTCTCGGAAATCTTGAGGGAAAGTTTTGGAGGGTCTCTTTATTTCCTGCGCTTCTTGTGTTTCCTTGGGGGTTGCCCTCCCGGACTCGTGGCCGGGCTTGCTGTGGCGGGAACTGGGGAAGGTCCCACTGCAGGGAGACGGGCTTCTACTGGTTTGACCTTCCGCCTCTGTGCCCAAAGATGCCAGTCCACAAGGAGAGGGCTTGCGGTGAAGATGGAGGAATAGGCTCCCGTTGCAATGCCCACCATAAGTCCGAAGGCAAAATCTCGGATCGTGGTGCCACCAAAGAAGTACACGGCTCCAATGGCAAGGATCGTTGTGATGGAAGTGTTCAGTGAACGTACCAGGGCCTCCAGGATACTCCGATTCACCAGCCGGTCGAACGGCTCCCGTGCCCGCATGGCCAAATTTTCCCGGATACGGTCGAATAGGACAATGGTGTCGTTAATGGAATACCCCACTACCGTGAGCAGGACGGCCACGAAGGAGCTGTTCACTTCCTTGCGGGTCAGGGAGAAAGCGGCCAGGACAACGAGGATATCGTGGAGCAGGGCGATGTCAGCAGCTACCGCAAAACGCACGGACTTGAACCGGTAGCTGATATACACCACTTGCAGCAGCAACCCGATGGCGACGCCAAGGATCGCGATGTTCCTGAGCTCCCTCCCGATGCGGGGACCAACCTCGTCCGCCCGGAGGACGGTGACTTCCCCAAACTCCTGACGCAAGGCCTGGAGGATCTTCACCCGCTCCTCCTCTGAGAGGAACCTCGTCCGGATGGAGAGGTCCCGCCCTGCCCCCTTCTGGATGATGCTCCGGCCCAGGCCAAATCGATCAAAGATCTGGCGTACCTGGCCAGTGGTGAAGTCCTTCTCAAGACGCAGGTCGAGGAAGGTCCCCCCTGTGAAGTCCACGCCCAGGTTCAGCCCGTTCACGGAAAGGGCGATGATCCCTGGAATAATCACCAGCAGGGAGAAAAGGTACCCCCACTTTCGCTTCCCGATGATGTCCCAGCTAGGCTGCTTCACTGGTTCTTCCTCCTGTCGCCGCGATCGCCTTAAGCCAAGAGGCTAGCCGTGTCCCGGACACGAGGTCTACAAACACCCTCGTCACGACAATCGCGGTGAACATGCTGGCGATAACCCCGATAGTCAAGGTCACGGCGAACCCCCGGATAGGGCCGCTTCCGAGCCAGAGCAACACCACCGCCGCGATTAACGTGGTCGTGTTGGAATCCACAATGGTCACAAGAGCCCGTCGCCATCCTGTTTGGATCGCCATGTACAGGGTCTTGCCTAAGCGGAGCTCCTCTTTCATCTTCTCAAAGATAATGACGTTGGCATCCACGGCCATACCAATGGAGAGGATGATCCCGGCGATTCCGGGCAGGGTCAAGGTTGCGTTCAAACCCGTGAGGGCGGCCAAAATGAGGAGGATATATAGACCAAGAGCAAGACTCGCCAGGAACCCCTGGAGACGGTAGTAAAGGAGCATGAACAGGATCACGAGGATGGTACCGATGTAACCGGCTTTGAGGCTTCGCTCAATGGAATCCCGGCCTAGAAGGGGACCGATGGTTCGGTTCTCTTCTACCTCTACGGGGACGGGGAGCGCACCGCTGCGGAGGAGTACAGCCAGATCACGCGCTTCCTGGAGGTTCTGGAACCCACCGCTGATCTGTCCCCTTCCCCCTGTGATCGTCGACCGGATCACCGGGGAGGAAATCACCTCGTTATCCAGGACAATGGTGAGATAGCGCCCGATGTTCTCCCGGGTGTACTCCTCGAACCGCTTCGCTGCCTCCCCCTTCATCTGGAAGTTCACCACGGGCCCTTCGATATCGCTGATTGTGGCCTGTGCGCTCTGGAGGTCCGCTCCTGTGAACTTCACATTCTTGGGGAGAGAAATGGACTGCCCGCTGGGAAGCGTCACTTTCTTTCCATCCTCGCTCCACTTCGCCCCCGGTGGGAGTTGCGTCGTGCCCGTGTCTACGAACTCGAGAAGGGCTGTCTTCCCGATGAGGTTGATAGCACGCTGGGGATCCTGGATCCCAGGGAGTTCCACTACGATCCGCCGCTGGCGGCTCAGGATCTCAATGGTAGGCTCTACCACCCCGAGTTGATCGATGCGTTGCTCAATGATGCGCTTGACGCCTTGCAAATCCTCCACGGAGACGTTCTCCCGAAGGGCCCGGAAGACAAGGCGGCTCCCCCCCTTCAAGTCCAGGCCCAGGTTGAGGTGAATCCGGGGGGAGGTGAGTGTAGGGACGAATCCCTCGAAGCGAACAGGACGGAAAGCCACCTGGAAAGCCAAGAGGGCGACGGCAAGGACAAAGGCTAGACGCAGCCACAAGCGTGAAGCCAAATTTCACTCCTCCTTGGGTTCCCGTCCCCTGAAGGGGAAGGACAAGATGGGGGTGAGATCCACGCTCACCAGGCCCGTCCCATTATAGCGACAGCCCAGTACCCTGTCAACGCGCCGAGCTGCTGAGTTGCTGTCAAGTTTTTGTAGGTAATCCCCCACTTGGTATTCAATTCAAGGACGTAGGCGTCCGCTGCAGCGCCCCTAATGCGTGAACCCAGGGTCGACCGGCATGTGGCCCATAGAGGGCTGGGAGTCGTCGCTAGTTGCCAAGCGCCTGTCTCTTGCTGTATATCCCTGCCTCGGTGTTGCACCGTCCGGACCGCGCTCTTGAGGGCCGTACTGAATGGCCGCTTGGACCGTTCCCCTAACCATGCGGTAAGTGTCCCATTGATCCGTAGCACCACAAGCTGGCTGAGGTGCCCGGCACCCCTCCGCCCCCAGCTCATCCCGCGCTTCTTGAAGCGATTCGCAAACACTTTGTCGATGTTGCTCTCAATGGCCCCTAACCCCCGAGCGCCAAGTGGAACCGAGCCCAACGCTTCCCGGTAATCCTGGATGCCTGCCCAGTTCGCCTGGAGATAACCACGGAGCTTGTGGATCTGTGCCCGCTGTTTGGGGGATCTACTGCGCTGCGCAGCTTGTGCAAGAATCCGTTCAGTGCGCGGCTCAACTCCCCGCCAGCACGCTATCCACAACCTGGCGGAGGGTGTCCCGGTCGTGCCCGAAGGCCTGAATCAGGTGACGCCGGAGGTGAAACCGATCCAGCTGATAGTGGGCATGGGGGAAGAGCTCCACCCCCTCTTGGATCCAGCGTGCCCCATCGCCGTTGAGGATGATCTGCCCCACTTTCTCTAATGCGTAGCGCTGATGTAGGGCAAGGCTCGCAGAAGCCCAGAATGTCCGACTTTCTCCTAGCCCCCCAAAGACCTGCTTCTCCATGAGGCGGTACCTCCCGCTTCCAGGTGGGTCCTCCTCCCACCCTTCATGGACGATCCCTAGCTTCAGCTCAGTTCTCCTCTCACCTTCCCGCTGCAAGGCGATCGAGAGCCCGTCAGCTTCCAGGAACAGGTACTCGACTACACGCCCCTCTGGAGGAGGAAGCTCCCCGGTAGCCTCCATCGCTGCTTGCATAGCCGCCTGCTCCTCCTCTCGTGCATGGCCTGCTTCCTGTACCCGCGCATGTGCAGTCTGATGGCTGACGCGGGTAAACAAATACTCCCGCAGGAACCTCTCCACCTCGCGATAGGGAAACTTGGTCGCCAGCTCTATGGCCATCTGTTCAACCAGCGGGCTCCTGCGTTGCCTTCCCTCTAACCCTAACGCCTCATCCAGTAAGTACCGGTATTGCCCCGTAGCCCTATCGCGGTAATAGCGCCGGGAGAACTGGATAGGACCTCCCACGATCTCAAGGGTGCGGACATCGGAGCGGATCAGCTCTAGGGATGGCTCGCGCGTGGCAGCAAGCTCCTGATCCAGGCTCTCCAAGACAGCCACCATCCATTGGCGCACAAGCGCAAAGGCCAACTGCAACAGTCCCTTCTCTAGCTCCTTGAAATCCTCCGCTTTTTGGATTAGCCTAAAGATAGCACCGCTATCCACGTGAGACCTCACCTCCTCTATCGCGGGGTTGGCTCTTCATCAGAAGAAGCCGAGGTGAGGTCTCATTCTCTTTAAACCCCACTCCCACCTACAAAAACTTTACACTAACCTCCCCCATGTGGGCCTTGATGAGAGGGAGCTTTCTATGGTACGCTTGCTCACGGCGGTGTATTTCCTCCTTTCTGCTTTCACACATGTTTCTTCTTAGGAGGGAGGATACACCGCCTTCAGCAGAATTTCCACACCTTTTGAGTTTACCTCTTTGGGGCCACCCACTCGCGTCTGGAACCTATGGAGAAGGTGGCTCATATGGGCAAGCTGCCGAGCCATTTATCCTCTTATGCTCCTAGAGAAGGTGAATCAGATTCTCTCAAGGTCGCCAGAGTAGTTTTGGATCAAGTAGGTCTCTTAATGCATCTCCGAAGAGATTTAGCCCTAGGATGAAGAGGATGATCATAAGTCCAGGGAACACTGTAAGCCAGGGCGCTGTTCCTAAGTACGTCCGCGCGGAAACTAACATGTTCCCCCATTCCGGTGTCGGCGGTTGAACGCCCAGGCCAAGGAATCCTAACGCCGTTACACTAAGGATGGCATGGCTACCTAACAGCGTCGTATAGACGACAGTACGGCCGAGGAGATTTGGGAAAATATGGCGGGTAATGATTCGAAAGTGCGTTGCACCCAAGGCACGAGCTGCCTCGACGTAGTCTAACGATGCGATTTGTAGGACTAGGCTACGGATGAGGCGATAGAGCGGAGGCGCCGTTGTCAAGGCGACGGCAATAACCACGCTGGATATACCAGATCCTAACAAGCTCACAAGCACTATGGCCAGAACAAGAGAGGGGAATGTGAGCATAAGGTCGCTCGCAGCAGTAACAAGGCGATCGGCGAGACCACGGAAATACCCTGCGATTAAGCCTAGTGGTGTTGCGAGTAAAATTGCTGAACCGATCCCTAGCGCTACGACCGTAAGGTCTACGCGCGCAGCGAGGATGACCCTACTTAGGAGATCACGCCCGAGCTCGTCGGTGCCAAACCAGTGAGAGGGAGATGGGGGATGCAAGGCGGTACTCAGATCCTGGACAAAAGGATCCAGCGGCACTACCCAAGGCGCAAGCAATCCAACCATAAGAAACCCCGCCACTAAAACCCCACCCAACCCAGCGGCCGGGACCCGGGCGATTCGGCGGAATTGTCTATACATAACGGATCCGCGGGTCAAAGAGAGCATAGGACAGATCCACCAGGAGATTAATCAACAAGAATCCTGCCACGTAGAAGAGTGCGATCCCCTGAACCAAGAAGTAATCCCGCATGGAAACGGCGTTGATCATGGCTTGCCCCAACCCTTGGTATGAGAAGAGCGTTTCTATCACGATGGAACCACCCAGCAGATACCCTCCTTGGAGACCGATCATCGTCACGATGGGGATCATGGCAGGTTTGAGCGCGTGGCGAACCAGGATGGTAGAACCACTGAGCCCTTTCGCCCGTGCAGTACGGATATAGTCCTCTCCTAAGATCTCAAGCACGCTCGCGCGGGTTGTCCGGGCTACTAACGCCAACAACCTGGCGGCGATGGCAATTGTTGGCATGACGAGAAAAATGGGGCCGCCCGTGCCTGCGGCGGGTAACCAGCGGAGCCTGACTGCGAGGAGGTCCATGAGCAGCAACCCCAGGAGGAAGTTAGGTACAGAAAGGAACAAAACTGTCAGTCCCATGGTCGCCTGGCTCACCAAACTTAGGGGACGTACCGCCGCAACGACCCCGGAGGGGACGCCTAGAATGACCGCTAAACCTAGACTAGTGGCGAGCAGCGCGAGCGTAGGGGGGATACGCGAGGCAATGACCGACAACACGGGACGACGGAAGCTCAAGGATATCCCCAGGTCTCCGCGGAGCGTATCTCGTACAAAAGCGATGTACTGGACGGCGAGCGGTCGGTCCAGTCTAAGTTGATGTCGGATGAGGTCGATCTGTGCTTGCGTAGCTCCAGGTCCGGCAATAAGCACGGCAGGATCACCAGGGGCTAGGCGAAACACCACGAACAGGGCAGAAACAGTTAGCCAGGCCTGGAGGACTAGCAAGAGGATACGTTTAATGGTATACGTGCTCATGGGAAGATAGAGGCGCGAGCCGGGGCGACCGGCTCGCGCCTGCGTAGTTCAATTCAAGGTTGGGCCTCGCGTAGGATCGTGAAGATAATAGGTAGCACAACGACGTTCTTGAGATCCTTGCGCTTGGCCACAATCACGTTTTCCGCGTACAGCCAGACGTAGGGAGCATCGTTCCAGATGATACGGGCAGCTTCTACCAGTAGCTGCTTACGCTTCGACGGGTCGATGGTGCGATCAGCTTGGTTTAATAAAGCGTCCACCTTGGGATTGCTGTACCAGGTAAAGTTCCACACTTTTGGACGCTCTGCATGACTGGGATTGCTCTCAAACAACGAAGTTAGGTGATAACCGCCATCGGCGTTAGAGGGATTGAAGCCGAAGAGCACCATGTCCCAGGATATCTTGTCTGGAGGTACCCGCAAGTAGTCCCAGAAGACGGCTGGTTCAACCTTATTGATCCTTGCGCGCACCCCGATTCGCCGGAGGAAATCCTGGAAGGCTTGCGTAACTTCTACATCCTTGGGCATCATGCCCTGTGGCGTCAGGATGGTAATCTCAAATGCCTGCCCGCCCTTCTGCAAGATGCCATCTGGTCCTGGCTTCCAACCTGCCTCCGCCAGCAACTGTCTTGCTTTCTCTTGGTCGAACTCATACCTCCCCACAGGTGCATACCCCATCGTGAAAGGGGAGAGAGGGGAATCTATGGATGTGGCAAAGCCGTGAAAGATTACTTTGATGATCGCGCTACGGTTGATGGCATAGTTGAAAGCCCGTCGGACTCGTACATCTTGGAAGAATGGACGGTTCAGGTTAAAAGCAAACCCGAACGTGCGCAGTGCAGGCTTGGCTATGACTTCAACGTTTGGGAGACCTTGAAGCTGAGCCACATTTTCAGGCGGGACTGCGTTAATCACATCTGCCTGGCCGCTTTGGAGCATCGCGATGCGCGTGGCGGGATCGGGCACGTTGCGTAGGATGATGCGGTCAAATGCTGGACGTGTTCCCCAGTAGCGATCGAAGCGTTTGAGGACGAGCTGGCTCCCGACTTCCCACTTCTCCACCATGTAAGGTCCGGTACCGACAGGATTCAGCTTGAAATTAGCACCATACTTCTTCACGGCTTCAGGGCTAACAACTCCGCCGCTGCCGTGGGCAAGTGTATTCAAGAACGCGCCGAAAGGCTCTCGTGTGGTGATCGCGACAGTGAACTCATCGATCTTGCGGACACTGGATACCGGATCCCACAGAGGTCTGTTCGATGGATTCTGTTGAGGATCGGCCTGACGGGCAATGTGAAATACCACTGCATCTGCATTGAACGGAGTGCCATCCTGGAACACCACGCCCCGGCGCAATTTGAACGTCCACGTGCGACCATCCGGGGAAACTGACCACTCTGTGGCAAGCTGGGGTTCGATCTGCATCCTTTCATTAAAGCGCACGAGGCCGTCGTATACGAGGAACATCGCTTCGTAACCTGCTGGGTAAACGGTCCCGATCGCAGTCCCTGCCGTGTCCATGGCTGTGACAGGGACGTTTTGGGCGTAAACGAGGGTGCGCATGCCTTGGGCACCCGTCGGAATCCCTACGATGAGCGAAATACTGGCAACCGCCAGCATGGTCGCAATTGATCGCAATCTCATGGAATCTCCCCCTTTTTCCTAACTGCCCCTGGATAGGCTAGCCTCCTCTTGCATGAATCGGGTCAAAGAATTGCTGTAAGCGAAGAGAGCAGGTTGCCCGCCTGTATGGATGAACACGACAGTTGATCCTGGTGCAACTTTGCCTTTACGCACATGGTCTAAAAGCCCGGCAGCAGCCTTGCCTGTATACACTGGGTCGAGGAGAATTCCCTCTTTCCGGGCAAAGAGTAAGATAGAGCGAAGCCCTTCAGGGGTTGGAATCCCGTAACCGGGTCCTAGATATTCTAGTGTATTCTCCACCTCGTTCGGAGAGATCATCAGATCGAGACCCAGGAGGTTTGCTGTTTCAGAAGCAATGCGTGCTGCGCTTTCCCATGGATCCTCGTTAAAGGTAGCTGCAATACCCACAATATGGGTCTGAAGCCCAAGAGCCTTGCTGGCCAGGAGGAGTCCTGCCTGACCTTTACCTCCGGATGAGATGTAAATGTAATCTGGCACCCGCCCATCCATTTGTTCCAGGATCTCTAAGAGACACTCAGCATAGGCCAAAGCTGCTCCAGTCGCGAACATCTTCCCGTGGTTGAGGATGAATGGACGGTGTCCTTTCCGTTGCAGTTCCTTAGCAGTCTCCTTGAGAATGGGATCAAGGGAGTGGATCGTTGGAACATCCACGATACGGACGTCAGCGCCAAGGATGAGATCGCAGAGGAGGTTCCCTTGTGGTGAGCTCTCAGGCTTTCCACGTAATATGAGAATGAGAGGAAGTCCTATCATGTTTGCGGCTGCAGCGGTCTGTCGTGCTGAGTTGGAGGAGGCCTCGACCCCGAACACTAGGACATCCGCGCCTACAGAGAGAGCTTCCGCCATTCGGAACTCTAGGTTGCGTGTTTTATTCCCACCGAAAGCTAACCCGGTCAAATCGTCACGCTTCACCCAGAGGCTTATCCCCAACTCCCGGCTCAGTGTGGGGCAATACTGGAGAGGCGTAGGAAGGAAGGCGAACCTCACCCTAGGGATGCTATAAATTCGGGATCGCAGCGCCGATGGCGTTAAGAACCCATTCATCGAGGTATCCCCCTTATTTTCTAGGTAGAAAGCCAGGGATAGCGTGGCTCTTTATACAGCCTTCCGAAATCCATGCCACTTTGAACCATGAAGGAGAGAAGCTCCACCAGATGCCCATGAAGGTGCACTGGGACCCCGTCGGTCCCCGGATCGAGCAACCCCGGCCCGTCGTTATTCGCTTCAGCGGCAGCAGTCAATTCGTGTACCCTTCGATCCACTTCGCGGGAATGCAATACTTCAGGTCGCCCCAAAAGAAGGGCAAGCGATGCCTCGATTCCATAAGCTCCCCAGTTCGAGATACTCGCTATAACCAACACATCGGGGATAAAAGTAGGCACGATGCTTCCGGAGCATGGACATTGACAACGGGCCGCATAAGGGACCTCTGCCACGACTACGTCTCGGATCAAGCCGCATCCTAGCTCATTCCCGCCATCACCAATAGCAATGGTCAAGATCCCTGCCTGTTTTGCTCGCTCAAACAGGACGTCAATCTTGGCACAATGATCCGTGAGCTGAAACCCTTTCGCTCCGTGGTAATGACCATGTTCATTCGCTCCGGGACGTTCAATGGCGATCAGAGCCTTTGGTTGAACCTTCTCAAGAATGATCTCCGCTTCCCGGACGGATTCCTGGGGATCAATTGGGAACGGAGCTACTGCCCCAGTCGTAGGTAGCCTCAACGCACTCTCAATGTCCCTGGCATAGAGGCCAGCTCCTCGCAGTGCCGCCCGGCACATATCCACATGGATCGCTTCCGTGAGGACGATGGGCCGAGCTGCCAGCCCGAGTACCAGTGCACGAGCCAACGTGGCCGCCCCCACCGGCCCATCTTGTTCTCCGTAGAACCAGGGATAAGTTGGCAACCCTGTTGCGATGATTACCGCATCCCCGGGGCGGACCTGTTCTGCAAGTCTTCTCGCCGCCTCCATGCAAAGAGGGTAACCCTGACGGGCACGCGCCGCAGTATACAGGGGCCCGATAACGCCGCGCCCAGTGATCTCGATCGTGCACAATCTGTCAATACTTTCTGCAACTTTAGTGATAGTGGCTTCGAGGGATATCATCTGGCCTTTTCCTCCTGGAGCCTAAGGATTCCAGCGTTCTTGGCTTCCAGACGGAACGCATAGGCATACCTGTCGCCGCGGAAGTAGGCTTGCATAGCGTCGATGGGTACATCCTCGGCATATGTGGTGAATTGGACAGCAAGGAGAGGATACCCTGACCTTATATGCAAGAGCGCAGCGACCTCCTTCGTCGCTCCCACGCTTTCAATGCGGATGGACGCAGCAGTGATCTTCTTCCCATATTCGCGTGCCAGGAGTGCGACGATAGAGGGTGATTCGATGTGATGATCCTGTAAGCCGGCGGCGAGACTCTTAGGGAAATAGCGCTCTTCAACCCAGAGAGGTGTTCCGTCCACTATTCCTAGTCGGTGTAAGTGGAATACTTCGGTACCAGGAGGAATCTCCAGGCGGGAAGCGACATCCTCGGGTGCGGGGATCCACTCTTTTTTCAACACTCGAACCTCGGGCACCCCTCCACTGCGGCGGAGATCTTCTTCAAACCCTAGGAGGTTTGCAAGGTTACGCTCGATTTTCACTTGCACGCGGGGGAGGGGGCTTACGTAAGTCCCCTTGCCCGATCGGCGGTAAACGAGACCCTGCGAGGCGAGGCGTTCTAGACTACGTCGTACAGTGATCCGACTTACTCCAAATTGTCTGGCCAACTCCAGCTCTGAGGGTAATCGCTCGTTTGGCGGAAGCGATCCGCTCTCGATCTGTTTGCGGAGCATGAGCTCCAGCTGATAGTAGAGAGGTGTAGGACTTGTGCGAGTGATCCCCATCGCAGTGCTCGGATATGCTGTTATAACATCTTATCCTCATTAAACCATACTTTTTGACAGCTGTCAATGTCTCGAGTTGCTTCGCAAAAAAGGTACTCGAAATCGATTCGTTGCCTCAAAATAGAAAGGTATCCGAAGGAAACCTGCCTATCATGCCTCGAAAGGGTGGTCATCCCATGACCCCAAGGGAGGTAGGCGAGATGCCGCTGAGTTTTCGCGAGAGGCAAGCGGTGCTCCATGAGCTCGCTCAAAGGCACCAAACCGCCAGCAAGAAAGAAAAGGGCAGGATTCTGGATCAGGCTGAAGAACTCCTCGGATATCACCGCAGGGAAGGAGGAGGGCCCGACTCCCCTCCGAAGCCGACCGGGGCGCAAGCCGCTCTATGGCGAGGAGGTGAAGGAGGCCCTCCACCGCGTGTGGGCCGTGAGGAGTTTTGCTTCAGGCAAACGCCTAGCGCCGTTCCTGCAGGAGATCGTGCCGATCCTTGAGCGCTTTGGTGAACTTCACCTAACCCCTGAGGTACGTCAGAGATTGCTCCAGATCAGTGCCGCCACCATTGACCGCCTCCTCGCTCCTGAGCGCAAACGTCTACAGATCAAGGACCGCTCAGGGACTAAACCAGGGACCTTACTCAAGCAGAGCATCTCCATTAAAACTTTTGCCGAGTGGGATGACGCCTCCCCAGGGTTCCTGGAGGTGGACCTAGTGGCTCACGATGGCGGAAATCCCCGCGGGGGCTTGATCAAACCATGGTCGACGTCGCCACCCAGTGGACCGAAACTTTCGCCGTCCCCAACAAGGCCCAGCGGTGGGTCTTCGAGGCCCTCCAGCGCAAGCTAGTGGCCTTCCCCTTCCCTATTCGCGGGATCGATTCGGACAACGGCTCTGGGTTCATCAACAACCACCTGCTCCGCTTCCGCATTGCCCAAGAGATCACGTTCACACGCTCCAGGCCCAACCGCAGGAATGACAGTTGTCATGTCGAGCAGAAGAACTGGGCCGTGGTCCGCCGAACAGTGGGCTACCTCCGCTACGATCGGCCTGAGCAGGTGGAGGCCCTCAATCAACTCTATGATCGGCTCCGGTCGTATATCTTCCAGCCGGTCCAGAAGCTCATCCGCAAGGAGCGGAACTGTGCCAAGGTTCGCAAGATCTACGACACACCCAAGACCCTTTACCAACGCGTCCTGGCCTCGCCAGATTCTTCTGAAGAGCAGAAAGCCTCCCTGAGCAAGATGTACGCAACCCTAAACCCTGCAGCCTTACGCCGGGGGATCTCTAAGCTCCAGCAATATCTGATGATCTGGCACTCAAAACCAGTAGTCCACCCTCATCGACAGGCAAGGAGGTACCTCAGGATGAGTACATTCTTTTATGAGGTAACGGATCAGCTTTCAGATACCTTTTTCAATGAGGCAACAGGGTGAGTCGCCTCACAAAAAAGGTATTCGAAATTGATTCGGTGCCTCAAATGAGGAAGGTATCCGAAGGGAACCCGCATATCGTGCTTCTTCTGCACGACCACGTCACCCAGCTACAGATACCCACGCTTTCCCAACTGCTGGATCGAGCGGATCAGCGCTGCCATCAACCGCTCAGTGGACATAGTAGTCGGTTGAGGGCATCATGTGCTCTAGCAGGCAAGGCTTGCACCCTGTGAAAGGCGGTCTGACCCTCTTCCCCCGCTTGCGGCATGGAAAATCTGGGGAAACACTTGCAAATCTGTAATCTTGTGATGTCGTGGTCGGATGAGTTCTAGAGGGAGTGCGTCCCTCCCTCTCTTGACGAGTGGATGAACAACGGCTGCAGGGCCCATGGTCATGAGTGAGCGGAAAGGCCGTCTCTATGGTGACCCACCGGGCAGATATTGACAACTATAGATTGAAAAGTTGCTTCGCTCGGAGACTAGCGGTGTTTCGGATGTGATAGACATCCTAACCCGCGGATGAGACGAAATGCAATAAGTTGGTGGTTTGGAACAAAGCAAAATCCGCCTCGGCTTCGATACGAAACTGATGTCCCCATGCAGCACCCAAGGCAAGCGCACTAGCTCGCCGCTCTGCTCCCATAGCGACCGGTGCATCCACACGTATGCGGCCGAGCTAGGCGACACCGCAATCGTTGGCACACCAAGAGAATTCCATATCAGATAAGGCTTCGGTCAGGTAACTTCCTCGCCGCCAACAAGGACCGTGGAAGTAGGGAAGCAGTTCGGTAGCCCCGAGAAGAATGATAGAGGCGCGAAGACTGGCTCCGTAAATACAGCTAGCGCAACATCAGAAGACCTCAACTTAGTCAGACATTCCCGGATACCCTTGTATACGATAACGCAATGAGCCGCCTCACTTAGCTTGTGGTAATATGTCTCGAGTTCCACCCCTTCACAGCGACGTCCTAATGTCCCTCACGAAGTTGAAGTAACAAGATCTGAGAAGTAGAATCTTTCATGAGCATTCTTTGTCAAAGGTGGTTCGACGATGGTAACGGTCTGGAGACCCAAACGGCTGACGCCAGCCCAGATGGAGGAGCGGCGCATGGCGGCGGCTCGGCTTTTACGGGCTAGTAAGCT
>JAUQQG010000121.1 GCA_030550015.1 bacterium | reverse complement strand
CGCACTGCGCCACAACCCTCACACCCAAGCGCGAGAGTGGATCGAGAGGGTGCTCACGGGAAATGGGAAGGAACCTGTGGCGAGGATCCGGGAAGAGCTTCAGCAAGCGATGATGGATCACTGCTCCGTCTTCCGGACTGGGGAGGGCCTCAAGCTCTGCTTGGAAAAGATCCTAGAATTGAAGGAGCGCTACAACTACGTTCGTGTCGAGGATCGAGGGAAGACGTTCAACCAGGACCTCCTCGAGGCCTGGGAGGTAGGCTGCCTGCTGGACATCGCGGAGGCCACGGTGCGATCAGCCTTGAATCGGACGGAGAGCCGAGGGGCCCATTATCGGGAGGATTACCCCAAGCGAGACGACGCGAACTGGCTCAAGCATACGCTCATCTACCGGAAGGAGCATGGGGAGATCGAGTTCCGGTACAAGCCAGTTGTGATCACGCGCTTCCAACCACAGGAGCGGAAGTATTAAGGAGGGTTGTCGCAGTGAAGGTGACCTTTCGCATCAAGCGCTTCAACCCCGAGACAGACGCTCGCCCGCACTGGGAAGAATACGAGGTGGAAGCCGAGCCAGTGGACCGCGTGCTCGACGGCCTCCACTACATCAAATGGTATCTGGATGGCACCCTGGCCTTCCGTCGCTCCTGTGGCCATGGGATCTGCGGCTCTGACGCTATGATGATCAACGGGCGCAACCGCTTGGCCTGCAAGGTCCTCCTCAAGGATCTAGGGCGCAAGGTCGTTGTAGAACCCCTGCGGGGATTCCGCGTGATCAAAGACCTCGTGGTGGACATGGAGCCATTCTTTGCGAAGTACCGGGCGGTGATGCCCTACCTCGTGAACAATGACCCTGCTCCTGAGAAGGAACGCCTCCAGTCCCCGGAGGAACGCGCACGTTACGACGACACGACCAAATGTATTCTGTGCGCAGCATGCACAACCTCCTGTCCCATCTTCTGGGCCAATGGTCAGTATATTGGACCCGCCGCAATTGTCGCTGCGCACCGCTTCATTTTCGATAGCCGCGATCAGGCAGCGGCGGCACGCCTGGAGATCCTCAACGACCGTTCTGGCGTCTGGCGGTGCCGTACCGTGTTCAACTGTACCGAAGCCTGCCCCCGGGGGATCGACGTCACGAAAGCTATCGAGGATGTCAAGCGGGCCATCCTCCTCAGCCGGTTTTGAGGACCTAGCACATGCATAACGGAACGCAAACCGGCTCCTGGCATCACACTTGCTCCCTCTTCCTTATAGGAGGGATCATCTCATGAAGATCTCAGGGATAGAAGATCCGTTTGGGCGAGCAACGGTAGAAGGATTGCGACCGCATCTTGTACCGCAGCAACCAAGCGAGCAGTCCTTCGGTGCAATCCTCCGACAGGCAGAAAGCGTCGTGGAGGCCACGAGCAATCACCAAGAGGCAAGCGCTTCTCTTCCTCCACTGGACGAGGAGAGGATGGCTCTCTCACCGCTCCAGCAGGTCCAGTTTCCGGCTCCTATTGAAAGTGCATCTGCATTAGAACGACCACAAACGGTCGCTGCCTCGAACACACCCGCCGCTCCCTCCCCGCAAGGGAGCACAGCCAGCCCCCCGCGGACGCTCGTCGATTTCTTCCGCGGGATGATCACGGCTTTCCGGCAAGCTCGCGCACAAGGGAAGAATTTCTTGGCGGCGGTCCTCGACACCATAAAATACCTTTTCTCGCTGATCAAGCTCTCCGGACCGCCTGCAGCTTCCTCGCCACCGCCGTCCAGAATCAACGAGAGGGCCTAAAAGGAGACAGGTCCGCGTAAGGAATCGTTCGGTGGGCCAAGAACCTTCAAGAATCTGTTTTCCGGACTTGGAGCTGGCTATGCAGCTTTATAGACGAATTTATTCCCACATTCCCTACACTGCCACTTTTGCTGGCCTTTCTCGTCGGTTCCTTTGTATTCGATGTGGGTGCTCTTGCAGGCAGGGCACCGCGACGGAGCCTTCATCCCCATAGTATGACCTCCCTCCTGGTGCAGGCAATTCCAGTATACACCTATTCCGGCTAAACTGCGAGATCCCCCCTCCTGCACGAGATCCCTGCACAAAGGGATCCCCAAAGCCCATTTTGGCGCAGGGCAAAGACCGGGGTCCCGAAAGAGGAGGAGACCACCCTGAGTTGCCGAAAGATAACCCACATCCTGGAGCGCGGCAGGCGGTAGAAGGAAACCATGACAGGCTGGAAAACTCGACCGGCCCCATCAGGATGGTTCTCACGGCTCCCGGGAGACTGTCCCGTTACGTGGACGATTCTCGGCGCGAACGCCTTCACGTTTGTCTTCACCTTCATGGGTGCCGGTTGGCTCTTGGAAAGCTTAGTTTTCCGGACCTATGTATTCCCGTCCGCACCCTGGTCGCTAGTCACCTACCTCCTCGTGGGGAGCAGCCACCCTCTCTGGTTGCTCCTCGGGGGGTACATGGTCTGGATATTTGGAGGGAGCCTGGAAAGATCGTGGGGAAGGCGGGACTACATCTTGTTCTTGATCCTCACTTCTGGTACCGCGGCGATCTTCCTGTGGCTAGGAAGCTTCTTCACGGGGCGTGCTACTGTCCTCGCAGGGTTCTGGGTTCCGCTCACCGCATGTGTAGTCGCCTGGTCGGCGATCAACCCGCATGAGCGCCTCTTGCTCTATTTCGTCGTCCCTATAGAGGCGCGGTGGCTTGGGATCCTCGCCACAGTCCTTCTCTTCTTCTCCTTCCCCTTCCCCCTAGGGCTCTTTCCCCTTGCAGGGTGCGGGCTTGCCTGGTGGTACGCACGGGGTGGCCGCTTCTGGCTCTCTCCTGGATGGCCCTCTAGGATCTCCTTAAGACGACGGCGTGCGCGGATCCCGGAGGATCGATTCACCTTGAACCCGATTGAGCTGGTTCGGCGCTGGCAGCGCAAGCGGCGATTCCTACGCCTGATGAAGCAGGCTGGGCTGCGTGACCTCAACAAGCATTGAATGGGATCCTTACCGGGTACTGGTTTGGAATGGGGGAAGGCGGGAGGACTCGCATCCCTCTGATGTCAGAAAATTCAGGGGAGGCGGAGCGCGGTTCTGAAGTGATTTGGCGGAGGGGGTGGGATTCGAACCCACGAGGCAGGAAGACCCGCCTAGCGGTTTTCGAGACCGCCGCCTTCAACCACTCGGCCACCCCTCCACGCCTCCACATCCTCCATTGTTACACCTTCCTTCAGCCCATGCAAGCCCTTCGGCTGTAGGGCCCTTCGACTATAGGGATCAAAAACAGCGAAACCCTGCCGATGTAATGAATAGGGGAACTCCACAAAAGCTAACAGCTGGGTAAGGGCGGATCCCTATGTCCACGGTCCCTCCACCAGAGGTCGGTTCGCTTGAGGGTGTAGCGACAAAGCCCCGGAGCCGCAGTACCACGCCTCCTTTTCCTGTTACCGGCCGTCAGAAGGCAGCCATCTTTCTCGTAGCCCTGGGGAGCGAGCTTTCCGCCGAGGTGATGAAGCACCTCCGGGAAGATGAAATTGAGGAGCTGACCTACCAGATCGCGAACCTCCAGAGGGTGTCCACGGAGCAGCGGGACTTGATCTTCCGGGAAGCTCTGCAGATCCTTCTCGCCCACCATTACGTCTCCCAGGGAGGCATTACCTATGCCCAGGAGGTCCTGGAGCGTGCCCTAGGACCACAACGTGCTCAGGAGATCATCGCCAGGTTGTCCGCAGCCTTACAGGTAAGCCCCTTTGACGATCTCCGCCGGATGGACCCCCTGCAGCTTGTCTCCCTCATCCAGAACGAGCATCCCCAGACCATCGCCCTCATCCTTGCCTATCTGAGGCCACACCAAGCTGCGGTGGTTCTCTCCTCCCTTCCTGCGGAGCTGCAGGTGGACGTGGCCATGCGCCTTGCCGTGATGGACCGGACCACCCCGGAGGTGGTACGGGAGGTGGAAAACGCCCTGGCTCAAAAGGTGGCGGCACTGCCGGCACAGGAGTACACCGCAGTGGGGGGCGTGAAGGCGCTGGTGGACATCATCAACAACACCGACCGGGGGACAGAGAAGACCATCCTGGAGGCGCTGGAGGCGCAGAACCCAGAGCTCGCGCAGGAAGTGAAGAAGCTCATGTTCGTGTTTGAGGATCTGTTGAACCTGGACGACCGTGCGATCCAGCAGGTGCTGCGGGCGGTGGACAGCAAGGATTTGGCCCTGGCCATGAAGGGGGCGAGCCCGGAGCTGCGGCAGAAGATCTTCTCCAACATGAGCCAGAGGGCTGCGGAGATGCTGAAAGAGGACATGGAGTTCATGGGACCAGTACGGGTCCGTGACGTGGAGGAGGCGCAGCAGCGGATTGTGAACGTGGTGCGCAAGCTCGAGGAGAGCGGGGACATTGTCATCGCCCGTGGAGGGCAGGAGGAGCTAATTGCGTAAGTTCTCCGGCTTTAGGAGCTTGGGGGAGGGGACCAAAGGCTATTTCGTAGGCGGTGAGAGGACCATGGCCGGAAAGGTGATCAAGCATGCGAAAATCGAGCGGAGGCCTTTCAGTGTCATCCCGCCCGAAGTCCCAGAGGATCTCCTGGATGCAGATCCACTGACACAGCCAGATCTCTCCACGGAAGATGTAGAGGAAGAGGCGGAACGCGTCCTCATCGCAGCGCGCGTCGAGGCCCAGAAGATTTTGGAAGCAGCGAAGAAACAAGCACGCGCGCTGGAGGAGGGTGCACGGAGGGCGGGGAGGGAAGAGGGGCTTCGTGCAGGGCGGGAAGAAGCCAGGGCAGAGGTGGAAAGGGCTTTACAGCTCCTCACCGCGCTCGCAGAGAGGGTTGAGCAGGAGCGGTTCCAGTTTTTGGAGAGGATCCGCCTGCTCCTCCCGGACCTGGCTGTGGCAATTGCCAAGCGGGTGATCCAGCACGAGATCTCCGTGGATCGCACGTTTATTGTGAAAGTCGTCGAAGACGCATTACGCCAGGTTTCAGGACACGAGCGCATTGTCCTGTACGTAAACCCGGAGGACTTGGCGGCGGTCGAGGCCTTCCGTCCCGAGTGGACCGCAGCGTGCAGTGGGGTAGTGACCGTTCTCGCCGACCCCTCCATCGAACCAGGGGGGTGCCTGGTGGAAAGCCCGGAGGGTCTCGTGGACGCCCGCGTGGCCACAAAACTCGAAGAGATCCATGAACGCCTCCGCGAGGTTATCCGCAATTAAGGTGGTCGTGTAGGGAGACCTGCTTGGGTATCCGGGATAAGGCAAGTGGAGAGACCACCCCTGTCTGTTCCATGTGAGGGAGGGTTGATATGGTTCCCCTCAAGGTCCGTCAGCCCGTACCAGACGAGGGTTTTGCTCGCGATATCGAGCGCATGCGCCGTGCCCTGGATAGTCTCGATCCCAAGAGGCAGGTAGGAAAGGTTGTGGACGTCGTGGGCCTAGTGGTGGAGTCCTTCGGACCGAGCGCCAGGCTCCAGGACGCTTGCCTGATCCAGGATCGCGGGGGCTCCCGTAGGCTCTACGCGGAGGTCGTTGGTTTCCGGGAAGGCCGGGTGCTCCTTATGCCCCTTGGGACGCTCCAGGGAATAGGGCCTGGGAGCCTTGTTATGGCGACAAGACGTCCTCTTGGGGTGAAGGTGGGGGAGGCGCTTCTGGGGCGCATCCTTGACGGCCTAGGGGAACCTTTGGATGGAAGAGGGCCGGTTCCCGCGTCCGAGGAGTATCCGCTGGAAGCACCGCCTCCCCATCCATTGAGCCGCAGGAGGATCACCGAACCCCTTCCTGTCGGGATCAAGGCGATCGACGGCTTGCTCACCCTTGGGAGGGGGCAAAGGATTGGGATCTTCAGCGGGAGCGGTGTGGGTAAGAGCACGCTGCTTGGGATGATGGCTCGCCACAGCACCGCGGATGTCAACGTGATCGCTCTTGTGGGGGAGCGTGGGAGAGAGGTCCGGGAGTTCATTGAGAGGGATCTTGGGGAAGGACTCCGACGGTCTGTGGTTGTCGTGGCCACTTCCGACCAGCCCCCCTTGATCCGGGTGAAGGCAGCGATGACTGCAACGGCGGTAGCCGAGTATTTCCGTGATCAAGGGCGAGATGTTCTTCTCGTCATGGATTCCATCACCCGGTTCGCTATGGCCCAGCGGGAGATCGGTTTGGCTGTTGGCGAGCCTCCGACTACGAGGGGCTATACACCCTCGGTCTTCGCTCTCTTGCCGCGCCTCTTGGAACGTGCGGGGACGGCCCAGCGAGGAAGCATCACCGGGATCTACACCGTCCTGGTGGAGGGGGACGACATGAACGAGCCCATTGCCGATGCCGCACGGAGCATCCTGGACGGTCACATCGTCCTCTCCCGGGACTTGGCCAACCGTGGCCATTACCCGCCAGTGGACGTTCTGGCAAGCGTCAGCCGACTCATGACCGAGATCACTACGAGTGAGCACCAGCGCCTAGCAATGCGGTTCCGCTCGGTCCTTAGCGCCTATACCCAGGCGGAAGATCTCATCAATATCGGGGCATACGTCCACGGCAGCAACCCGCGCATCGACGAAGCCCTTGCGCTCATTGACCGGATCCGTGCTTTCCTCCGGCAGGGGAGCGAAGAGAAGGTGACATTCGAAGAAACCTTGGCAGAGCTTAGCGCCATCTTCGGCGAAGGGGTTGGCGGGGGATGATGGTGCTGATGCGTGAGCTCACCCGAGGTGGAAGGGTACCGTGAAGCGCTTCCAATTCCCTCTGCAAACCCTCCTGGATGTGCGATCCCGGCGGGAAGAGTTGTGTGCGCAGCGCCTAGCAGAAGCGCAACGCCTTGTGCGCGAACAAGAACGCCTAGTTCAAGAGCTGCGGACCATCTTTGCCGAAGGAAGGCTGGCGTTACGTCGAGCCCTCGAAGAGGGGGCAGGGGTGGAAGAGATCCTGTTGCATCTTGAGCATATCCAGCGGTTGGAGGTCCACCTCGCCAGGGCGGAGGCGTGCCTCTTGGAGCTCAAGGCAAAGGAAGAAGAGACGCGCAAGGAGTTCCTGGAGGCACGGCGAGCAAGGCGGGTCGTTGAACGTCTCCGGGAACGGCGGTGGGCTTCTTACCTCCAGGAGGTTCACCGGGAGGAAGGCAAGTTCCTTGACGAGGTCGCCATTGCGGCCAAGAACAGGGAGCTGGAAGGATAATGGTGCGGGGGCTGGTGGAGGTTCTTACACGCATCTGGCAGATCGAGGGGAGGTTCCGGCCCTTTGGCCTGAATCCTCGCGTAGAGCCTTGGGTAAGTGGGTCCAGCGCGGAAGAGAGACCTCAAGAAAGTTTTTTGCCCGAGCTTAGGAGAGCCCTTGAGATCCGGCCAACCCACGCGAAGATTCGGGAAATCGCAGTGAGGATCGCGCAGGAAGAGGGGGTCGATCCTGCATTGGTCCTCGCAGTGATCCAGGCGGAGTCAGGGTTCCGCGTCGATGCCACCTCTTTCGCTGGGGCCATGGGGCTTATGCAGCTCATGCCGGAAACCGCGAGAGCCCTTGGTGTGAAGAATCCTTACGACCCCGAGGCGAACATTCGGGGAGGAGTGCGATACTTGGCTCAGTTGATTGCCCGGTTTGGGCGGGTCGATCTTGCCCTTGCCGCCTACAACGCTGGCCCCGGGGCAGTGGAACGATTTGGGGAGATCCCGCCTTTCCCCGAAACCCGGGCTTTCGTGGCACGGGTCTTGCAAGCATGGAGGGCAGATGGAGGTGTAGGCCCATGACGATCGGCGGGATCCTCCTCCTGCCGCTCGACGGTGCAATCAAGGTAGAGCCCGCGTCAGGGGATCCTGGGCTTGTGGAGACAAGCATGACCCCTGTGCCACAACCCGCTGAGCCCAAGCCTCAGGATGAGGGCCCTGTGCTGGATTCTTTCTTGCAGGCACTCCTTGCCATATCCGCGCATCTCGTGAGCTCGGGGGTTGTCCAAGAGCCGTTCTCCTCAACAGTGGATTCGACCCCTCCGGCTCTTTCGAGCACCGAGCCTGGGGCCCCCTCCGCAGAAAATGCCGTCCGCCGAAGAGAGAACGGATCTGTGATTCCGATGGACAAACCTGCACCTGTGTTTGTGGAGAATGCCAATCGAGCAACCCCTGGAGTGCGTAGTGAGGAGTCTCCCGTTCATGTGCATATCCCCTTCGTGCAGACGGCAAGAGGTGCAGGGGAGAGAGGGACGATCTGGGATCACCCCGTGGTAAGCGCACTACCAGATCCACGACAACCTAACCTTCCTGATGTGCAGGCGACTCCTGAGTTGGCCTTCCCTGTGGAAGGAGAGGGACAGATCTTTCTGATTTCCCAGCCGCTCTCCTCATCACCAGAAAGCATGGAGACCCTTATGGAGGAGGTACGGGATGAGCCGACGGCGCCAGCCGTCGATGGACAGATGGTCTCGTACGGGCGCGAGAAAGTAAAAGTAGAGGATCCTGATGCGGGAACCGACTCCGTCCGCCGGACATCTCTTTCTTCCCTCGCTCGGGGAACTGTGCTGTTCGAGGTTGTCTCGAGAAATCGAGCAGGCTGGATGGAAGAGTCGCACATGCCTAGCGAAGAGGAAGGAATCATCCCGGACCAGTCTCTTGTGCCGTCGATACACAACGGTGCGCCAAGTGCTGCGCATCGTGTGGAGGCGCAGGAGAAGATCAGGATGAAAAGACAGGGAAGCCAACCTGATCACAGCACCCGCGGTTTTGAACAAGCTGGGGATCCTCCTGTGCAGGCAGGGTTGTCTCTCCAGGGCGGAATCGCTTCCAGGGTGAGTGCACCATCCATAGTGCCTCGGGGAGGGGAATCTTCGATGTTTCCTTCCGCCGTATCCTATTTACCTGAGCAAGGTGGGGAGACCGCGCAGGAAGGAGGGACCCACCATCTCTCTCGCTTCCCTCCTGTAGCAGAGGATCAGGAGTACACGTTGCGCCCTGCGCTGGAAATCCCAGGGATGTCCCCCGGAAGAACACCGTCAGAAGCGTTCCTAACCCCACCAGGATCCCAAGGAATTCAGGCTGGAGGAGGTCAGGGGGACGATCGTTCCATCCTTCACGCCAACGTGGAGACCTTCCCTGGGAGCAAACCCGTAGAGCGGCAGGTCAAAGAAAAGGAGATTCTTCCAGCCAAGAGGCCCGGCGTGCACTTGCAGGAAGGCGGTACCATGCCGCATGGAGGGAAAGTCATCCAGGGAGAGCGACAGATCCCTGCCGTGCACGCGAGAAGGGATGTGCCAGAAGTTCACGAGTTCGTGAACTATGCGGCCCTCCGTAGCCGCGGGGAAAAGCTAGAGGTCTTCTTGCACCTTCAACCTCGTGACCTCGGCGAGGTCGAGATGCATGTTCAAGGGAAGCACAAGGAGATCTCAGCAGAGATCTTTGCCGACCGGCCCCTCACCGTGGATCTCGTCCAGGCAAGAGTACCTCACCTTCGCCAGTCCCTTGAGGAACAGGGGATCCATGTCCAGGCTTTTGAGGTCGCTCTCGCAGGCGGGCGGGAAGGAGGCCAGGGAGGAGGTTCTCACCATCAGACTCGAGACCAGGTGGCCCCATGGCTTACGTCGTTGGCCCCCGGGGGCGAAGAACGTGTAGCGGTCACGCCGTCCCGCCGAGATGGACGCATCGATCTGATTGTGTAGGGGGGATCCGTGGTCCTCTTAGTGGTGAAAATAGAGGGGCTTGCTCCTACGGATGGTCACAGAGGAGGAAGGCGATGATTAACGCGATTGACTCGGGTCGTACACAAGCAACGGAGGGGAGGAGCACGGTAGAACGGCTGGGGAAACAGGATTTCCTCAACCTCCTCTTGACCCAGCTCCGCTACCAGAATCCGCTCCGCCCCATGGAGGATACAGAGTTCATTGCCCAGCTGGCCCAGTTCACTGCTCTGGAGGAGCTGAAGAATGTGGGTGCAGGGCTCCAGCTGGTGCTAGCGCTCTCCCTTGTTGGCCGCACAGTCCAGGCAAGAATCCCCACCACCGAGAACGGCCTGACTGGGTACGAGGAGGTCCAAGGAAAGGTCGAGGGGATCCGTCTCTTAGGCACGCAGCCGGTTCTCCTTGTGAACGGGAAGGAGGTGCATCTTGACCATGTCACCCGAATCTCTTGAGTCTATCGCGTTTTTGGGTTTGTTGAGTCGAGAGGCTCGGCGATCCAATGGACGCGATAACGAGATAACGAGATAGACGCAATGAACGCGATAGACCCGATCAACGCGATGGACGCCATAAGGAGGGAGATCAAGCCATGATGCGCTCATTGTTTGCCGGTGTGTCCGGGTTGCGCATCCACCAGACGCGCATGGATGTCATCGGCAACAACATCGCCAACATCAACACCAACGGTTTCAAGGCCGGCCGGGTAACCTTCCAAGACGTTCTCAGCCAGACCATCCAGGGAGCGCGGGCCCCGGAGGCCGGGGGGAAGGGAGGTGTGAACCCCATGCAGGTTGGTCTCGGGGCTACCATCGGGAGTATCGACACATTGTTCGCCCAGGGTAACCTGCAGTCCACAGGGAAGGCGACGGATCTGGCGATCCAAGGAGACGGGTTCTTCGTCCTGAGCGATGGCACAAGGGTCTACTACACCCGTGACGGGGCCTTCGATGTGAGCGCCGACGGCAGCTTGGTCCATGCGGGGACAGGGATGCGGGTCCAGGGTTGGCAGGCCGACGCTAACGGGAATGTGGACACAACCCAGCCCCTTGGGAGCATCACGATTCCTCTAGGCCAGCAGATTTCCCCCAAGGCCACGACAACCGCTTCCTTCGCCGGGAACCTGAACGCCACTGCAGGAGTCGGTGATGCTTGGTCCACGACCATCACAGTTTTTGACAGCTTGGGGAATTCCCACGATGTGACGGTGATCTTCACCAAGACAGCGACCGCCAATACATGGGATTGGGCTGCTTCGGTATCGGGCGTCGGGACCGTCGGGAATGGCCAGATCGTGTTTACAACCTCCGGCGCCTTCTCCAGCTCTACAGGCGGTCCCATCACCTGGACCCCTAGCGGTGCAGCCCCCCTCACTATCACCCCTAGTTTTTCGGCGATTACTCAGTACTCGGGTGCTTCTACTGTGGGGCCAAGTGGACAGGACGGCTACGCCACTGGGTCGCTGGACTCCTTCAACATTAACAGTGCAGGGATCATTACAGGCGTCTACTCCAACGGCCGCAACTTGACCCTCGGGCAGATTGCCACAGCGCGGTTTGCTAACCCGGGAGGTCTGATGAAGGCTGGGAGCAACCTCTACCAGGAATCGCCCAACTCCGGCGTGCCACAAGTGGGGATGCCCGATAGCGGCGGCCGAGGCCCGATCTTCACCGGAGCCCTGGAGATGTCCAACGTGGACCTGGCCCAGGAGTTCACCAACATGATCATCGCTCAGCGGGGATTCCAGGCGAACTCCAGGATTATCACTACTGCCGATGAGATGCTCCAGGATATGATCGCGCTGCGGCGATAGTGAGGTGATGTAGGGGCGAGATATCCCTAGCCCTACACGGGGTACATGGCCATAAAGCCAATTTCTGGCGGAGGAAAGATACGATGATCAAACTCACCCGGTTGAACGGGTCGGAAATTGTGATCAACGCGGAGTTGATCGAGACCATCGAGGCTACTCCGGACACGGTGATCTCCCTCACCACGGGTAAGAAGTTCGTGGTTCACGAGCCTGTGAATGAAGTCATCGAGCAGGCAGTTGCTTACTATACGCGCACGCGGGGAGGTGGCAACCGGCGCCGTCGACCCGCTACCCGGGTGGACGGGCCGGAGCAATAGATCACAGTGAGAAAGTGACAACGTGAAGGCGTGACAAGTAAGGTGGGCTTCAAGGAGCGTGTACAGTTGTGGACCTGGCGACGATCATCGGCTTGCTTCTGGCATGGGGAGCGCTAGGACTGGGCATTATCATCGAAGGGGGAGAGCTGGGGAGCTTCTTCAAGTTCTCCGCCGTCATCTTGGTCATTGGGGGTACCCTTGGGGCGACGGTGATCTCTTTCTCACTGAGCCAGATCCTCAGCCTCCCTAAGATCATGATGCGGGCCTTCCTCCAAAAGCAGCTCCACGTCACCGAAGCGATGAACCTGCTTATTGCTTTTGCCGAGAAGGCCAGGCGGGAAGGTTTGCTTGCCCTGGAAGATGAGCTAGAGAAGGTGGCCGATCCCTTCCTTGCCAAGGGGGTCAGGCTCGTCGTGGACGGTACTGATCCTGCCCTCGTCCGGGACATCCTGGAGACCGAGCTCTCTTTCCTGGAGGAGCGCCACAAGCTCGGGGAGAGCATCTTCACGACCATGGGAGGATTCGCACCTACCCTCGGCATCATCGGGACCGTGGCTGGACTCGTCCACATGCTCTCCCAGCTCGACGATCCAAGTAAGATGGGTCCGGCGATCGCCGCGGCGTTCATGGCGACATTCTACGGTGTCTCGGTGGCCAACTTGGTCTTCCTGCCCATCGCCAACAAACTCAAGATTCGCAGTGCCGAGGAGGTCCTGCTGCGCCAGGTGATCATCGAGGGCGTTCTCTCCATTCAAGCGGGAGACAACCCCCGAATCCTTGAGGAGAAGCTCCGTTCGTTCCTGCCACCGGCATTGCGCGCGGCAGTCGGCAGGCAGGCAGCGCGTGTCGGAGAAGGACCGCAAGTTGCAGCGGAGGAGACACTGCAGCGGACGGGGACACGGTAGCCCGTGGTGCGATTCCCTGAGTTTGACCGTGTAGACTGCGGTTGACTGAGATGGCCAAGAAGAAGAGCGGGGACGGCGGTGGAGGCGGTCACGATGGCGCAGGGATGATGCGCTGGCTCTTGACGTACGCCGACATGATCACTTTGCTCATGGCAGTCTTCATTATGATGTACTCCATGTCTCTCTTGGACATCGCCAAGTTCCAGAAGTTCGCCGCATCTGCAAAAGGGGCGTTTGGGGCATTTGAGGGCGGGGCCGAGCGCCTCAGCCCTGTAGGGGAACCTTCCCCCACAGGAGGCGAGAAGCCCTTCGGGCTGGAGACTGGCCTTGCTGAAGTGAAGGAGTTTGTCCAAGCCCAGGGTCTTGGGGAGAGCGTCTCCGTCCGGCTCACCGAAGAGGGGCTGCAGATCATCATGACCGATCCTGTCCTGTTCGACCTGGGGAGGGCGGATTTGCACCCCAAGGCCTACCCGATCCTGGACGAGATTGCCTCGATCATCAAGAGGCTTCCAGGCTACCAGGTGCGTGTGGAGGGACATACAGACAATCTGCCCATTAACACACCGGAGTTTCCCTCGAACTGGGAGCTTTCCACCCGCCGAGCGGTGAACGTCCTGCGCTACTTTGTGGAGCGTCATCGCATCGAGCCTTGGCGGATCTCTGCGGTGGGATATGGGGAGTTCCGTCCGAGGTACCCCAACACCACCCCACGCGGGCGGGCGCTGAACCGCAGGGTAGAGATCGTGGTGCTCCGGAAATGAACGGGGGAGGCTCCCAATGCACAAGAGGCCTTGGCAAAGGAGGGAGAGCGTGGGTTCTAGGGACATGACGGGTGCCAGCAAGATCCTTGTCATCCTCATCGTCGTCTTCGCACTCTTGGGCGCCGCGGCAACGGGGGGATACCTCGCCCTCTCCAGTGGTGGAAAGAAAGAAAAACCCGAGGAAGTGGAGAGATTGCCTCTCGGGACATTTGTGGTAAACCTCCGTCCTGGAGGTGGGTTTAACTACCTCAAGGTTACCATCGGGCTGGAGGTACGGGGGCACGCGCCCAAAAACGGAGGCGAAGGCAAGAAAGGCGGACTTGCTGGCGTCGTGGAGGAGCATAAACTGGAGCTCTCCGACGTCGTGGTCTCGACCCTTACTGGGAAAACATTCACCGAGATGCACACACCGGAAGGGAAACAGCAGCTTCGCAGCGAGCTCATGGCCAGGATGAACCAAAGGCTCAAGATGACAGGGGTGCGCGTCACTCAGGTATTCTTTGCAGAGTTCGTGGCGCAGTGAAGAAACCCGGTAATGTTGGCCCTTGCCGGGAGCTTTGCTGGGAGAAGGCTCAGTAAGAGAGGGGCTAGCAGGACTCTGAGGTTGTAGAGATGGGCGAGATCCTTTCCCAGGCAGAAATTGACGCATTGCTTTCCGCCCTTCACTCTGGGGAAGTTAGCTTGGAGGGGCTGAAGCCAAAGCCTGCTTCCAGAGAGGCGAAGCCCTACGACTTTCGACGGCCGGACCGGTTCTCCAAGGACCAGATCCGAACCCTCTCCATGATTTACGGGACATTCGCCCGCTTATTTAGTACATCCCTCTCCGTCTACCTGCGTACGAACGTCCAGGTTCTGGTGCTCTCCGTGGACCAGCTCACCTACGATGAGTTTGTCCGGAGCATTCCCAACCCTACAGTGATGTTCATCCTTGATCTGGCGCCTCTCGATGGGCAGGCGATCCTTGAGGTGAATACTTCCCTCGCCCTGCAGCTCATCGACCGTCTGCTGGGGGGCCCCGGCATAGGGACCGGGAAGGCGCGCCCGCTTACCGACATCGAGCAGGCGCTCATCGAGCGGATCGTCGAGAAAGCCCTCATCAGCCTGAAGGAGTCCTGGCAGACCATCATCCCCCTCCAGCCCAGGATTAAGGCGCTGGAGATGAACCCGCAATTTGCCCACATTGTCGCGCCAAGCGATATTGTCCTTCTGGTGACCATGGAGGCAAAGGTTTCCGGGCAGTCCAGCCTGATGAACATGTGCCTTCCCTACATCCTCCTCCAGCCGGTCCTCAGCAGGCTCAGTGCGACGACCCTCTTTGCTACGCGCGAGGGGAAGCGCGATGAGAAGGTTCTCCTGCGAGTCCTTCAGGGAGTCAAGGTACCGGTGCGCGTGAAGCTGGGGGAGGCCTTGATCACCGTTCGGGAACTCCTCGAGCTCCGCCCCAATGACGTCATCCGGCTGGATCGCGGCGTGGACCAGCTTCTTGAGGTGATCATCGGAAGGTCGGTGAAATTCCTTGGGCGGCCCGGACAGGTCAGGCGACGCCTGGGCGTGGAGACGGTGATGCGCGTAGAGGAACCGAGGTGAGGACACATGGATGAGCAAGACCTGCAGCGCCAAGTAGCGTTAACGGACCAAGAGGTCGACACCATCGGCGAGGTCAGCAACATCGCTATGGGATCCGCTGCCACTGCCCTTTCCACCATCGTGGGCCGGAAAGTCGAGATTACAACACCGCAGGTCTCCACAGTGAACCTGGATATCTTGAAGCAGGGGGAGGAAGGGGCGTGCATTGCCGTCCAGGTTGTGTATACCGAAGGGTTGGAAGGCGTGAACTTGTTGCTTATCAGGCAACGGGACGCTGCGGTACTCGTGAACCTGATGATGGGTGGGGATGGGAGTAACCCGCCCCAGGATCTAGGGGAACTTGAGCTTAGCGCAATCTCTGAGGCGATGAACCAGATGATGGGTTCTGCATCCTCTGCCATGGCTACTTTTTTCGGCACCAAGGTGGGGATCACACCTCCGACCATGATCCCGCGTCTTCTGGATCTGGATCCTCAGGCGCTCCCGCGAGAGTTCTCAGGAGAGCCGCTGGTCCGTATCGCCTTTCACCTGACTGTGGAAGGGGCCATCGACTCAAAGATCTTCCAAATCATGCCCGTCTCCTTCGCAAGAAGGCTAGCAGCCAAATCCCACCGCCAAAGCCAGAATCTCGTCAGCACGGCAACCCCCTCCCGTGGGAGAGAGACGGCACCTCCGATCCCCCCAGCTGAGCCATCGAGGGCGTCAGGCCAGGGGAGAATGGAACCCACTCTGGAAGCGGAAACTCAGGTTCCCGTAGCGCAACCAGCACAGTTCGCACCCCTTGTCCCCAAGGGCGGAAAGAACACGATGGGGAACATCGACCTGCTCCTCGACGTGGTCTTGCAGGTCACCGTGGAGCTTGGGAGGACGCACATGCCCATCAAGGAGATCCTTGGGCTAGGCCCGGGGGCCGTGATCGAGCTCGATAAGCTGGCCGGCGAGCCTGTGGATCTCTACGTGAACGAGAAACTGTTTGCCCGGGGCGAGGTGGTGGTGATCGAGGAGAATTTTGGCGTGCGCATCACCGAGATTGTCACGCCTGAAGAGCGCATCCGGAGCTTGAACTCCACGGAGGGAAAGGGAGGATGAGGCCGGTCGTTGCTCCCGCGCTACCTCGGTTCCCAGCATGGGCCGTTGTGCTCCTCGTGCTCTTCCTCCTTCTCCCTTCTCCTAAGCTGGGGGCGGCACAACGCGTACCGGTCTACACCGAGCCCAAAGCGACGACGCCCGACTACGGAGACACCTTAGTCCGCCTCCTCGTGAGCCTCGCCCTTGTCGTGCTCCTGATCCTTTTCCTCACCAAGGGGTTGAGGCTTCTGGCCGCCCGGGGCCTCGCCCCGCAAAGGGGGGTGAAGATCCTGGAGGTCCAGCGTCTCAGCCCCGCGCACCTTGTCTACCTCGTGGAAGTGGGGGGAAGGGTATTGCTCCTCGGTGGAGGTCAAGGGGGGCTGGCAGTGCTGGCTGAGCTTGAGCCCGAAGAAGTGGCGATGTTGCGCGAAGAGTTGCCCAAGGCCTCTCCAACTTCCCCGTTCCCTTTTCCACAAGACCCGTGGGCGGCCACGATGGAACGGCTTCAGGGGATCCGCCGGAGCAAGAGATGAAAGGGAAATTCCTCCTCCCAGCGTGCTTTTCCCTTGTCCTGACCCTTGTTTTCTTGCAAGCGGCCTGGGCGCAGGGCGCGCTGCCGCTGCCACGCATCGGTGTGGAGATCCGGCCGGCGGATACCCCTAGGGAGGCATCCACGAGTTTGCAGATCCTCATCCTCCTCACTGTCCTGACCCTAGCCCCAGCCATCTTGATTCTGTTCACTTCGTTCACACGGATCGTCATTGTTCTGGCTCTTGTCCGGAACGCCCTGGGGGTTCAGCAAATCCCACCAAACCAGGTGATTGTGGGGCTTGCCCTCTTCCTCACCCTGTTCACCATGGCGCCGACCCTGGGGAAGGTCAACGAGATCTCCCTCCAACCCTACCTGAAGGGAGAGATCAACCAGGCGCAAGCCCTGGAGCGAGCTTCCGGTCCACTTCGCCAATTCATGCTGCGGCAGACACGGGAGAAAGATCTTGCTTTGTTCGTCAGCTTGGCGGGGGAGAAACGGCCAAAGACCGTTGAGGAGATTCCCACCTATGTTGTGCTCCCGGCATTTGTGATCAGCGAGCTGCGCACAGCCTTCATCCTCGGCGCCCTGATCTTCGTTCCCTTCCTCGTTATCGACCTGATTGTGAGCAGTACCCTGATGTCCATGGGGATGCTCATGCTCCCTCCGGTCATGATCTCCCTGCCATTCAAGCTTCTCCTGTTCGTGATGGTGGACGGATGGCATCTCGTGGCACGCGCCTTGATCCTAAGTTTCCGGTAGGAGGGATCAGGTTGGGCGGCTTTGCTTGGGTTTCCCCTTCACTTCCGGTCGTCGGCCTCCGCCGAAAAGGTTGAGAGGTTGGCCTTCTCCAACGTCCACCCTGGGGGAGACCCTCGCCGCCGCAGTTCCATCGTCTATGACCGAGGCGACGTTACTGGACATTGCCCAGCGGGCCTTATGGGTGTCCCTGCAGATCGCCGGGCCCATCCTCGGCCTGGCCCTGGTGGCAGGGGTCTTGGTGAGCATCTTCCAGGCAGTCACCCAGATCCAGGAGATGACCCTATCCTTTGTCCCTAAGATCCTGGCGGTCTTCGCTGCGGTGGCGATCTTTGGCCCGTGGATGGCCCAGGTACTCATCCAGTTCACCGCTAGCCTGCTCCTGAGCCTGCCGGGCCTCGTGAGGTGAAATCGTGCTAAGTTCCAACGCGGAAGTATCAGGGGTCAGGTAAGACCTTCCACCTGGGCTCCAGCCATAAGGGGGATGAACCGTGGAGACCGGATGGTTCGCAGCATTTGTAATGGCGCTGGCGCGCGCAGGTGGTTTTGTGAGCAGTGCCCCTGTGTTCAGCGGGAGGGGTCTCCCAGTTCAGGTACGGGCGGCCTTGGCAGCTGGCCTCGCCCTGTTCATGTCGGCGAGGGCAAAGGTGATGCTCCCCCCAGGGCCGGAACTCCTCCTATTCCTGGGCAAAGAGGTTGTTGTCGGGCTCCTCATGGGATACACCGTAGCTCTGGCCTTTCAGGCTGTTCAGATTGCCGGGGAGGTGATCGATTTCCAGATGGGCTTTGGTGCCATCAACGTTCTCGATCCAATGACGTCGACCTCCATTTCGGTGATGGGGCAGATCCATTATACTCTGGCCATCGTGGCATTCCTCCTCCTCGATGGACACCACAAGCTTCTAATCCTTCTGGCACGGAGTTTCGACCTCCTCCCGTTGGGGACAGTATCCCTCGGTCCTGGGATCGTTGGCCCCGCTGTAGGGTTTTTGGCCCGCACCTTCGCTCTCGGTTTGCAGCTCGCCGCGCCGGTGATCGTAGCCTTGTTTAGTGTTGACGTCGTCCTGGGGGTCGTGGCTAAGGCCGTTCCCCAGATGAATGTCTTTATCGTCGGGCTGCCGCTGAAGATCGGCATGGGAACGGTCCTCGTGGCCGTGGTCCTCCCTCACCTCCTTGCTGCCGTTCAGGTAGCATACCAGGCCGCTTTCGCCACGGCAGAAGTTCTCCTGCGGAGGTTGTAGATGCCGAAGACAATGGAGCAAATCCTCGCCAAAGTCCAGGACCTTCAGCCACTTCCGCGGGTGGTCACGAGAGCCCTGGAGGTCATCCGGGACCCACGCTCCTCCGCCGTGGACGTTGGCCGGGTGATCAGCACCGATCAGGCCCTCACAGCCAGGGTGCTGAAGCTTGCCAATTCCGCGTTCTACCGGCGTGCTCGGCGGATCTCCACTGTCAGCGAAGCTGTGGTCATTTTGGGGTTTGAAGCGGTCAAGGCACAGGTCACCGCTGCGGCAGCGTACGATCTCCTCCATAAGCCGATCCCGGGCTACCAGCTTGCCCAGGAGGAACTGTGGAAGCATTCCCTGACCTGTGCCATTGCCAGCCGCCAGCTCGTCCTCGGGGGGTACGGACATGCGCCTCTGCGTGGGTGGTCACCGGAAGAGGCCTTCGTCGCAGGCCTCCTCCATGATATCGGCAAGACCGTGCTGGGTGAATACGTAGGTGTAGAGTTCCAGCAGATCCTGGAGAAGGTGCGCAACGAGGGGATCTCCTTCGTGGAGGCGGAGCAGCAGGTGCTGGGGTTCGACCATATGCAGGTAGGGGCCATGGTCGCGGAGAAGTGGCACTTCCCTGACCACCTGGTGGAAGCCATCCGTTTCCATCACAGGCCCAGACAAGCCTCTCGCTTTCCCCAATGGGCTAGTCTCGTCCACATCGCTGACGCTGTTTCCTTGATGCTGGGGATCGGCTTGGGTGGCGACCAACTGTACTATTCCCTTGAACCCGAGGCGTTGCAAATCCTTGGGCTCCCCGTGGAAGCCGTCGACCACCTCCTTGCCTCCATGGTTGACCTGACCATTGATCTCGAAAATCCCCTGGACCTGTAGGCGCATTTGGTCTATCCGGATCTGTTCCGTTCCTTGTGTCTATTTGCGCCGTTTCTGCTCTTCAGGCTCGTACGCCTCCTGGCATTCTTCTTGCTCCACTCCATCCCGGTGAACGTTCCTTATGGCTGACCAGAACCGGACTGAACAGGCAACGCCAAAACGGCGACAGGAGGCGCGCAAGCGAGGGTACATCCCCCGCAGTCCGGAACTCACTGCGAGTCTGAGCCTCCTTGGCGGGCTGTTGGCGTTGGCTGTGTTTGGGCCTGCAGCCATGCGAAACCTCCTCTCCTACCTCCAGGGGTTCCTCCTCAACCTCCGCGTCGAGAGCCTCTCCGAGCAGGGCGTAGCCATCCAAGCCATCATGGTGGGAGTCCAGGTGACCGCGCCTCTTGTGGCTGGATCGATGGTCGCAGGGGTTGTGGCGAGCCTCGGGCAGGCTGGGTTCATTCTCACCTCCAGGCCGATAGAGCCGCGGTTGGAGCGGATCAACCCCATCGCAGGGTTCGGCCGTCTCTTTTCCTTTCGGTCGGTGATGGAGCTCGGGAAGGCCTTCCTCAAGATCCTCGGAATTGGCTGGGTAGCGCTCTCGAGCCTGCGCGCAGGCCTTCCCCTCCTTCCGGGAATGCTGGTTCTCCCTCCAGGGACGTTGGTCAGTGTGGCAGGGGGGGAGATCCTCAGGTTGGCCATCCGCCTAGGCGTTGCCCTCGTAGTGGTCGGCGTCCTGGACTTCCTGTATCAGCGTTACGACTGGGAGAGAAATTTGCGCATGACCAAGCAAGAGCTCCGTGAGGAGATCCGGGAGACAGAAGGGGACCCGCTGGTGCGGGCCCAACTTAAGGCCCGTCAGCGCGCCCTGGCGCGCCAGCGTATGCTCCGTGCAGTTCCAAAGGCAACTGTCGTGGTGACGAACCCGGTCCATATCGCTGTGGCCTTGCGGTACGATCCGCCGGAGATGGCTGCTCCTGTCGTCGTGGCGAAAGGGGCCAGGCTCATGGCGGAGCGGATCAAGGAAATCGCCCGGAGACATGGGGTTCCTGTGGTGGAGAACCCTCCTCTCGCCCAGGCCCTATACCGGGCAGTGCCCGTTGGACATCCCATCCCAGCTTCGCTCTACCGCGCGGTTGCTGAGATCCTGGCCATGCTATACCGGTTGAGCCGGACCGGGCACCTGGTGAAGCGGTAGAGGTGGGAAGGAGAGATCCGTATGGTGGAGCCTACGGCCAAACCTATTGAGCGATTGCTCCGGCACAGCGACCTGGCGATCGCTTTCCTCTTGCTGGTGATCACGGCCATGATCATCATGCCTCTCCGCCCGCTCCTCATCGATATCCTCCTCACCCTTAATCTGGCGGGGAGTGTCGTGATCCTTCTCATGACCATGTATAACACCGACCCGCTAGAATTCAGTAGCTTCCCCTCCCTCCTGCTCGTGGCGACGCTTTTCCGCCTTGCCCTAAACGTGGCCATCACCAGGCTCATCCTCCTCACAGGGGATGCCGGGAGGGTTGTGAGCGCCTTCGGATCGTTCGTGGTCGGAGGGAGCTACATCGTGGGATTTGTCATCTTTTTGATCCTGGTCATCGTCCAGTTTATCGTCATCACGAACGGTACGAGCCGTATCGCCGAAGTAGCGGCACGGTTCACCCTCGACGCTATGCCAGGGAAGCAAATGGCCATCGACGCGGACCTCAACGCTGGGATCATCACTGAGGAGGTGGCGCGGCAGAGGCGCGCCCACATCGAGCGTCAGGCGGATTTCTTTGGCGCTATGGACGGCGCCAGCAAGTTCGTCCGCGGGGATGCCATGGCGGGGATCCTCATCACCCTCACGAACCTCCTCGGGGGGATCTTGGTGGGTACTGTCGGCCGTGGGATGCCCATCTTGCAGGCCCTGCAGAATTACGCCCTCCTCACCGTGGGCGCAGGGCTGATGGTTCAGATCCCTGCCCTGCTCGTCTCAGCAGCAAGCGGGATCATTGTCACCCGGACGGCTGCCATCAGCAACCTTGGTTCAGACATCACATCCCAGCTCCTGAGCCAACCGCGCGCCATCGCCGTAGCCAGCGGCATCGTGGGGGCGCTGGGCCTTCTGCCCGGTTTCCCGAAGCTTGCCTTCCTCTCCGCAAGCGGTCTATTAGCCCTGTTGGCTTTCCTCCTCCGCCAGCCCCCAGAGGTGCCTGCTGAAGCCGAGGCTCCGGCTCCAGCCGATCTTGGTTCCCCTGAGGCAATCCGCCAGCTCCTTGACGTCGACCCCATGGAGCTGGAGATCGGCTACGGCCTGATCCCCCTCGTAGATCCGGAGCAGCAGGGGGACCTTATTCAGCGTATCATCCTCATCCGGCGGCAGATCGCCTCGGACCTCGGCCTCCTCGTCCCCCCCATCCGCGTGCGCGACAACACCCGCCTGGGCTCCAACCAGTACGTGATCTCCATCCGGGGGGTGGAAGTAGCGCGTGGGGAGGTGACGCCAGGGGCATACCTAGCCATCAAGGCCGACCCCCAAGCGCCGGCGCTGGAAGGAAGGGCTGTGAGGGAACCAGCCTTTGGCCTGGAGGCGTACTGGATCTCTGAAGCCCTGCGCCTGGAGGCGGAGCGTCTGGGCTACGGTGTCGTGGATGCCTCCAGCGCGCTCGCCACGCATCTCAGCGAGGTGATCCGCTCCCACGCCGCCCAGCTCCTCACTAGGCAGGAGGTGGCGAACCTCATCGAGAGGGTGAAAGAGCGCAACCGCGCCGTGGTTGAAGAGCTCATCCCCAACCTGCTGACCGTGGGCGACGTTCAGAAGGTACTCCAGAATCTCCTCCGGGAGCAGGTTCCCATCCGTGACCTGGTCACCATTTTGGAGACACTCGCGGATCATGCACGTACCACCCGAGATCCCGACGTTCTCACGGAGCTTACCAGGCAGGCCCTTGGTCGGACCATCAGCCAACGGTTTTGTGACGACAAAGGGCGGTTACCTGCTCTCGTGCTTGATCCGACGCTCGAGCGGGACCTGCTCGCGCAGGCAGGAGAAGGAGGGATGGCCGACCCCGGGTTCCTTTTGCGCGTCCAGGAAGAGGTCGCTGCGGCATGGGAGCGGGCAGCCATGCGTGGCCACCAGGCCGTCCTGGTGTGCTCCTCCAAAGTCCGCCTTCTCTTGCGGCGCCTGCTGGAACGCCGACTGGCCAAGCTGCCTGTGCTCGCCTATGAAGAGATCGTGGGTGTGGAGTTGCTCCGGCTTGAGGTGGTGAGCCTGTCCCATGAAGGTTAGACGGTACGTTGCTGCGACCATGCAGGAAGCCCTCTCCCAGGTCCGCGCTGATCTTGGGCCGGATGCAGTGATCCTGTACTCCCGGGCGGTCCCCCGGAGAGGGCTCTTGGGGCTCTTTGGCCGGTCGGATGTAGAGGTTATTGCCTCTGTGGACATCGCCCCCTTGCCGCGCCGGAAGGCCAAACCCGGTGAGGTCAGGTCGGAACCCCGAGGCTTCAGGCGTGAGGGTCTTGAAGACGTCCGGCGCATGGTTGCGACGCTTGCCCCAGATGGAGCCTCTGAGCTTGACCCGGGGGAGCTGAGCCCAGAAGTCTTGGACCTTCTCAGGGCATCGCAGGAGGATTTCTCTGTGCTCTCGTCCCGGGAAGCCCTGCGAAGACTGGAGCGTCGGATTACCCGGTTGATCTCCGTCCAGCCCATTCGTCTCAATCAAAGCAGGCCGCGGGTGGTTGCCCTCGTAGGTCCAACGGGTGTGGGCAAAACGACAACCATCGCGAAGCTGGCCGCACACTATTCTGTGAAGCATGGGAGAAGAGTTGGGCTCATCACCACCGATACGTACCGGATCGGTGCCGCGGAGCAACTCACCACCTACGCGGAGATCATGCATCTCCCCGTGGAAGTGGTCCGATCCGCCGCCGATGCGGCCCGCGTCATGGAGCGGTACCGCCAGCTGGATCTCGTCTTGGTCGATACCCCCGGTCGCAGCCCCCGCCAGGTAGGACACCTGGAGGAGCTCTCGGGAATCCTCCAGGCGCTCGCTCCCCAGGAGATTCACCTCGTTCTCAGTCTGGCTACAAGGGATCGTGATCTCCGCCTTGCTGCCGATCGCTTCCGTTTGCTGGGCTACAACCGCTTGCTTTTGACGAAGCTCGATGAGTGTGCCTTCCCGGCTCTTGTCCTCCATGTGGCGAGCCGTTCTCCGGAGCCGCTCTCCTATGTGACTTATGGACAGGGGGTCCCAGACGATCTCGCCTGCGCAAGCCCGCGACGCCTGGCTGCCCTGATAGCGCCCATGCTCCGAACGCATCCCATCAAATTCTCTCAACAGGATTTCCATAGAGAGCCCAATCCGGTGAAAGCATGAACGTGCCAATCGCTCGAAATGACCAAGCAGACCGTCTCCGCGCCATGACCATGGGCAGGCGCTCCAAGGTGATCAGCATTGGGAGCGGGAAAGGGGGGGTGGGCAAGACCAACTTGGCTGTCAACCTGGCCATTGCTCTCGCCCGGAGAGGGGCCCAAGTTGTGCTCGTGGACGCCGATCTTGGGCTGGCCAACGTGGATGTTGTCCTAGGCCTGAACCCTCCCTACACCCTTGATCACGTCGTCAGAGGGGAGCGGACCCTCCGGGAAGTCCTCGTAGGAGGGCCGTTGGAGATCCAGGTCCTCCCTGGCGCATCTGGACTCCCGGAGATGGCCGATCTGCATCCTGCAAAGCGACGGTACCTCCTCCAGGAGCTTGAGGGATTAGAAGAGAGCACCGACATCCTCCTGATCGACGCCGCCCCCGGGATCGGGAGGCAAGTCCTCTCCTTCCTCCTGGCGAGCGATGAGGTGTTGATCGTAACCACGCCGGAACCAACAGCGGTCACCGACGCGTATGCGCTGATCAAGCTTCTGTACCGCCATCCGAGTTGCCCCGAGGTACGCCTTGTGGTCAATATGGCGCGAGACCTGCGCGACGCACAGGAAGTTGCCTTGAAGCTTGGGCTCGTCGCACGTCATTACCTTGGCAGGTGGGTGGGGATGGCCGGTGCCGTGCCTCTCGACCCCAACCTGCCCTTAGCAGTGCGAAGGCAAGTTCCCCTTGTCCTCAGCCATCCTTCCTCTCCAGCGAGCCGGGCGATTGCCGAGCTTGCGGAGGTCCTCTTGGGGAGCCGCCCTGTGAAGGGTACAGGATGGGCCGCGCGCCTTGGGGCACCCCTTGCCCAGGAAGGAGGTGAAGCTTATCCCCCGGCATGAGGAGATCTTGCAGGTAAACGCGCGGGTGGACGTCTGGGTGGAGGGGGAAGGTGGCCCCTTCCCTGCGCGCATCGAGGAGATCGAAAAAGGGAGAATCTGGATTGCTGCCCCCCTGGCTGAGGGCGTCCCCGTGCTGGTGAAGGAAGGCCAGATGATCCGGGGGCGCCTGAGCCGTCCCGACGGGGTCTACTGGTTCGTGACCTCAGTGGTCGCCCGGAAGTCCACGCCGGTCACCCTCGTTGGGTTGGCGCCTCCCGCGCGTATTGAGAGAACCGAGCGGAGGAAATACCCGCGGTTCCCAGGACGTTTTCCTATCTCCTACCGATACCTTGGCCCGCAGGGGATCCCCCTCCACGACTGGCGTACAGGGGAAACGAGGGATACGAGCGAGTACGCCCTGCGGGTGATCCTGGTGCGGCCTCTGCGGGAGCCAGTTCCAGGCCAGGTTGTGGAGGTGACCATCCACACGAGGGCTGGGGCGCTCACCATGGCGGGATGGGTCATCCGGGCTAGCAGGCTCCTCTATGGAGTGGGCCCCCGTTACGAAGTCGTCCTCCAGCTGCACGAGGCTCCCTTGGAAGCACGCAAGAAGTTGCTCCATGCGTTTGCTGCGGTCACCGGACCTTGATCGACAGGGAAGTGGAATGTAAGGGGGATCATCATGGATCACAGGGTACGTAGCGAAACCGGCGATGGGATGATCCGTGTTGTGGCCGCGGATGACTCCGCGCTCATGCGCCGTATGATCAAGGATATCCTTGCCGCCGATCCGTCCATCGAGGTATGCGGGGTTGCCCGGAACGGGGCGGAGGTGGTGGAGATGGTGGACCGCCTTCACCCCGACGTCGTAGTGATGGATGTGGAGATGCCCGTGATGAACGGGCTAGAAGCCCTGGCCCAGATTATGGCCAGGCATCCGGTGGCGGTGGTGATGTTCAGCGCCATCACCACTCGGGATGCAGAGTCCACCATCAGGGCTCTGGAGCTCGGGGCAGTGGACTTCGTCCTGAAACCCAAGGGGTGGGGGTTAGAGTCCGTCCGCAGGGAGCTCATCGAAAAAGTCAAAATGGCCAAAGGAGTGCGGAGGAAGCGGCTGAAGGTCAGGCCAGAGGTCCCTGCCTCAGGCCTCCGACTCCCGGGCACGGGTCAGCGCGTAGTCGTCATTGGAACCTCGACGGGCGGACCGAGGGCCCTCCAGGAGGTTATCCCTAGACTCCCAGCATCCCTTCCGGCGTGCGTTCTCATCGTCCAACACATGCCCCCGGGGTTCACCCGTAGCCTCGCTGAGCGCCTTAACTCCCTCTCCAAGCTCCCGGTGCAGGAGGCGGAGCCTGGAGATCCAGTCCAAAACGGGGTTGTCTACATCGCTCCGGGAGGGTGGCACATGGTTGTGGGACAGGATGGCAGGATCCTCCTCGACGACTCCCCTCCTCTCAATGGCCTCCGGCCTGCCGCAGATATCACCATGCGGAGCATCGCAGAGGTCTACGGGCCGAATGTCCTGGGGGTTGTTCTCACAGGCATCGGCCACGACGGCAGGGATGGGGCAAGAGCCATCAAAGTCAAGCGTGGCATCGTACTTGCTGAGCATGAGTCAACGTGTGTGATCTATGGGATGCCCCGGGCCGTGATCGAGGCGGGATATGCGGACCTTGTGATTCCCCTTGACCTCATTGCGGCAGAGATCACCAGAATTGTGGCGGGATGAAGATGGCCCAGCGGGTAAAAGCTTTGGAGAAGCGGGAAGTTTCCCTCGGGAGCGTGAGCCTTCCGGAGGTGATGCCCCTTGCGGAGGTGATGGCTCCCGAGGTGCTGGCCAGGGAGCTTCGTGTGCTCTGGGCGCTCTGGGAGATCACCAAATCCTTGGACCTTGACCTCTCCGAAGGGGAGGTCTACAAGCGCCTGCTGGATCTGGTAGGGCGCCTCGTTCCTTTTACCTATGCAACGCTCTATCTCCTCGACTGGACGGGGAAGGTCCATGTTGCAGCTACGAGCGGCCGTCCCATCGATCTTGTGGAAGAAATCTCCTTCGGCCCCGGGAATGGAATCTCCAGCTGGGTGGTGGAGAGGAAGGTCCCGTTCCTCGTCCCTTCAGACCAGGAATCTCCTCGGATGGGGAGGAAGAGCTTCCGGGATTCCCCGTTGACTTCCTTCCTGGCAGTCCCCCTCGTGCACCGGTCCGCTGTCCTGGGGGTTGTTGCCCTGGCCAGGGATGCCGGCAGGTATACCCAAGAGGATCTCCATATTCTCCAGCGACTCGCCACAAGCATCTGCGTGGTGGTGGACAGGTTCCGGCGGGAAGAGAAATACCGGCGCCTCGCCCTGGTGGACGAGCTGACAGGAGTCTATAACCGTAGGTATCTCGTCGAACGCCTTCACCAGGAAATCAAGCGGGCGGAGCGGTTGATGCGCCCGCTCAGCTTGGCGATGCTGGATCTGGACGGGTTTAAGAAACTCAACGATACCCTGGGGCATCCAGCGGGCGATCGGGCGCTCCGGTGGCTGGCAGAGCTTCTCCGGAGCGGGGTGCGGTCTTCGGATGTGGTCTGCCGATACGGGGGAGACGAGTTCGTCATCCTCATGCCTGAAGCGTCCCTGACCTCCGCGGTGCAGGTGATTGAACGCCTCCGCCGTCGGATCTTGGAGAAGCCGCTCTCCTTCTCAGTTCCCGGCCGCAAGGCAAGGATCACCCTGAAGGTGAGTTTCGGCATCGCCAGCTGCAGCGACAGGCTCTTGCCAGGGGAAGAGCTCATTGCAGCAGCTGATCGTGCCCTGCTAGAGGCCAAGCTAGCTGGTGGGAATTGTTACCGTGTCGCACAGGAATCCACCATCGCGAAGGAACCTCAGCGAAATCTTGTAAGAGATTTCGCCGGAGACCCCGGCAAAGGTCAGGGAGCCTAGTGTCAGGATACTGAAAGGTTCGTGATCTCCTCATGGCTGAGACAAAGCCTCGCGTGGAAGAGGACTTCGCGCAGTTGCGCCAATTCCTCCTCTCCCGTTGCGGGTTTGACTTGGGAGCCTACAAGCTGGAGCAGATGCGTCGGCGCCTTGAAGCTGCGATGTTCCGCCTGGGGGTCACATCCTACGCCGAGCTCCTCCGGCGCCTGCGGGAAGATCCAAAAGCTGTACAGGACCTCATCGACCGGCTTACCATCAACGTCTCAGAGTTCTTCCGGAACCCAGAGAAGTTCCACCAGCTTGAGACGGTGATCCTTCCCAGACTCCTCCGGCGCTGGCCGAGGCTTCGGGCATGGAGCGCTGGGTGCTCGTATGGGGCGGAACCCTATTCCCTGGCAATCCTGTTGCGGGAGGTCACGGGACGTTCAGACCACCAGATCCTCGCTACGGATATCGACCAAGCTATCCTTGAACGGGCTCGCCGTGGGGAGTATACCTCAGAGGAGGTCAAGAACGTCCCGATCCAGCGGCTCCGGAAGTATTTCGATCAGAAAGACAATCTCTACGTCGTCCACAAAGAGATCAAGTCCATGGTCGAGTTCCGCCGCCACGACCTGCTTCGCGACCCGTTCGAGGATGGCTGGCACCTGATCCTCTGCCGCAACGTGGTGATCTACTTCACCGAAGCGGCGAAAACACAGCTATACACCCGGTTCTATCACGCCCTGGCCGATGGGGGAGTTCTCTTCATTGGAGCCACTGAGCAGATCCTCAACGCCCGAGCGATTGGGTTCACATCGCCCTTGCCTTTCTTTTATGAGAAAACCCCTCTCAAGGAAAGGTGAAAGGGAGTGCCTCCCTGCTCACTTTTCTCTGTCCCCTTCGCAAAGGAGAGAGGATACGGGATCCATATGGCAAGGTTCTTGCTCTGTAGCTCCGAGGGAGGTGGCCTGTGGAAGACATCTTCGAGAGCCTTTCGAGCCGGGAGATCGATATTCTGCGGGAAGTAGGAAATGTCGGTGCAGGTCACGCAGCGACGGCGCTCTCCCGTCTGCTCAATCGACGCATCCTCATGACCGTTCCACGGGCATATGTGATCCCGCTGCGCGAGGCTCCTGAGCTGGTCGGAGGGACGGAGACTCTTGTGGTCGGGGTCTACCTTTCGGTAACGGGGGATGCCCCGGGCCATATGCTTTTCTTTGCCCCCTGGAGCTCGGCGATGGCGCTGGTGGAGATGCTCATGGGGCCACAGGAGGATCTCACGGAGATGGGCAGGTCGGCACTCGAGGAGGTAGGAAACATCTTGACCTCTTCCTACCTCACTGCCCTCGCAGATTTCACTGGCCTCCTTGTAGTCCCTACTCCTCCGCTCATTGCCGTGGATATGCTTGGAGCGATCCTCAGCACAGTCCTCATCGAGATCGGCAAAGCAGGCGACCATGTGCTGGTCGTGGAGACAGAATTCCAGGACGCTGGGAGGGCCTTGAGTGGCTACATGGTGTTCATCCCTGAAGGCGTCGCTCTGATGACGATCTTGCGAGCCCTTGGGGAGAGGCAGTGATCACGATGGTGGGGAGTCTTCAGTGGATACAGCACAGCCACTGGTGGGTGTCGGATCCTTTCCCGCTGTCCGGTCTTATGCTCTGGGAAAGAGGTGCGCAAACTGTCTCTACCGGTCCTCTCGAGGGCGCTTCCTTCGGGGGGAATCCCTCTCCAAGGAGCAGCGCACGAGTACTGAACGAAGATGGAGGAGAGAAGAAAGAGAGCCCGGAGGTGATCCGGGTAGGGATGGCGGAGGGATACGTCACCGCAAATCCTTCTTCTGTTCTTGCCGCGTTGGGGCTTGGTTCTTGTGTGGCCGTGATGCTCTACGATCCTGTACGGCGCGTCGCCGGGATGGCCCACGTCATGCTCCCGACCTCACCTGATGGGAGAGGAGGAACGACGCCCTACAAGTTTGCGGATACGGCGATCCCGCGTCTGGTGGAAGAGATGGTGAAAGCTGGAGCCAAGCCCTCCCAGCTCGTGGCCAAACTTGCCGGGGGCGCGAGCATGTTCCAAACCGCCGCGGACAGTCCTTTGAACATCGGGCAGCGCAATATCCAGGCTGTCGAGGAGGAGCTGAAACGCCTGAACATCCGCGTTGTCGCCACGAGGATCGGCGGGAATGTGGGACGCTCGGTGTACTTCTACCCTGCTACGGGGATCGCTCGGGTGCGGAGCATCGGACAAGAAGAGCAAGAATTCTAGGGCGAGGAGCCAAGCGTTCGGAGCAAGGAGAGAAGTGCTTCAGAACAAGGCAAGAGGCGTGATTGCGGGGTTTCCTCGATGAAGGCCATGACGACGGAAGAGCTGTGGCACAAACTGAAGCGGGCTGGGGATCAGGAAGCGAGGAAGGCCCTGGCGTTACATTACCTCTACTTGGTCAAGGGGATAGCCCGGCGTATCAAGAGCAACCTTCCCAACACCGTTCTTCTTGAGGACCTCGAGGGGTATGGGGTGATCGGCCTACTTGAAGCCATCGACCGGTTCGACCCCAACCGGGGGATCAACTTTGAGGCCTTTGCCCTCGCGCGGATCCGCGGGGCGATTCTGGATTACCTGCGGAGCGTGGACATTGCCAGCAGGACGATCCGTGCGCGCCTCCGACGGATCGAGCAAGTGTACAGAGATCTCGGGATGCAGCTGGGACGGGAAGCTACGGAGTCCGAGGCCGCGAAGGCGCTGGGGATCTCCACGGAAGAACTGCGAGAGGACCTAGCCAAGATGGGGGGGCTTGTGGTCCTTTCCTTTGAGGAGCTGCTCCGGGCGCGGCTGGACGAGCGTTCTGGTGGAGCTGAACAGCTCCCGGATCCCTCTGCGGCTGATCCTCTCGAACAGATTGAGCGGGAGGAGCTCCACCAGGCGCTCATGAGGAGCATTGGAGAGCTTTCAGAGCGCGAGAAACTTGTTTTGGGACTCTATTACTATGAACGCCTGACCCTTGCGGAAATCGGGGCGGTTCTGAACGTGACGGAGTCCAGGGCGAGCCAGATTCTTGCAGAAGCCATCCTGCATCTCCGGAGCAAGCTTGCGAGAAGGGGGTTCGTGGAGCGAGTGGCTTCCCAGCGTCCGCGGTCTGGGGTGAAGAATCGTGCAGTTGGCAGGATCTAAGGGAGGAACCCCGGCACAAGCCAAAAGGCTGTTGCCGGGATAGTTGAGGGAAGTGGGAGGATGAAGCCCATTGAGTTGCGTGATGTGCTTGCGAAGTCCCAGGAAGTTGAACGGGTGCAGCCCACGGGCCCAAGGGCAACCAAGGTCCCTCAGGAGCAAGCCGCTATCGATGTCTCGCAACGGATCCAAGAGCGCAAAGCTCAGGTTATGGGAGCGGGAAAGAGCTCGGAGGGCCCGCCTCCCGTCCGCGAGGAGGAGAAGGGACGCCGTCAACGAGGGAGAGATTCCAAAAACCGCCAGCACTCAGGGAAGGAGGAAAAGCATATCGATACTGTAGTCTAGCCGTCTCATCTGATCTTGGTTTCGTTTGGCGATCTGAGGAAAGGGAGGGGAGAGAACGATGGAGCAGCTCATCACCGTGGCAGTCGTGCAGGTTTTGTTCCTCGCCGGGGTGTTCTTGTGGCTTCAGCGCAAGGGGATCATCGCCAAACTAGCCCCAGCGGTCGTTCCATCCCGGATGGAAGAGGCCGTCCGGCTCCTGGAGCATACCGCCCAGGGCGTGATCGCCGAGCTAGAGGTTCGCATCGCCGAGGCAAGGGGACTTCTGGAGGAGTGGGACCGGAGGCTCTCTACTTCCGGGAGTGCGAAGGAAACCCCGAAGAGAGATGGAGGGGGAAGGACACAGGAAGCTCGGGAGAAGGTCCTTGCTTCTTTTACCAACCGGGGGAATGGGGGAAGCGAACATCACCAGCAAACATCCTCAAGCGATGCAGCGGCTCGGTTCATCCAAGCTCTCCAGGAGTTCGAGCGGGCACAACAGACGCCCACCCGGTCGTCTAGCCGAAACGGGTCCAACGGAGTAAAATCACGGAAGGCGGCTACGCGATCGAAAGGACGTCGGCCCTCTCGGTGAACTCAAGGGGAGTCCCCTCGAAATCATTGGACAAGATTTTGCTGCCCTCTTACAAGAAAACGGAGGAGGCGATCCCCACAGCTGCTCCCCATCCCGAGGCGAGAACGTTCACGGCGTTGTTGGTGATCCCCCGGATCCCACGGCGCCGCTCCGTAGGCCTGTTGCAGCAAACGGCCCTCTCTCCTTCCCTTCCACAGGCAGGGCAACGAAAACCCTCCTGGATGGTCGCTCCGAGGATGCTGTCTATGAACATCGCGGTGACCCCGGCGAGGAAGGTCCCCAACCATAGGGACGGAGACGGCCAGAACAGCAGAGCCAGAGTGGCGATGGTGCATGCTCCGAGGATACCTCCAGCCGTCCCTTCGAAGGTGACCCCCCCTGAGCGTCCTGGTTCCACCCGCTCACCCGTGGTGATCAGGCGGGGCATGGAGGGGCTAAGGAGTCCTACCTCCGTTGCCCAGGTGTCAGCGGTCATCGCCGCCATCGCCCCGAGGAAAGCTGGGAGAGCGCCTGCCACCCCGAAGCCGTATGCCAGTGCCGCCGCAACGGGTATCGCTCCATTCGCCATGACCTGGGCGGCTGTCCTTCCTTCTGGTTCTCTTGCAGAGGGGGCCCAGTTTTCCCTCTCTTGGCCTTTCCAGACATGGGAAATGCGCGTCCAGAGGGAACTCGTAACAAAAAAGACGAGGAGGACCGTGGCCCAACGCCACCCACCGGAGGCGAAAATCGCAGTCCCAACAGCGATTGCGGCAATGGCTCCATCTCGCGTGAGCAGGCGCTGCCACCGGGCAAGTGCACTGATGGCTGTACTTAATCCCAACCCAAGCAGAGCTCCCTCCACAAGTTGGCCTCCCTTTCTCTCGGTCCTTCACGCTTTCTTTTGAATTTCCTCCATTGCCAGGCGGGCGAGGAGGTAGGCAATTGTTGCCTCGGCCCCTTGGTTGAGGTTCACTCCGTTCTCTGTAATGCCATCGTAGCATCCTCCGGTGGCAGGGTCGTAGACTGGTTCCCTCTTCAAGTTCCTTCCCAGGAACCAGAGGAATGCCTTTTGAGCGAGATCGCGGTAACGTCGGTGGTTCGTGTGTTGATATGCCGCGGCGTATGCCTCTACGAGACATCCTGCATCCACAGGCTGCTGGTCATAGAGTGCTCGTATGCCACCTCGAGGGTACCAGCCGCGGTTGCCCACAGGGGCCAGCACGGCCTTATTCCCCATCTCTCCATCCGGCTTGAGGAAGAGAACCTCGGTGAGGAAAGCCAATGCTTCCTCTGCGACCTCCAGGATACGTGATTCCTTAAGGAGGCCATAACTCTCCAGGAGGGCTTGGGGGAGGCGTGCGAGGTCATACGTCAAGATATCTTCAAACCAGCGCCAGGAAGGGGAGGCGTGTTGCTCATACTTCGCGAGGAGGCGGGTGGTTAGTTCTTGGATCATGTGGAAGGCATCGGGACGCCTCGTTGCTCGGTAGTAGGGGATGAGCCCGAGGAGGCTATTTGCCCATCCTCTCATGGAACGGAGGCGGGGGATATGCTGGAGCGCCCGTTCAATGATGTACTCCGCTGTCCTCTGAAGGTTGGGAGGGAGCTCTGCAGCAATCACCTCTCCACATCCCCAAATGGCCCTTCCCAAAGTGTCCTCAGAGCCAATCTCATCGAGAAAATGTCGGTCATATCCGACGAGGTTGTGGAACGTCCCATCCTCGCGTTGTACGTACAACAAGAAGTGAAGGTAGGTGTGGACGAGGTCCAGGACCTCATTGTTCCTGCTTAGACGGGCAGCTACCACGAGCGCCCTCGCGTTGTCGTCGGTGGTGTAGCCCGTCTTTGGGTCTCCCACCGAGAACTTCGCATGCTGGACGATCCCTGTGTCATCGGTGAGACAGCGGAGATGGGTAAGGTTCAAGGGCGGAAGATGCATCGTTATCCCCCCTTCCTCTCTCCCTCACGCCACCAGGAAACCTTGCCCATGCCTTCATCATGAGGATCTTGGAGAATCGGGCGCTATGTCCGGAAGAGAGATCCACACCCATGTACCCCTCGCAAAATCTCTTGTCGAGATTTTGCTGGGGACCCCGTTGTTTCAAGAGGGGCCCCCGGCAAAAGTCTTTTGACTTTCGCCGGGGTGCTTCAGATCCAGGCTCCTGAGAACGCTCATGATGCCTCGGGCTGCACCCGTTCCCTGCTCATCTGTGTGAAGAGGGCGAGGTAGCTCCTCGCCACCTTGGGCCAGCGCATCTGGGCTGCCAGCATAGACGCATTATGCTGGAGCTGCGCGCGGAGATCGGGATGGTCGAGGAGATAGAGGACGGCCTCTGCAATTGCCTCCGGACTCCGGAACGGGACGAGGATCCCTCTCCCGTCTTTCAGGAGGTCACGAGCATAGAGGTAAGGAGTGGCGATAATCGCTCGGTTAAAGCCAAGAGCATAGGAGAGCGTGCCGCTTGTTACTTGGTCCGGATTATGGTAGGGCGTGATGTAGATGTCGGTTGCTGAGAGGTACAGGGCGAGCTCCTCCTCGCGGAGGTACCGGTTATCAAATCGCACATTTTCTTCAAGCCCAAGGTCCTGGACACGCCGGACCAGGGAGTTCCGGTAAGCTTCGCCCTCTCTCCGCAGGACGTTAGGGTGGGTTTGCCCCAGTATGAGATAGAGCACCTTGGGGTGTTTTGCGCGGACCTGGGGGAGCGCCTCGATCACATCCTCGATGCCCTTTCCAGAGCTGATGAGACCGAATGTGGTGATGACCTCTCGACCAAGCAAGCCCAGCTGCCGCTTAGCCTCGAGGGGAGGGGTGAGTGAAGGGGTGGGCACCCCGTGGGGGATCACGAAGATCTTGTGATCGCTGGTGATCCCGTAGCTCTCGAGTAGGATCTTTGCTGCTGAGGGGAGCATCACTACGACCGCATCGCTGAGTCGGACGATGTTCCGTATGATATTGCGCGTGATCGGGAGAGGATTGGGTAAAACTGTGTGAAGCGTGGTCACGATCGGCGCATCGACCCGCTCCATCAAGTCCAGGACATACTCTCCCCACTCGCCCCCAAAGATGCCGAACTCGTGCTGGATGTTCACCACATCCACACCTGCGTCGTTCAAAGCCTGGGCAATCTCCCGATAGCTCGCTGGATCGTTCTGGTAGAGCTCCCAGCGGACCTCCGTTCCGTATGGATACCGCGCGCCATCGTCGGTAATCGCCACGACGAAGGTCTCAATCCAGGGGCTTTCGAGATTGAGGGAAAAGTTGAGATCCCGGGTGAACGTTGCAATCCCGCATTCCCGGGGAGGATAGGTGGAGATCAATGCCACAGTGAGCTTATTGGGAACGTTCCTGGTGTACTCCACCACCGGTCGGTACATGATGCATCACCTCCTCGGACCATTTCCCTTGGGCTTGCAGGTCACGCTTCCGAAGACGGACGCGCTCGTACACCTCAATGTGCTGGTCGACCATCCGTTGGGCATGGAAGCGTTGCGCGACCCAAGTTCGGCAGGCCTCCCGGGAGATGCGTGGGATGCGTTCCACAGCCTCGACTGCCTCCTCTACACCATGCACGATGAAGCCGGTGCGTCCATGTGCAACGATCTCGGGGACGGATCCCATTCCTATGGCAATGACCGGCGTCCCACACGCCATGGCCTCGATCATGGTGAGGCCGAATGCTTCGTGGTACTGGATCAAATGGAGGAACGCGTAGGCCCCGGCATAGAGCTGGTTCCTGAGAGGATGCTCCGCGGGGCCAATGAAACGGATTTGCTCCCCATCGATGTGGGGGCTCACCTGAGTGTGAAAGTACTCCTCTTCCTCGGGGGGGACGATCCCGGCGAGGATAAGGGGCATTCCCGTGCGCTTGGCGACCTCGATGGCGAGGTGGATTCCCTTAACCCTGGCGATGCGCCCGACAAACAGGAGATACTCACCAGGCCTCTCCCCGAAGGGGAACTCCTCCACCTCTACCCCATGGTGGATCGTCGCGATGTAGGTAAGCTCTGGTGCGAGAAGACGTTCTGCATCTGTCACTGAGATGTATGGCCCTTCGCGGTAGTAGGAATAGATCAGGCGACTCCAGGGCTCCGCAGCCGATCCATGAAGCGTCGTGATCACCGGTGTCTTGACGAGGCGGGAGAAACACACCCAATAAGAGCCCGCGTGGTTGTGGATGACGTCAAACTCCTCTGCCCGTTCGAAGCAAGCAGCGGCATGGAGGAACTCATAGGCTTTTCCCAATGGTGCCAGAGAAGGATCCTCTGCAAGCGGTTTAGGGCAAACGCTGATGAGGCGTGCAGATGTTGAGGAGTCTGCAGTTGCAAATAGGGTGACCTCTACGCCCCGGCGGGTTAACCCCTCCACGAGGCTTCGTACAGCGATCTCCCACCCCCCATAATGGCGAGGTGGGACCCTCCAGGCAATGGGGGCGAGGACGGCCACGTGCATATGCAAAAGTCAATTCTTGAGGCCTCCATCATTTCTCATTATAATACCCCCCACAAGTCCCGTCCACAAAAACAACCAGGGAATCTTCTTTTGCCTCTCAAAGGTGCCCTACACTCCTTCATGCCGTGTGTGGCAAAACTCGGTCCTTTCCTTTGCTTCCAGTCCCTCGGCCTCGACCATGCCTACCGGTGATTGGTCTTATCGATATTTGCTCCGGGAGAGTCCCTCGCCCCTTCTTGTTAGCCTACCGATTCTCGGCACGGTCATTTTTAAAATAGTTCACATAGGTGGGCACCGTAGGTCGGGAACGGTCGAAGCTCCCTTTGGCGCGTATACTGGAGTGATGCGAATTCCCAAGAACCGGAAAAGGAAGAGGGAGAATGCCAAAAAGGGAAGAGGTATTGACAAGAAGGATGCGGGCTGATATATATAGAGTGCGGTTGAGTCTCGCAAGGCCACTCGCTCTGTGTGTGATCTCCCGCGACGAAAGTGGCCTTGTCCCTTGAACCTTGAAAATTGAATAGTGGCAAGGAGGCCCCGCGACGTCCCCGATTCTCCGTGCAAAGCTTGTCCTCAAGTTTTCACGGAGAGTTTGATCGTGGCTCAGGACGAACGCTGGCGGCGTGCCTAAAACATGCAAGTCGAGCGGGGGTTGGCCTCTGGCTTCGGCCAGAGGTTTCAGCTCTAGCGGCGGACGGCTGAGTAACACGTGTCTAACCTACCTCGGAGACGGGGATAACCCCGGGAAACTGGGGCTAATACCCGATATCCTCTCCTGCGCGCATGCGCGGGAGAGGAAAGGATTGGTCTTCGGACCTTTCGCTCCGAGATGGGGGCGCGGCCTATCAGCTAGTTGGTGGGGTAACGGCCTACCAAGGCGATGACGGGTAGCTGGCCTGAGAGGGTGGTCAGCCAGACCGGGACTGAGACACGGCCCGGACTCCTACGGGAGGCAGCAGTTGGGAATCTTGGGCAATGGGCGAAAGCCTGACCCAGCGACGCCGCGTGCGGGATGAAGCCCTTCGGGGTGTAAACCGCTGTCAGAGGGGAAGAAGCCCTTTGCTCTGCAAAGGGTGACGGTACCCTCAGAGGAAGCCCCGGCTAACTACGTGCCAGCAGCCGCGGTAAGACGTAGGGGGCGAGCGTTGTCCGGATTCACTGGGCGTAAAGCGCGTGTAGGCGGCCTGGTAAGTCCCACGTGAAAGCCCACGGCTCAACCGTGGGAAGCCGTGGGATACTGCTGGGCTTGAGGGCAGGAGAGGACGGTGGAATTCCCGGTGTAGCGGTGAAATGCGTAGATATCGGGAGGAACGCCAGTGACGAAGGTGGCCGTCTGGCCTGTCCCTGACGCTGAGACGCGAAAGCTGGGGGAGCGAACCGGATTAGATACCCGGGTAGTCCCAGCCGTAAACGATGCTCGCTAGGTGTTGGGGGGTCAAACCCTCAGTGCCGAAGCTAACGCATTAAGCGAGCCGCCTGGGGAGTACGGCCGCAAGGCTGAAACTCAAACGAATTGACGGGGGCCCGCACAAGCGGTGGAGCATGTGGTTTAATTCGATGCAAAGCGAAGAACCTTACCAGGGCTTGACATGCCGGAAGTACCCGCCCGAAAGGGTTGGGGACCCGTAAAATCGGGAGCCGGCACAGGTGGTGCATGGCTGTCGTCAGCTCGTGCCGTGAGGTGTTGGGTTAAGTCCCGCAACGAGCGCAACCCCTGCCCCTAGTTGCTACCGGGTCATGCCGGGCACTCTAGGGGGACTGCCGGCGATGAGCCGGAGGAAGGTGGGGATGACGTCAAGTCATCATGCCCCTGATGCCCTGGGCTACACACATGCTACAATGGCCGGGACAAAGGGTTGCGAACCCGCGAGGGGGAGCCAATCCCAAAAACCCGGTCCCAGTTCGGATCGCAGGCTGCAACTCGCCTGCGTGAAGCCGGAATCGCTAGTAACCGCCGGTCAGCCACACGGCGGTGAATACGTT